>CAIWFK010000036.1 GCA_903911905.1 uncultured Myxococcales bacterium
AAGCCCGGCGCGAAGATGAGGTCGATGGCCTCGGCGTCGGGCAGCCGCGCCGCCTCGGCCTCGCCCAGCAAGCCCCGGGTCACCGCGACCTGGCGCAAGTGCGCGGGGTCCATGCCCCGGCCGTCGTCACGCACCCGCAGCACCACCCGCTCGCCCTCGCGCGAGGCCTCGAGGTGCAGCGAGCCACGCGGGCTCTTGCCGGCCGCCACCCGCTCGTCGGCATTCTCGAGACCATGGTCCACCGCGTTGCGCACCAGGTGCATCAACGGTTCGGTCAACGCCTCGAGCACCACCCGATCGACCTGCTCGCCCTCACCGGCGATGCTCAGGTCGACCTCGCGGCCCAGGCTGCGCGCCAGCTCGCGCACCAGGCGCGGCCAGGGGTCGAAGAGCACGCTCAAGGGCACCATGCGCAGGCTGGTGACCTCTTCCGACAGCGCGCTCAGGTCGCGCAGTTCGTCGGTGGCCAGCATCACCGAGAGGCGGTTGTTCTCGCCGGCCAGTTCCTTGGCCTGCCCCAGCCGCGCGGCGAAGTCGTTGGCCGCAGGGCCCAGCTCCTCGGCCAGGCGGTGCAGCGCCGCCAGCTCGCGCGCCAGTTCGCGTCGCTGGGCCAGCACCAGCTCGTGCCGCCGCGCCCGTTGCAACAGCGAGCTGACCGCCGAGGTGAGCACCTCGAGGCTGTGCTGCGAGATGCGCATCGAGCTGTCGGCCGGGCGCGACGCAGTCGGCGCGGGCGCCGAAGGCCGGGGCGCCGAGGGAGCCGGCCTGCGCCGGGTCTCGGCTTCGATGGCGGTCTTCAGCCACGCCGCCAGCTCGTCGACCGGGGGCGGGCGGCCTTCCCTGGCGCCGGCCAGCACCGCGACCGCGTCGGCTACGGCGAGCAGCGCGTCGACGCTCGCCGCCGAGAGCGCGAAGCCGAGCGGTTCGCACACCCGCACCAGCTCCTCCATCTCGTGCACCAGCGCGTTGACGGGCCCGAAGCCCATCATGCGGGCCTCGCCCTTGAGCCCGTGCAAATCGCGCAGCACGGCGCGCCCGGCTTCGAGATCGGCCCCGGCCTCGAGCGTGGTGAGCGCGCGCGTGACCCGGCTCAGGCGCTCGGTGACCAGCTCGTGGAACTGCGCGAGCAGCTTCTCGCGGGGCGTGGTCATGCCGGCTCGTCCAGCCGGAAGCGCCTGACCGCCTCGTCGAGCCGGGCGGCGAGCGTCAGCAGGTGCTGGTTGGCGGCGGTGACGTCGTGGGTCAGCGACAGGCGATCGCGCGTGCTCTCGAGAATCTCACCCATCGCGTCGGACAACTGGGTGGTGCCGCTTTCCTGCTGCTGGGTCGCCAGCGAGATGGCGCGGCGCTGGCTCGAGGTCTGCCGGGCCAGCTCGGCCACCGCGCTCAGCGAGCGGGTGACCTGCTCGGCCAGCGCGGTGCTGCTCGAGGTCAACGTCGAGCCCCGGGCGGTGGCACTCGAGGTGCGCAGCGTGGCCTCGCGAATCTCGCCGATGAGCCCGTCGATTTCGGCGGTCGACTCGAGCACGTTCTCGGCCAGCCGCCGCATCTCGGCGCCGACCAGCGCGAAGCCGCGCCCCACCTCGCCCGCGCGCGTGCCCTCGAGCTCGGCCGAGAGCGCGAGCAGATCGCTCCGCTCGGCCACGGTGTTGATGAGCTCGATGATGCGGCCGATCTGCAGCACCTTCTTCTCGAGCCGGTCGACCGCGGTCGCGATGGCCGCGTTGTCCAGGTGCATGCGCTCGACGGCCGCCTGGAAGGCCTCGGCGTCGGCGCGGCCCTGCTCGGCGGCCTCGAGCGTCTGCCGCGCCAGGTCCTGCACCGAGGCGGCCGAGGCGGCGACCTGTCGGGCGTTGAGCGCCAATTGCGCGGTGGTGGCCGAGGTCTGGTTCACCGCAGCGGCCTGGTCGGCGGCCGTACCCTCGTAGCGCCGCGAGGTGTCGGACAGGGTCGAGGTGGCGCGGGACACGGCGTCGCCGGCCCGGCCCAGGTGCCGAACCAGGCGGGTCAGGCGGGCCTCGAGCTGCGCGAAGACGCGGGTGACCAACCAGACCTCGCCGTCGGCCGCGATGACCTGCGGCGCGAGGCGGCCCTGGGCCACGCGGTGCGCGTGCAGGGTCAACTGGTTGAGCGGGCGGGCCAGCACCGCGGTGCCGGCGCGGGCCGTCACCACCGCCAGCACCGCGAGAGCGGCGATGACCAGCGTGAACTGCCCCATCAACCAGCGCACGCCACTGGCAGCCAGCACCTGGCGCGCGGCTGGCGCCGCATCGACCAACTGGTCCATCAGGCGATCGATGGACACCACCCCCAGGTCGATGAGGAGCGTCGAGGGCAGCACCACGAAGAGCACGGTGAAGCCCACGATGCTGGTGCGGGTCGAGGCGACCACCGGCTCGGTGGCCCCGGTGACCGCGCCCACCCCCAGGCCCACCGAGAGCCGGGAAATGACTTCGTGCACGCGCACGGTCACCAGCAGCGCCGCGCACACGGCCACCAGCGGGCCCACCAGCACCCCGGCCAGGGCGACCTGCAGCGGGCCGCGACCGCCGTCCTGCGAGGTGGTCCACCAGGCGAGCGCGACCAGCAGCGGAGCCGCGACCCACACCGCCAGCGTCCCCGACAGCACCCGGGTGCCCAGCGGGCGCAATTCGGCGAGGGCCGCCAGGCGACGGGGCTCGTCGGCGTCGGTGCGCTGCGCGGCCAACCCACGCAGGGTCACGGCGTGGCGCAGCACCCAGGCCAGCAACGCCGTCAGCCCCACCGTCACCGCAGCGGTGGCTTCCAGCGCCAGCTCTTCGAGCGCCATGGCGTGGGCGTCGAGCACCATCGAGAGCGAGGCCACCACCAGGACCAGCCCGAGGGCATTGGCCGCCAGCGCGCCCAGCATGATCCACGTGGTCTTGCCCCGCAGCCAGGCCTCGACGGTCATCGGCGGGTCTCCGAGAAGTCGGCCAGCGCGCGGGTCAGCCCCTGGGCCAGTTCGACCAGCTCTTCGTGGGCCAGGGCCATCGCCCCCGAGGCGTCGGCGCTGGCGCGGGTGGCGCGCAGAATGTCGGTCATGGCGCCCACCAATTGCTCGGTGCCCAGTTGCTGCTGCCCGGTGGCCTCGCTGATGCGCTGCATGGCCTCGCTGGACTGGTTGGCGAAGTCGACGATCGAGGTCAGCCGCACGCCGACCCGACCGCTGAGCGAAGCGCCGGCGTCGGTGGCCTTCACCCCGGCCTCGGTGGCCATCACCGCGGCGTTGGTGGCGTCGCGAATGTCTTCGATGAGCCCGCTGATTTCGCGCGTCGACTGCAGCACCGATTCGGCCAGGCGGCGCATCTCGGCGGCCACCAGGCTGAAGCCGCGGCCCACCTCACCCGCCTTGTGGCCCTCGAGCTCGGCGTTGAGCGCCAACAGGTCGCTGCGATCGGCGATGGAATCGATGAAGCCGACGATGCGGCCGACCTGCTGCACCCGTTTGTTGAGCCGCACCACCGAGTCGGCGATGGCCTGGTTGCCCTCGCGCACCTGCCCCATGGCTCCGGCGAACGCGTCGGCGCTGCCCTTGCCCGAGCGCGCGGCGGCGAAGGTCTGCTGGGCCAGCGAGCTGACCACCTGGGCGTTGGCGGCGATCTGCGAGGCGCTGCGCGCCAGTTCGGTGGTGGTGGCGTTGGTCTGGGCCAGCGCGGCCGAGGCGTCGAGCCGCTCCGAGCTGCGCGCGGTGGTGGCCACCAGGGCCGCAGTGGCGGTGGTGATGCTGGCGCTGGTCTGGTCGAGCGCACGCAGGGCCTCGAGCAGGTGGTGCTCCATCGCGTGCAGCGCGGCGGCGGCGTCGAGGCTCTCGAACTCGGCGGGCACGAAGTCGCCGTCATAGCGCCCCGCCGCCAGCCGTCGGGTCTTCTCGGCCAGCGCCCGCAGCGGCCCGCCGATGGCGTCGCCGGCCAGCCACGCGCAGACCGCGACCAGCACCAGCAGAATGGCCACCAGCACGGCCAGGGCCCCGAAGTCCTGCACGAAGCTGCCCTCGATGGCGGCGCGCGCCGCGGCATGGTCGCCCGCGCCCACCCTCGCCACCAGCCCCGAGAACCGCTCGAGGCTGAGGTCGGCGATGAGCACCACCGGCGAGACGGCGGCCACCAGCGCGAAGACCACCAGGCGGCCGCCCCACGAGCGCGCCGGCAGGGCCGCGTAGAGCTGGGGCGCCGGCAGCCCCGCGGCGACCAGCTCGCCCAGCACGGTGCGCACCCGCCCGAACATCGAGAGGGAGGCGATGAGCGAGGTCACCGGCGCCGACACCAGGCCGATGAAGGCCAGGCGCAGCCCCGCCTGCCCGGGAGCCGCGGTGCTGGCGCTCCACAGCACGCCGACCAGGAACGCGCCACCCGACAGAAAGCTGGCCACCAGCACCAGCGTCACGTCGGGCGCGCGGGCCACCGACAGCGCCGCCGCCAGCAGGTGCTCGGGTGTGGCGGGCAACGCGCCGCGCCCCAGTTGGGCCAGTACCGACAACCGGCGCTGCTCGACGAGGTCGCCGACCGTGTTGAACACCACGCACACCACCACCAGGATCACGCCGAAGGCCAGCCGGGTGCCGGCGGGAATCGAGAGCGAGGCCCAGGCATAGGCGGTGGCCAGGGCAATGCCGGCGAACACCGAGATGGTGCTGGGCGAGGTCAGCCAGCGCGCGCGCCCGGCCAGCGTGGGGTGCGGGGTCACGGTCGGCGCTCCGCGGCGTGCGCGAGCGAGACGACGGGGACCAGCGCCCCCTGCACGTCGACGAAGCCGGTCACCAGGTGCGAGGCCACCATCGCCGGCATGGCCAGCACCGGCAGCGTCGCGCCGTGCACCTCGACGGTGTCGACCACCACGTGATGCCCCGGTGCGCGCACCGAACGCGCGGTCTGGGGCCACGCGTCGCCCAGGCCAAACCACCGACCGGCGTAGACGCCGCGCGCATCGGGCACTTCGATCGAGCTGACGTCGTGAGCCGCGAGCGCGAAGCGAAACGGCCCGACCTGGCAGAGCACCGCTCCGTCGAGCGTCATCACCCGCCCCGCGCCAGGAACGCGACCAGGCCCTCCGGGTCGACCGTCGCCACGTCACCCGCCGGCGCCTGGAAGGGCCCCTTCAGGTGCTGCTGCACGCCCGAGTTCCCCAGCGGGCCCCCGTTCCCCTCGAGCGAGGCCACCCCCAGCACCCGGGTGGCGGTGAGCGCGACCACGCCCTGGGCCACGCGAAGGACCACCGCCCGCTTCCATTCCTGCTCGGGCGGCGGGCTGCCCAGCAGCCGGGTGAGGTCGATGACCGGCAGCACTTCACCGCGCAGGGCGAAGACCCCCAGCACGTGGGCCGGCGCACCGGGCACGCGGGTCAGGGTCGGCAGGTTGACGACCTCCGAGGCCAGCTCGGAAGGCACGCCGTACAGGCCGGCACCACAGGCAAACACCAGATGGCCGCGGAGCGCATCTCGCACGCCCCCGGTTGTGGCACAGAACCCCCGCCCGCCCAACTGCAGACCGAAACGAGCAGGGCGTGCATTGCCTCGCCCGCGGGCGACCACTAAAGGTGCCTGGGTGAAGCTGTTCTCCGAGCTGCAGCGCTACGTGGGGTTCACCGTCGACGACGAGCGCCGGCTGAAGGTCGTGCACCCCCTGCTCTCGCCCCACTTCCAGGACGTGGTCGAGCGGTTCTACGAGCGGGTGCTCCAGCACGACGACGCGCGGGCAGCGCTGCAGCGTGGCGAGCGCCAGGTCGGGCACCTGAAGGTCACCCTGACCCAGTGGCTGCACGAGCTGTTCGAGGGCCCGTGGGACGACGCCTACGTGCGCCGCCGCGAGCGCATCGGCCGGGTGCACGTGCTCATCAACCTGCCCCAGCACTTCATGGTCACCGCGATGAACGTGGTGCGCCTGACGCTGCGCGAGCACCTCTCGAACACGCTCGACGAAGCGAGCGACGAGGGCCGCGCCTCGCGAGACGCGTTGCAGCGCATTCTCGACATCGACCTGGCCATCATGCTGCACACCTACCGGGAAGATCTCGAGGCCCGGAACGCGCGCGCCGAGCGGCTGGCCACCTTCGGTCAGTTGGTGGGCAGCATCGGCCACGAGCTGCGCAACCCCCTGGGCGTGATCGAGACCTCGCTCTACGTGCTCAAGGGCAACGCCGCGGGCGACGCCAAGGCCCAGCGCCACCTCGAGCGCATCTCGCAGCAGGTCGGGCTGGCCAACGACATCATCACCCAACTGCTCGAGCTCATTCGCGATCGCCCCCTGGCCCGCCAGCGAGTCGAGCTGGCGCCGACGGTGGCCTCGGCGCTCGACTCGGTGAAGCTCGAGGGCGTGACGGTGAGCGTCGACGACGGCGCCGGGGGTGCCGCGCTGCAGGCCGACCCCACGCAGCTTCGGCAGATCGTGATCAACCTGGTCGACAACGCCGTGCAGGCGGCGCAGCCGGCGGGTCAGGTGCGGGTGAAGTTGAGCCGCGACGAACAGGGCGTGACGCTCGAGGTCGCCGACTCGGGCGCCGGCATTTCTCCCGAGGTGAAGAACCGGCTGTTCGAGCCCCTGGTGACCACGCGCACCCGCGGCGTCGGGCTCGGCTTGGCTTTGGTCAAGCGGATGGTCGAAAGACACGGGGGTCGAATCGAGGTGGGCCGCAGCGACGAGCTTGGCGGCGCGCGTTTCACGGTATGGTTGCCCACGACTGGAGCTACCGCGTGAGCCGAACGTACCTGCTGGTCGATGACAACGCCGACTTCCGTGAAAACCTCGCCGAGATCCTGCTCGACCATGGGGCCCAGGTGCAGATGGCCAGCGACGGGGCCGAGGCCCTCGAGCTGGTCCGCACCACCCGCTTCGACGCCATCGTCACCGACATGCGCATGCCGAAGATGTCGGGAGCCGAGTTCCTGCACGCGCTGCGGGTCATCGACAACGACGTGCCGGTGGTGCTGCTGACGGCCTTCAGCAACGAAGTGCAGTTGCGGGCCGCCCGCGGCGACGGCCTGCTCGCGGTGCTCAGCAAGCCCCAGCCCATGCCCCGGTTGATTTCGGTGCTCGACGGCGCGCGCCGGGGCACGGTCGCAGTGGTCGACGACGACCCGGCGCTCTGTGAGAACCTGACCGAGGTGCTCAACGGCCGGGGCCTGACGGTGGTCGCCGCGCGCGCCTTGACCGAGGTCGACGCCATCGGCGTCGAACCCTTCGCCACGCTGGTCGACCTGCGCATGCCGGGCGGCGAACCGGGGGCGGCGTTGCAGCAGGTGGTGCAGCGCTTTCCCCAGGCGCACACCATCGTCATCACGGCCTATGCGGGCGAGGCACCTCCGTCGGTGGAATGCCTGGCCAAGCCCTTCGACACCTCGATGTTGATCGACCGCCTCGAGGCCTTGAGCCGCGAACGATGAGTCACGTGCTGTTGGTGGAAGACAACCCCGACTTCGTCGCCAACATGCGCGAGATTCTCGAGGCCATCGGCCACGAGGTGCGTGACGCGGGCACCTGCGTCAAGGCCGCCACGCTGGGCCGCGACTGGGTCGAGGTGGCGCTGGTCGACCTGCGGCTGCCCGACGGTGACGGCACCACGCTGGCCGGGCAGCTCAAGGAACAGAACCCCGACAGCGAAGTGATTCTGCTGACCGGCCACGCCTCGGTCGAGAGCGCGGCGGCGGCGGTGCGGGCCGGCGTGTGGGCCTACCTCATCAAGCCCTGCGCCACGCCGGACCTGCTGGCCACGCTGGAAAAAGCGGTGCGCCACGTGAACACGGTGGTCGAGAAGCGCGAGCTGGCGCGGCGGGCGCAGCGGGCCGAGAAGCTGGCCACGGTGGGCACCCTGACCGCGGGGCTGTCGCACGAGATTCGCAACCCGCTCAACGCGGCGGCGCTGCAGTTGACGGTGCTCGAGCGGCGGGTGCGCAAGCTGGACCCGGCGATTCAGCCGCCGCTGCTCGACCCGCTGACGCTGGTGCGCGACGAGATTCGCCGGCTCGAGCACATTCTGCAGGACTTCCTGCAGTTCGCGCGGCCCTCGCCCCTGAACCTGAAGCCGGTCGACCTGCGGGCGCTGCTCGAGGGCGTGGTGGCCTTCATCAAGACCGACGCCGACCGCCGCAACGTGGCCCTGACCGCCACCATCTCACAGCCGGCGAAGCTCAGCGGCGACCCCGATCAACTGCGCCAGGTCTTCATGAACCTGACGCTCAACGCGCTCGACGCGGCGGGCAGCGGTGGGCGGGTGGGCATCGCCATCGATCACACCGCGGGGTCGCTGGCGGTGCACGTCGACGACAGCGGTTCGGGGGTGCCTCCCGAGGTGGCCGAGCGCATCTTCGAGCCCTTCTTCACCACCAAGGCCCAGGGCTCGGGGCTGGGCCTGCCCATCAGCAACGCCATCGTCGGGCAGCACGCCGGGCGCATCGAGATCACCCGCAGCCCCATGGGCGGGGCGCGGTTCTCGGTGGTCCTGCCTCGCGCCTGACGAAGACCTCAGCCCGGTCGGCAGTGGCCCATGAAGCAGACCTCGCCCGAGGCGCAGGTGCTCTGGCCGGTGCCCGCGCAGGTCGGGCGCACCACCGTCACGCTCCACTGCCCGATGTGGTTGCCGCTGCCGATGTCCTGGAAGGGCAGCCAGAAGGCCGGGAAGCTGGGGTCCATGCCGGCGGCAGCGCGCGCGGGGTCGAAGGCCACCATCCACAACTGGGTCTGCTGGAACTGGCCCAGGCGCAGGCCGTAGGGGCGGCTGCTCGAGAAGGTCAGCCACATCACCTGGCCACCGGCGTAGTCGTGCTTCACCGGCGCCCACTTGGGCCACGACGACGCGCCCGGCCCATTGGCCTGGGTGAGCGGCAGCGGCGTGCCACCGGCCGACGGCACCACCCACAGCTCTCCGTCGGGAGGCACGCCGGCGTCGTCGGGCGAGGTGTTGCCGAACGAGTTGTGGTTGTGCGGCGAGCGGTTGAAGAGCACCCAGTCACCATCGGGCGAATAGGCCGGGTAGTAATTGTTCTGGTTGGCCGCGGGCACCAACTGCACCGGCGGGTCGAAGCCGTTGCCGTTGAAGTGCGCCACCTGCAGCGACGCCGAGTCGACGCCGGGCGCACCGAAGGGGAAGATCGACTGCGGCGGCTTGGCGTAGACCATGTGCTCGCCGTCGGGCGACCAGTCGGGCATGGCGCCGTTGGTGGTGACGTTCACGCTGGCGCCGTTGGCCAGGTTGAGCCACTGAATCGACGCGCCGTTCGAGAGCAGCAGGTGCTTTTCGTCGGGAGAGAACGAGAAGAAGTTCGAGCTGCCGGTGAGCGGCCCGGCGGTCGAGCTGAGCTGCTGCTTGTTCTGCACGTTGAGCAGCGAGAACGGCGCGGGCGAGGGAATGTCCTTGCCGACGGCGATGAGGTTGCCCTGGCGCGAGAGCACGTGGCAGCCCACGCAGAACGCGGCGCCGACGTCGGTGGTGCGCAGGTAGGTCTGGCGCGGCGCGTTGGGGTAGCCGTAGTCGTAGCGGTCGATCGAGCCGAGCGTGTTCCAGTAATAGATGCCGCCGGTCAGGTCGTTCTGGGTGAAGGCGAGCGACTGCTGCGCCGAGGTGCCGACCGCGCCGGGCGAGGTGCCGTTGACGCCGCTGACGGTCCAGGTCACCGGAGCGGTGCCGCGCGCGTAGGCGACCAGGCTGGTCCAGAACGTGGGGTCGGGGGTGAAGACGCAGCCCGCGCCGACCGGCGTGCAGCCGGTGTAGACCTGCAGGGTGGTGGTGGGCGCCTTGAAGGTGAAGCGGAAGAGCGTCTGGCCCGCCGCGGGAATGAAGTGGAACTCGAGCGTGTTGGTGTTGGGCGGCAGCATCACGCCGGAGGGCGGGTAGACGACGCTGGGGCCGCTGCCGGTCGACGGGCCGCCGAACTTGCCCTGGGACGTGGGGTCGGCGCCGGTGCCGATCACCACCGTGGTGCCGCCGTCGCCGACGAGCGCAGGCTGCTGAGGCGCGGGGGTGATGTGCCAGCCGCCGTCGAACGAATAGGGGCCGGACGAGCCGCCGCCGGTCGCGACGCCACCGCCGGTCGCGGTGCCGCCACCCGTCGCTGTGCCGCCGCCACTGGTGGTGCCGCCGCCGGTCGCCGTACCGCCGCCGCTGGTCGGGCCGCCGCCAGTGGTCGTTCCGCCTCCGGTGGCCGAACCACCGCCCGTGCCGCCGTCGCCGTCACACGCCGCGCACACGCCGTTGCGGCAACAGCCGGTCACGCAGGCCGCGGGGTCACAGACGCTGATCTCGTTGCCACCGCACTGACAGCCGGTGAGCGCCAGGGCGAAGGACAACGCGACGAATCGGGCAGAGGCGAGCTTCATGGGCGCGGCAAGCTGGCACGAGCACGCTCCGGGAGGAAGCCCCTCGGGTGTCGGCCGCCGCGATGGCGGAGGGGCGTCTGTTGGCTCGGCTCAGCGCCCGACGTCGGGGACCATGATGGTCAGCTGGCCCTTCGAGCCGTCGGCGCGCTCGAAGCTCACCACCATCGCCTGACCGGCCAGCTTCGGGTCGGTGTTGTGCACGGCAATCGACCCGTTGCGCCCCTGTTCGATGGTCAACGTGCGCGGGGCGTCGGTGTGGACGAAGGGTGAAGGTGCAGGCGGCTCAGTCGGAGCTGGCACCACCCGGTCAGGCGTCGGCGGCGCAAGGGCCGCAGACCAGGAAGCAGTCGACGAGACGCGTGTGAGCGCCGACCGCGTGTCGTCGAGTTCGCCTCGCAAGCGGAACACCTCGGCCTGCAAGTCGTTCACGCGAGCGTCGCCCGGCGTCACTTGCTGCGACGTCATCGGTCGCAGCCACGAGGAAGCCGCGATCACGAGCGCAACACCAGCCACCACACCGGAGGGAGTGAGCTGCATGTCAGTACTCTTGCGTGCACAGGATCGCATTCACGCCGGCGACCATGCAACGGTACATGAAAACCCCCGGGCCGGCGTAGGCGGTCACCAGGTTGGGTAGAGAATGCTCCACCTCTGTTCCGTGGTGCTGCTCACGCTGCGCAATTGGATCGCATATGCATTCGTTGCTTCGAGCACGAAGTACTGGTTCTGGAACAGCGGTTGCGGACTAACTCCGAAGACGGCGGCAACGGTCGCCCCCGGCGTGAATGTTCCTGCAGGCCCTTGCTGGCCAGTCGCGCCATTGCACACGTAAGACACGCCGCTCGCGCTGGTGTACTTCATGCCACCGCTCGCACAGTTCACGCCCGCGTCTTCCACCGCACTCGTAACCGAGACGCCGGCCGCACCAGCGCCACCAGTCGCGCCGTTGCACACGTAGGACACGCCGCTCGCGCTGGTGTACCTCATGCCGCCGAAGGCGCAGTTCACGCCCGCGTCCTCCACCGCGCCGCTCACTGAGGTCCCGTCGCGACCATTGAGCCCGGCAGACCCCGTGGCGCCAGTCGCGCCGGTGGCACCAGTCGCACCCGTGGGCCCTGTTTGACCGACCGCGCCCGCAGGCCCGGCAGGTCCGGTGGGCCCTATGGGGCCAACAGGTCCGACAGGCCCAATTTGACCGACCGCGCCCGCGGGTCCGGCTGGCCCGATCGGTCCCATGGAGCCAGCAGGTCCGACAGGTCCAACGGGGCCGACGGCGCCCGCAGGGCCGGCGGGCCCAATGGGACCGACAGCGCCCGACGGTCCAGCCAACCCGATCGGCCCAATTGCCCCCGCGGGGCCAACCGGCCCAACAGGCCCAACAGGCCCGATTGCGCCAGAAGGACCGACAGGACCGATCGCTCCCGCAGGTCCGACGGGTCCGACTGGCCCAGCTTGCCCTACGGCACCAGCAGGGCCCGCGGCCCCAGTGGCGCCAGTGGCTCCCGTCAAGCCGGTCGCGCCGTTACAGACGTACGCTACGCCGCTTGCGCTGGTGTACATCGTTCCGCCAAAGGCGCAGTTCGCGCCCGCCGGCTCAACCGCGCCGCTCACTGACATCCCGTCGAGCCCCGCGGGCCCCTGCGGCCCGATGCCACCCACAGGTCCGGCGGGGCCGGAGCCCCGTCGCGCCCATCGAGCCCGGCGGGGCCAACAGGTCCGACGGCTCCAGCTGGGCCGGTGGCACCGGTGGCTCCCATCAACCCGAGCGCGCCGTGACAGACGTACGCCACACCACTCACGCTGGTGTACTTCGTTCCGCCGAAGGCGCAGTTCACGCCTGCAGGTTCGACCGCGCCAGTCACCGAGGTCCCGTCGAGCCCCGCGGGGCCAACAGGGCCGATGGCACCCTGAAGACCCATGGGCCCGATATCGCCAACAGGTCCCATGGGGCCCATGGCTCCGTCGCGGCCGTCAGCGCCAGCAGGTCCGACTGGTCCAATCGCACCAGCAGGTCCGATGGGCCCGACTGGGCCGAGGGCTCCCGCGGGGCCAACTGCGCCAGCGCGACCGACAGGGCCAGGCGCGCCAGTCGGGCCGGGCATTCCATCGGGGCCCGTCGCACCAGCGGGGCCGGTCGCACCAGCCGGGCCGCGAGCGCCGGCGGGGCCGGGGGCACCAGCAGGCCCAGTCATGCCCGCAGGGCCACGACAGTCAGCCGGGTCGCACGAGCCCGACTTGTCGACGTCTTCCCCCGGCCCACACACCCCGTCGGAGTTGAGGTCCCAGCAATACACGCCGACCAGCCCACCATCGGCCAGCTCGAGCCCCGTCGGGGCCTCCACCAACGGCTGCTCACCACATGACATCGAGGCCACACACAGCAGCCCACCCACCGCTACCAGGGTTCGTGGAGTCATGGGCTGCAGTTGCGCAGGCCATTTCAAACGGCTCACCACGACGCTTCACTCGGCGATGGGCGCGTGGCGAAGGTCCCTCAACGCCGCGACGCACCGCGGGTTCGCGCTCCTCACCGCCGCCTTCAACGCGAACACCGACGCCCGACGCGTGTGCACCGGCAACCGAAGCCACTCGTCGTTCAGGAAGACGAAGAGCCGGTGCTCGGAAGCGCTGTCCACCTCGAACCCCGACACGAACTTCCCCAGCGGCTGCGCTGGCAAGGTGCGCTCAGCCGTCATGGCCAGCTTCACCACCGCGCAAGGACTCCCGCCGCTGGCCCCATCAGGTGCGCCCAGAAACCACGTTCCGCCGTCGTTCCCGGTGCGACCAACCACCTGGAGATCGGTCCCGGACCGAATCTCGAGCGTGCACTTGGGCGAATAGAGCGTCAGGAATTCCTGCAGCTCTTCGAACGTGCGACGTGCGCGTTCCGGAGGGATCCGGTTCCAGCGCTCATCGACCTCGAGCGTGACGCGATCGCCAGCGCCCGCGCCCGAAGCCACGAACCCCAGGTCGCCCGACAGCCGCCTCAGCATCTCGGCCCCGACCTGGCACTGGTGCTCGCCCGCAGCGACCCGGGGCACCAGCACCGCCCCCCCGAGCCCGACCACGACCGCCGCGAGCACGAATGGCCGTGCCATCACGCGCTTCAGGTCGGGCAAGGTCATGAACGCCAGTGAACCTGGCGCTCACTTTCGGCTCACGAACGGTTCAGTGCTCGGTGTTCTCGGAGTCCCGCACCGGAGCGCCCGCGTCCTGCTCGGCGTATTCCTTGAGCCGGTACTGCACCTTGCGCACGCTGATGCCCAGAATGTCGGCGGCCCGCGAAGTCGACCCATCGACCATCTCGAGCGTGCGCAGACTCGCCTCGCGCTCGATGTCGTAGAGCGTCGCGCCGGGAATGAGGCTCTCGGACGGACGGGCCCCGGGCCGCGGCCCGCGCATGGTGGGCGGCAGATCGTCGCTGGTCAGCTCGTTGCCGCGCGCCAGCACCACCGCACGCTCGACCACGTTGCCCAGCTCGCGCACGTTGCCCGGCCAGTCGTACGAAAGCAGCGCGTTGAGCGTACCGGGAGCC
>CAIWFK010000037.1 GCA_903911905.1 uncultured Myxococcales bacterium
GCTCACAGGGCTCGACCGCCAGCGCGTCGACCTGCTCGCGGCTCTCGGCGAAGAAGTCGAGGAAGGCCGAGCGGTCGCGCTGCAGCCGCTCGAAGACCTGCATCAGTTCGCGCTGCTCGAGTTCGGCGCGCTCACGCTCGACCTTGGCGGTGACGTCGCTGACCAGCAGCAGCACCTGCTCGAGCTGCTCGCCCTGCTCGACCGGCTGGTAGGCGACTTCGAAGGCCCGCGCCCCCACCTTCAGCCGCACCGGCAACTGCGCCAGCGCCACCTCGCGGGGGAAGATGCCGTCGGTCAGCGCGCTCCACCCCAGCTCGAGCCACTGCGCGAAGGCCGGGTCGACGCGCGCGAAGAAGGCCCACACCGGCTCGTTGGCCGTGGGCACCGCCAGCCACTGCTCGACCACCCGGCTGTGCTGCGCCGACAACGCACCGTCGGGCCGCACCGTCAGGAAGCCCTGCTGCACGTGGTCGAAGACCAGCGTCATCTCGCGGTTCTTCGCGTCGAGCTGCACGGTGCGCGCAGCCACGATGCGCTCGAGCCCGATGACGTTGTCGAAGAAGCTGCGCGCCACGAAGATGGCCGCGACCGACTCGACCACCACGAAGGCCGCGTGCACCAGCACGCTCGAGAGCGGCGCGTCGTAATTGAACACGCTCTGCGGTGCGACGGCCCACAGCACCAGGTGGTGCAGCGTCACCGTCACCGCGCCCGCCACCACCACCATGGGGTTGGCGAAGACCGCCAGCAGCGCCAGCGCCACGAAGAAGTAGAAGTGCATCTCGATGGTCCACAGCCCGCGGCCGAAGTGGACCAGCAGGGCGCCCATCAGCATCGAGGTGACGCCGAAGACCATCGACACGTGGCGTGGGTTCGAGAACACCTCGCGGGCCAGCAGCGGCCCCGCCAGCGCCAGCAGCGTCAGCACCACCGCCAGGCCTGGGCCCGTGCCGTTGAAGTACGCCACCGCCGCCAGCAGCGGCACGTGGCCGGCGAAGAAGCCCAGCGCGACCACGTTCATGCGCGCCAGGTAGCTGCGCTCGAAGGTGGTCAGCTCGGCGGGAAGGACGACCTTCGAGAGCACCTGGGCGCCCCAAGTTCGCGGCGCGGGAAGAGTGACCGACCGACACCCTTCACGAATCGTGCGAGATCGCGATTCCGGGTGGATCAGCCCCGCCAGCCGGGGTCATCGCCGCCCACCCGGGGTCGGTGACGACCACCGCTTGAGCCCGGCCGGGGGTCTGCTATGGCCAGCCGCATGCCCAACCCAACCGTGACGTTCGAGACCAGCCTCGGTTCGTTCACCGCCGAGATCTTCCAGGACCAGATGCCCCTGACCGCCGCCAACTTCCTCAAGTTGGCGCAGAGCGGCTTCTACGACGGCCTGCATTTCCACCGCGTCATCAACGGCTTCATGGTGCAGTTCGGCTGCCCCTTCTCGAAGGACCCGAAGAGCCCTCGCGCCGGCACCGGCGGCCCGCCGTGGGGCAAGATCAACGACGAGTTCACCGCCAAGCTCTCGAATGAGCCCTTGACCCTGAGCATGGCCAACACTGGCGAGCCCAACACCGGCGGCAGCCAGTTCTTCATCAACACCATTCACAACGACTTCCTCGATTGGTTCACCCCTGGCCGGTCGCGCCACCCGGTGTTCGGCAAGGTCACGCAGGGCGCCGACGTGGTGAAGAAGATCGAGACCACCCGCACCGATTCCGGCGACCGCCCGGTCACCCCGGTGCAGGTGATCAAGGTCACCGTCGCGGCCTGACCTGACGGTGCGCCGCGCCGACTCGTGGTAGAGCCTGCGGGCATGAACCCGCAGATCTTCCGCGAGTACGACGTTCGTGGCCTCGTCGACAAGGACCTCACTCCCGCGGTCGTCGAGGCCCTCGGCCAGGGCCTCGCCACCCTGGTCAAGCGCGCCGGAGGCAGCTCGGTGGTGGTGGGCCGCGACGCCCGCCTCTCGGGCCCTGCCTTCCGCGAAGCCTTCCTCTCCGGCGTGACGAAGACCGGGGTGCACGCCGTCGACGTGGGCGTGGTGCCCACGCCCGTCGTCTACTTCGCCGCCAACACCCTGCCCGTCGACGGCCTGGCCGTCATCACCGGCAGCCACAACCCGCCCGAGTACAACGGCTTCAAGATGGGCGTGGGCAAGACCACGTTCTACGGCGAGACCATTCAGACCCTGCGCCGACTCATCGAGACTGGCGACCTCGAGACCAGCAGCCGCAAGGGCCGCGTCACCACCTTCGACGCCATCACGCCCTACCACCACTTCTGTACCTCGACCGTCACCCGCGGCAGCCGCCGCCTCAAGGTGGTGGTCGACGCCGGCAATGGCGTGGGCGGCCTCGTCTCGGTGCCCATGCTCGAGAAGCTCGGCTACGACGTGGTGCCGCTGTACTGCGAGCCCGACGGCCGCTTCCCCAACCACCACGCCGACCCCACGGTCGCCAAGAACCTCGAGCTGCTCATCGCCGAGGTGAAGAAGCAGAAGGCCGACCTGGGCGTGGCCTACGACGGTGACGCCGACCGCATCGGCGTGGTCGACGAGCAGGGCACCATCATCTGGGGCGACCGGCTGATGATTCTGCTCTCGCGCGCCGTGCTGGCCGACGTGCCGGGCGCCACCATCGTCGGCGAGGTCAAGTGCAGCTCGACGCTCTACGACGACGTGCGCGCCCACGGTGGCAACCCCATCATGTGGAAGACGGGGCACTCGCTCATCAAGGCCAAGATGAAGGAAACGCACGCCGAGCTGGCCGGGGAAATGAGCGGCCACATCTTCTACAAGCACCGCTTCTTCGGCTTCGACGACGCGCCCTATACCGCGGCCCGCCTGCTCGAGCTGCTCTCGGCCCAGCCGCACCCGCTCTCGAGTCTGCTGGCCGACGTACCGGTGACGTACTCGAGCCCCGAGCTCCGCTTCGACACGGTCGAAGAGAAGAAGTTCGCGCTGGTGCAGCGCTGCACCGAGCTGTTGCGCGCGCGGGGCCTCTCGCTCATCGAGGTCGACGGCGTGCGCGCCACCTGGCCCGACGGCTGGGGGCTCATTCGCGCCTCCAACACCACCCCGCTGCTGGTGGTGCGCTACGAGGCCACCTCGAAGGCCCGCCTGGCCGAGATTCAAACGCTCATCGACGGCACCATCGCCCAGGCCAAGCAGGAGCTGGGCACGTGAAGCGCCTGCTCGCCGCCGCTCTCGCCGTCAGCCTGGGTGCCTGCTCGCGGTGCCAGAGCCCCCAGCCCCAGCCGCTCACCCTCACCGACCGCGACACGGTGGCCCCCGAGGGTCGCGTGGTGCACGGCGCCGACGGCGGCGGCTGGTCGCTCACCATGCCCGATTCCAATTGGCGGGTGGTGACCGACGCGGCGCGCGCCCGGCTCAAGCCCGGCGTCGAGGTGTGGGTCGTCAACCCGGTGCGTGACGCCCAACTGAGCGTGCAGTGCGCGCCGCTCACGCTCGACAAGCTCGAGGCCGGCCTGCGGGCTGCCGCCCAGGGCTCGGGGCAGACCTTCACCCAATTGGCGCGCGAACCGCTCGACGGCGGCTGGGTGCGCGGCGTCGAGGTCACCTACGCGCTCGAAGGCCAGGGCGCGGGCAAGGGCTTCTCGCACGTCGACGGGCTCTTCGAGCTGGTGACCAGCACCTGCGACGTGCAGTCGTGGGCCAGCGACGGCGTGCAATTGCCCGAGCTGCGGCGCGTGGTGCGCAGCTTCGAGCCCCAGCTCAGCCCGGCCGAGCTGGCCCTGGTCGCGCCGCTGCGCGCCTTCGCCGACCCCGAATTGCAGAAGCTGGTCGAAGCCGCGCGCGCCGATGGCGGCACCCACCTCGAAGCGCCGTGGCTGGTCGACCGGGGTACCGTGCGCCTGCCCGCGCTGCTGCTCGAGGAACGCTTCGCCCTGCGCCGCCGCATGGTCGAGACCCTGGCCGACGAATGGTGCGCCGCCATCGTCGCGCACACCGACGAGCCCGCGGTGCTGGTGCAGGCGCTCAACCAGCTCGACCCGGCCTCGGCCGCGCGCTGGGGTGAATTGAGCGTCGAGGCCATGCGCGCCGCGCTGACCCGCGACCTCGACTACGTCGACCGCATGGACCTGGCCGAAGCCCAGCGCGCGTACCTGGCGCTGCCCGGCGCGGCCGACGCCGAGCGGTTGCTGGCACACCCCGGACAAGGCACTGCGAAGACGGTGTGCGAGGCCGAGCGCACCAGGCTCAAGCTGGTGCTCAAGCTCGACCCCGAGAAGCGGCAGCGGCTGTACCGGAGCTGGGTGTTGCCGACGCCGGTCATGAACTGAAATCGCTGCGACGTCGGAGCCGGAGTCGGCGCAACGCCGCTCCAGGAGGTCGCTCCGACGCCAGGCGAGGCTGCACGCGCAGCTCACGTCGCTCACCGACCAACCGCGCGTGAGCCTTCGCTTCCCGTCGGCGCGACTCGCAGTTCGGTGCCCCACCGTCAGTGCGACGAGCCGAAGAGACCCGGACCGGTGATGAGGCCATGCACCGAAGACGCGCCGCGAGGGCGCGCCACCGCGACTTCAGCCGCCGTAGCCGACGCCGCCACAGACGCCGCTGCAGTACTGGTCCTGCTTCACGTCGTTGCCCACGTCGAACTCGGCCTCGACGATGCTGGTGACCAGGTTGTTCGCGGTGGTGGTGTACCCGTAGAACCCGGTCGACCGGATGACGAAGCGGTTCGTGTTGCCGATGTCGTTGGGCCGCCGGTAGATGACGTACTGGTACTGCAAGCCACCCTGGTTGGTCAGCTCGTTGACCGTACCGTTGTCCAACGGGGTCGCAGGCACCACGATCATGCTGGCGCAGGTACCGGCGATGACCTCCGAATCGAGGCAACTGCTCAGACCCGCGGGGTTGACCTGAGCGGCGCGCAACGAGCGAATGCCGTCTTGCAGGCCCGCTTCGGCGTGGCTCATGGCCACCTGCTGCCCCAGGTCGATTCGCACCATGGTCGCCGAGTCGGCCGCTTCGGCGAAGAAGCCCGCGACCAACAGCGACAGCAACAACAACAGCGCGAGCACCATCACCAGCACCCAACCGCCCTGCCGACGAGGTCGCTTCATCATGGCTTCACCATCACGATGTTCTGCATCACCACCGACGACCAGAGGGTCGTTCGGAAATCACCCGACTTCGCCGTACCCACTGCGTGGTCGAAGAGCGCCGGCCGCACGAACTGCTCGAGCGAGCCTTCGGCGAGCGCTTGAACATTGTGCGGCGTTCGGGCCCGCATGCTGATGCTGGTCAACCCGATGACGAGGCCACGAATCTGGTACGCGCCACGCGCGTTGATGTTGGCCGTGGGTGACGCGTCGAGCGAACCGGTGATGCTCGGCGCAGGAATGAAGTTGCCCAGGGCCGTCTGACAGGGCGCTCCCGCCACCGAGTCGCACTGGCACACCCGGCCGCCACCGATACCGACACACGCTCCACCAGCCGTGATTTCGTTGGCCGGGTCGGACACGAACCACGCCGCCTGCAGGTCTTCGACCCCTTCCTGAACCAGAGTCACCGGTGCTGGGGGCGTGGTCATCGACCCGGTCGAAGTCTGGGCCACCTGCACGTAGAGACCCGGCCGTTGGTCGGGCTGGGTCGCGGGCGGCGTACAAATCATGTACCGCACTCGCCGCTCGAGCTTCATCAGCACGCCCTGGTTGCCGGGGTTCACCGTGCCCAGGCAGCCCACGTACGAAGTGGCGGTGGCATTCGAGAAGTCCTGCGCGAGCAACTGAATGGTGAAGGTCGTGCCCGCCACCGACGTCACCTGCCCCATGCACACGTTGTTGGTCGACGCGTCGGACATCAACACCACGTCGTTGGCCGAAGGGTCGGTGCCCGGTCGCGACTGCGCGATGCCGATGGTGCACGTCGCTCCGGTGCACGAGCCACTGACGATGCTGCCCGGCTCGGCGTTGCTCAACCCCGCGCGGAACTCGATGACGTCGGTGCCCGGCGCGACGCCCCAGTTGGCCTGCCCGCAGTTGGCGGTCGCCGTCACCGGCGAGAGCTCAGCCTCGGAGCCCGACACGTTGGGAATCACCCGGACGGAATGGGCTGGCGACGCGAAACGGAAACCGGCGTTGAGCGCGTCGAACTGAATCAGGTTCATCGCGGTCGCCGCGTTGCCGCGCACCTCGACCACCCGCTCGCCGTCGCGCTTGACTTGCGAGAGCGTGGTCACCAGCGCCGTCGCGGTCGTCAACAAGACCGACACGATGGCCACCGAGACCATCATCTCGATCAACGTCATGCCTCTGGAGTCAGCCCGCATCTGGGAAGTCCGAAACCATCGTGGTGGCGACTGCATCGACCGGCTGCCTCATGAAGTTCGTCCACTGGGTGTGCACCGTGACCTGCACCGCGCCGATGCCGCCGTCGCTGATGTTGGTGATGACGACGGCCGACGGGTACTTGCGACCGTCGGGGTCGAGCAGAATGCCGCCGTCGATGGTGTACGACGAGCCGAACCCACCGCCTCCGTCACCCCACAGGCCCACGTACGGCACCGTGGCGTACTGCGCGGCCACCGACACCGACAGGTTCTGCGCTTCACGCTTCACCGCGGCCTCGCGCGAGGCCGACATGCCCTTGAGCAGCATGGCCACCACGCCGGTCATGCCGACCAGCAGAATGACGCTGGCCACCATCACCTCGACCAGGGTCGAGCCTCGGGTACGACGCTTGGAGGTCGTCATGGCGCCTTCGCGGGTCCAGCAGAGGGAATGTCGACCAGGCGCTGCGTCGCCCCCGGAGGAATGGGCAGCGCCGTACCCCACGGCACCACGGTGAGGTCGAAGCTGGCGTTGGCGGGCACCACCCCGTCGACCACGAAGGCGCCGCTGTTCGTACTGTCGACGTAGATGCTGCGGGCCCCGGTGGGCGAATACGCGATGATGACCCCCGCCAGGTCGAGCCAGTCGTTGGGCACCACGCCGGCCGGGCTGGTGGTCAGAATCACCCGGCCCGTCGAGTCGTCCATCGAGAATTCCTGCACGTAGTGGTCACCCACCTCGTACACCCCGTTGACCGACAGGCAGTCGTTCTTGCGGTACACCACCACGCCGCGCTTGAGAATGCGCTGACCCTGCGGCGCTCCCGCCGGGCTCCACCGCTGCCCGCCAATCTGCACGAGGTACGGGCAACGCTCGACCACCGCCCGCGTCCGGGCGTTGGCCAGCATGCGCGCCAGCACCGTCGAGGTGCCGTTGACCCGGCCCGTGCGGGTGATGGACACGATGCTGGCGACTCCCAGGCTCGAGATGATCGAGATGATGGCGACCACCGTCATCATTTCGATCAACGAGAACCCACGCGGTGAAGGTCGGCTGGTCATGACTACTTGAGCCTCCGGTAGCTGCGCACGATGCTGGGCAGCGGAGTGGGCTTGCCCCTCTGCAACTGCACGCCCGACTGGTTGCTGGTCTGGAAGTACACGTTGTCGCCGATGTTCGACAGGTCCGAGATGATGCCGCAGCCCGAGCACTTGACCACCGAGGTCGCCGTCGTATTCGTCGTGGCCGTCGAACCACCGTCGGCCGAAACGCCGCCGTCGCCTGCCGTCGCCGAGGTCTGAAGCAAGCAGTTGACCAGCGCACCGGTCAGCGGGTGGAAGCCGTAGAGCGTGGCGTCACCGGCCGCCGTGCACAGCGCGTTGCCCGCGCCCGCGTTCTGCGGAGGCGTGTAGGTGGCGACCACGATGCACGACGAGAGGAACACCGGCTCGCTGACCACCTGCTCCTGACCGGGGAACTTCACCACCCACAGCGGCAGACCGTCGGGGTCGACCGCCACGCAGTTGCCGTGCTGCCCATGCTTGCCGTGGCAGTTGCCGTGAGCGTTGAGGTGGTAGTTCTGATTGTTGAAGTCGTGAATGGCGTAGAAATAGTTGCCGTTCGAAAACTCCGCTGAGGGAGCGCTGGGGTTCACGATGTCGCCGGTGCCCACGTAGAGGTCGGGCACCGACGAGGTCGGGTCGAGCACGCCACCCAGCTTCGGGCGGTTCAGAATGGTCGGCGCCGCGTTGGCCGGCAGGGGCAGCGTGCCGACCTGCACCAGGGTGTTGACGCCGCCGTCGTAGATCGACGCGATGTTCACCGAGTTGATCGCCACCGTGGTGCCGCCGTCGGCCGGAGGCAACGCCGGCTTCGCGAACACCGGGTCCGTCGGGTCCCACAGCATGTCGGGCCGCCAGTGGTGGAAGTCGTCCCACTGGACGCCGAGGCTGTCGGCGAAGCGCATGGCGAACAACTGGGGTCCAATGCCCAGGTACGCGCTGTCGATGTACGAGAAGCCGGGCTCACGCCAGGTCGCCGGCCGCGCCAACACCGCCGCGGGGAAGTCGCCGCCCTGCAGCCAGCTTCCTGCCTGGTGCAGCGAGCCCACCTGGGTGAACGGCAGCGAGTTGTCGATGGGCCGACCCGAGAGCGCGTTGAGCACGTAGACCGCCTTGCCGTCAGCCGTACCGTCGGCCAGACCGCCACCGAAGATGGCCACGAACTGCGACTTGCCGCTCTCGGACACCTGGCCGATGGCCGGCACGCTGTAGGTACGACCCAGGTTGCCGTCGGCGTACGACCAGAGGAACTTCGAATTCGTCCCGCTGCTGTTGGGCGGCACCGTTCCGTCAGTCACGTCGAGGGCGTAGATGCCACGGCCACCTTCACGCTGCGAGCCGATGGCGATGGTGTGCCATTGGGCCGCCAAGCAGTTGGCCGAGTTCTGCGAGTTGTCGCCACAGACGTCGGCCACCGAGAAGGTGTTGTTGAGCAGCTTGTTCCAGGTACCGATGACCGGCTGGTACAACTGGTTGAGCAGGTTGGGCTGCGAGTTGTTCGCCAGGCGATTGCCCGCCAGCAGGCCGGGAATGAGCGCCCAGGCCTCGGTGCCGTTCGGGCAGCTCATGTTCGCTTCGACCGAGCACGCCGCCGCCGACGAATTGTCGATGACCGAGTGCGCGAAGCCGTCGCTCGACTGGAACATCACGCGCGTGCCACGGGTGGTCGCGGTGGTCGACTGGAAGGTCTGGTACCCCCCCTGGGAGATCGCGTAGCTCAGGTCGAACGGCGACTTCGAGATGATGACCGGCGACGAGTTGACGATGGGTCCCGAGGCCGAGCTGCGCGCCACCGGCTGACCGCCGAGCAGCACGTTGTTGTAGTTCTGCCCCGCCTTCTTCATGAAGTTGACGATGTCGGTCGCGGTCGGCGGGTTGGTCGCCGGCCAGCCAGGGCAACCCATGCCGCTGCACGCGGTCAACTGGCTGGTCAGGTCGGCATTGCCACTGGTCAGGTCGGTCACGACGAGGTTGTTGTGGCTGTCATTCAGCGCGACCTTGATGGTGCGGTTGGCCGCACCCGGGTCGTCGAGCTTGGTCGAGAATTCCCACACCGGCGCCGGAATGCCGGTCGACGAGACCGCATACGCGGTCAGCAGACCATAGCTGTCAGGCCCCGGAGGCGAGACCACGTACTGCGCCGCGTACAGCCGCGTGCCGTCCGTGCCGATGGCCGGCTTCGAGCGCGACTGCGTGCCCTGGGTGATGGCCGCGAACACGCTGTTGAGCGCACCGGCCAGCGTGGCCTGGTTGCTCGCCGAGTACGCGAAGCTGGTACCACCCGCCGCTGCGATGGCGTCGAGCGCGCCCGAGCCCGAGGCGCCCGAGCCGAAGCCGATGACGTAGGTCTTCACGTCGGGGGTCGTCAGGCTCGAAGTGGTGTTGCGGAACGAGCTGACCAGCGACTGGAGGTCGGACTGGTTGAACTTGCGCGGCGTGTTCTCCAAACCGTCCGTCGCCATGATGATGTAGTACCCACGGCAGCCCTGCGCGGCCTCGTCGTTCTGGAACCGGTCGAGCATGTAATCGTAGGTGTTCTTCAACGCGCCGTAGAGCGGCGTGTAGTCACCGTCGCCCGAGCCACCGTTCGGCGTGGCGAAGTCCGACAAGCAGGCACCACCGGTCAGCGTACCGTCGGCGTTGACTGCCGTGCTCGGCGGCACGCAGGGGTACGCCGCCGCGCGGAGGGCCGTGGCCTGGGTCGTGGCGTTGTAGGTCGCATCGCCCGGAATCGGCACGAAGGTGGGCCGGCGGTACGAGATGTTCGAGCCCGCCAGCACCGCCGTCGCGTTGAGGTCACCCGACCCGGCGATGGCCGGCGCAACCGCCGCGCCGAAGCCCTGCTTCTTGCTCGCCGTGTTGGTGACCAGTGAAAGGGTCTTGCCTGCGAAGGGTTGCACGGTGCCGCTCGAGGTGGTCACCGTCATGGTCTGGAGCGCCGCGACGGTGTTGGTGAGCGACGGGTCGTACCAGTCGGACAGCAGCGAGTAGGTCGAGCCGCCCGCCATGCCCGTGGTGGCGCAGAAACCGGTCGGCGTGGTGTTGGTGTTGGTGACCGTCGCGGAAGCGGGCAGGGCGGCGCCGACCAACGACGCTTCACACGACGGCGCAGTCAGCGAGCTGGGCAACTGCACCGAGTTCGAGGCGTAGTTCTGCCACGCACCGTCGATGGACAGCGACTTCTTGTTGTTGGTGGTGTTGGTCAGGTCGCTCTGGCCCGAGGTAGTGCCGCCGCCGTAGCGCAACTGGCAGGTGGCGTTGGTGAGGCTGGGCGGGGAACTGAAGTTCGAATTGTAGAACGTGATGCCGCTGCACCCGGCCACGGTCTGCGGGCACTGGGTCCCGCTGGCCGGCGTTCCGGTGGCAGGCGTGTTCGAGCAGTTGTTGGGCGCTCCGACGGGACTGGCGGGCCCTGCGCCGCGACCGATGAGCTCGGTGCCCTTGGTCAGGTACGAATAGGTGTAGCTGGCCGTACGGTACTGCAGGGTGGTCTGCACCGCCTGGTACGAGCAGGTGGCCGAGGCCGGAACGGTGTACTCGTTGCGAACCACCGCAGCCTGGTACTGGCAGGTGTGGGTCGAGACCGCAGTGTCCCACTGCTTCACCGAGTAGTTGCAAGCCACCGTGTTGGGCAGCGTGTACGGAGTCTTGGTGACCGGGTAGGTGCAGTTGACGGTGGGCGTGCTCCAGTCAAAGCGCAACTGCTGGTACTGGCACGAGTAGCAGGTGGCGCCGGCTTCTGCGGTGCAGGTACCCGAGCCCGCAGTGCCGATGACCTGCATGCCGAGCACCTTGACCGTGCAGGTACCGCTGCCGCCGGGGCAGTTCGCGCCGCTCATCGAGATGAGGGTGTTGGTGCCGCCCGTGCAGTCGCTCGGGGTGGTCGACGGAATGCCGACGTTGTTCTGGTAGAACGTGCCCAGGTTGACGACCGTCGGGGTGGTACTGGTGAAGCCGGTGGGCGCGGTGTTGACGTAGGTCGACGCGGTGGCGCTGGTACCCGAGACACTGGACGGCGTGCCGAGCTTGCAGTTACCGCTCGAGGGGCAGCCATTCGAGTTGAGCGTGCCGCCCGAAGCCGCCACGAAGGTGCTCATGCCGGCGCTGCCGTTGGTGGTGGTCGCGGCAGGGCAGGTAGCGCCCGGCACACCGTTGATTTTCACCGAGGTGCTGACCGGAGAACCCGCCGTATAGGGCAGCGTACCACCCGTGACCGCACAGGTCGTGGGCGCGGTCGCCGGGTCGTAGGAATTGACAGTCGGGGAGGCGCAACTGCTGGCCACCGTGTTCGACGACGTGGGCCCGCCGGTCGAGGTGAAGGTGCAGGGCGTGCCCGCGGTACACGAAGCGACGGCGGGGGTGCCGCCGATCCACGCATAGCCGACCGGAATGGCACCGAGCGTACCGATGCTCGGGCAGTTCGTGTTGGCGGTGTTGGTCGCGTACAGCGTGTAGTTCAGGTTGCCTGCCGCCGAAGCGACGGCGGTCGCGCTCTTGCCGATGGAGGTGGTGGGCGTGCCAAGGGTCGGTGTGTCGCCGGTGACCTTGATGTCACACGGCATGCCGTTGGTGCTGCCCGTACCCGTGCCAGTACCCGCGGCACACGTGAAGGTGTTGCTAGCCCAACCAGGCGAGTCATTCGTCGCCGGCAGGTTCGTCGGGGCCATCGACGAACTCGCCAGGGTGGTCGCCGGCGTGTTGATGCCCCAGGCGGCCAGCGTATTGCTGGTGTAGCGGCCAATCGAACCAGTCGAACCGCCGCCGACGCTCACGCTCGCAATCATCGTCGCGCCCGTGGCAGCCAGACAGCTCGTATTTTGGGGAACTCCGGTCTTGGTGCCAGTGAGAATCGCGGCCGCGCTCAGAGAGCTGCTTGCCGTGCTGGTCAGGTAGTTCGGCATACCCGAAGTCAGCGTGCCAGGGTAGCCGCCGTAGTCATAGGTGGTCCAGTTGCCGCCCGGCTTGGCCTGGAAGCCGACCGGCGGAGAGAACGCGGTCCACGACGGGTCGTAGAACATGTACCAGTATCGATTCGCATTGCTGACCGTCGGGGTCATGCTGGTCAGATACAGGTCGCACGGCGAGGTGGTCGAGCAGCTGCCCGAGCCGCCCGTGTTCGTCGTCAGCGTCGGGAAGGTGAGCCAGCCCGTGGTGCAGGCGGTGCCGCTCGTCGCCGAGTTACACGTGCCCGAGCCAACAGAGGTGGGGTTCGAGGTCAGGTGCTCACCATTCACACCGGTCGAGGCCGCCAGGGTGGCTCCGCTGATGGGCGAGACGGGCATGGCCGCGGTGCCGCACTTCAAGGTCCCGTTGCCAAGAGCGGTGAGGTTGGCCTGGCTCATCGCCAGCGCCAGGCTGTAGGTGCCGGTGCTCGGCATCACGGTCGGCCCGCCGACCACGCTGGTGTAGTTGCCAGCGGCACACACACCCGCCGAGCCGAGGATCAAGGAAGTCGGCGCCGGGAGGGTGTTGACGGTGCAGTTGGTGGTGCTCAGCGTGGTCGTGCTCTGCTTGACCAACTGGTAGCAGTCGGGCGCGTTGAGCGCGCACGAGGTGGGGGTGGTGCTGGCCGACGCCAGCGCCGCCACGCCCGTGGGCTGCTTGCAGATGTTGGTGAGGGTGTTGGTGCCGCCCGCCGCCGAGTCGGGGAAGTAGTAGTTCGCGGTCTTGCTGCAGGCGTTGAAGCCCGCCAGCGTGGTCGCACCCGCGCAGACGTCAGCCGCGCCACCGCCCGTGAAGTCGTTGACCGAGGTGAACTGGCGCACCGTGTTGGGAGGGACGAGCACGTCGTACAGACAGGTCGCCGTCTGGCTGCCCGTGGTGTCGGCCTTCACCAGGTACTGGTAGTAGGTCGTCAACCCGATGTACGCCGAGTCGGTGAAGTTGGGGATGACGTTGTAGATGACGCTCTTGGCCGCGCAGAACTTGTTGTTGCAGACGTTCTGGGCCACCGGGTCGAAGTCACCACCGCCGGCGATGTTGGACGTACCACCGTCCGGCAAGGTAGGGCCCGTGACATCGACGCAGTCCGAGTTCGCGCCGTTGCCGGCCGGGGTCGGGCAGTAGCCGTTGTACGAGTAGGCCGGCTTTTCCTTCATGGACTTCGACGTGTCCATGATCACCATGACGCGCGGCTTGGGCGCCTGGGCAAAGGCGGCAGAGCCCACGAGCGCGGCGGCGACGAGCATCAGGTTGGCGAGGCGATTGTGCATGGTGACCCCTTGAAGGCGCCCCGCTCGGTGCAAGAAGCGATCACCTTCCATTTCCGAGCAGTTCCGGGAACCTGCCACGACTGCACGCCCTGACCAGTTTTCGATCTGCGAGGTTCTGCTCTGCACCCTTTGCAGGGTTGTCCCACACGCAACCTCGCCGTTTCCCGGGGTCGTGCCGACGCCTACATGCGAGACTGGGCTCATGGCTGAACTCGGTATGGGCATCGACATCGGTGGCACCAACGCACGCGTCGCCCGGGTCGAGCCTTCGGGCCGCATCATCGGCTCAGCCAAAGCGCCGCTGACCGACCATTCACCCGCCGGCGTCGTCGCCAGCATCGCCGCCCTGGTGCGGCAACTCGGTGGCGAGGTGCCCGCGCACGTCGGCGTGGGCTTCGCCGGCATGCTGCGCGGGCCGGTGGTGGTCAACGCGCCCAACTTCGGCTGGCGCAACGTCGACCTCGGCACGCCGCTCGCCGCCGCGCTGGGCACCCGCGTCACCCTGCTCAACGACCTCTCGGCCGCAGCGTGGGGCGAGCGCATGGCCGGTGTGGCTCGCGGCTGCGACGACACCTTCACCGTCTTCGTGGGCACTGGCGTGGGCAGCGCCATCATCTCGGCGGGGCACCTGGTGCGCGGCGCCACCCAGGTCGCGGCCGAGTTCGGTCACCTCAAGGTGGTCGCCGAGGGTGGTCGCCGCTGCGGCTGTGGAGAGGACGGCTGCCTCGAGGCGTACCTGGGCGGCGCGAAGCTGCTGGAGTGGATGAAGGAGGCCGGGCTCGGCGGCACCATCGCCGATCTCGAGCAGCGCGCGCTGGGCGGCGACCCGCGCAGCCGTGAGCTCTACGACTTCGCCGTCGGCCACCTGGCGCTGGCCATCGCCAACCAGGTCACGGTGCTCAACCCGCGCATGGTGGTGCTGGGCGGTGGCGTGCTGGCGCGCTGCCCCGGCATCGTCGCGCGGGTGCGTGAGGTGGTCTCGCGCCGCTCGGGCGCTGCTGCCCGCGCGGGGCTGGAAATCGCCATGGCGGCGCTGGGAGACGACAGCGGGCTGGTGGGGGCCGCGCTCCTCGCGGGGTGAAGCGGTCGTCGATGAGGAGCTGGCGGGCGAAGCCAGCACGGCACGCGTCGTCACTCCCTCGCCGCCATCCCTTGAGGCGTCCCCACCACATCCTTCGCCCTCAAACTGATCGTGCACCTCTTCGCCGCCGCGCCTCGGACTCAGCCCGGCTGCTGCTGCTTCGACTTCTGCGCGGCGACCTCGGCCTTGATCTTGTCCATGTCGAGCCCGCGCACCTGCCCGATGACCTCGTCGAGCGCTGCACCCGGCAACGCCCCGGCGTTCTGACCGATGAGAATGCCGTCGCGGAAGATGGCGAGCGTGGGAATGGCCTGAATCTCGAACGCCTGCGCGAGCGCCTGCTGCGCCTCGGTGTCGACCTTGGCGAAGGTGATGTCGGGGTGCTTCTGCGCGGCCTGCTCGTACACCGGGGCGAACGCGCGGCACGGCCCGCACCACGCCGCCCAGAAGTCGATGAAGAGAATGCCTCCCTTTCCCAGGGTGGTTTCGAAGTTGCCTTCCGTCAGCTCGAGGGTCGTGGGCGTGGCGCTCATGTCAGGTCTGATTCTCTCACACCGCCGCGGTTGCGGGGCGCTTGAGCCAGGTATTCGCCGCCACCAGGCCCAGCAGCACCGCAGTGCCTGAATAGAACCGCCAGGTCAGTTGCTCGGCCTCGGGAAAGAGGAACCAGGCCAGCACCATCGCGTAGACCGGCTCGAGCGAGACGGCGAGCGACATGGCGTAGGGGTTGAGCGTCTTGAGCACGCGCAGGCTCCACAGCCACGGCAGCACCGTGCAGCCCACCGCCAGCGCCGTCACCAGCCCCACGTCGCGCAGGCGCAGCGCGCCCGGGCTGACGAATTCTGCGGGGCGCCAGAGGAAGAAGAGGCTGGTCACCACCCACGCCGCGGCCAGTTCGTGAAAGGTCATCACCTCGGCGCGGACCTCGCGAGTCAGCCTCCCGTTGAGCGTGCCGAACCACGCCGAGAAGAAGCTCGAGCCCAGCCCCATGGCCAGCCCCAGCGCGTCGCCGTGCGCTTCGACCTTCACCAGCAACGCCACGCCCACCATCACCAGCGCGCCGATGACGAACTCGGTCGCCGCGGGCCGCCGCCCGAAGATGATGGGCTCGAGCAGCGCGGTGAAGAACGTGCCCGACGACAGACACAGCACGGCCACCGCCACGCCCGCGTACTTGATGCAGCCGTAGAAGAGCAGCCAGTGCACCGCCACCAGCACGCCGACGCTCGCCAGCCTTCGCGCCACGGCCGACGAGACGGAAAAGGAGAACCCGCGAATGGCAATCAGCCCGCCCATCACCAGCACCACCACGCCGATGCGGTACCAGACCAGCGGCAGCGCGGTCAGCGAGATGAGCCGACCCAGAATCGCGGTGAAGCCCCACACGAACACGGTCGCGTGCATCAGCACGTGGGCACGGCCGGGGCTGAGGGGGGCGTCGTCGGTCATGGCGGGTGGCGCTTCAAAACACCACAGCCCACCCCCGAAGACTCAGGAGTGGGCTGCCGGTGACGGGCTCGAAGCGTACGGTCAGATCTTCGCGTTCGGCGTCTTCTGGAACGCGGCGTTGAACTCGGTCATCGCCTTGTTGATCTCGCCCAGCACGTCTGCCTGCAGCTTCTTGGACGCGCCCTTCTCTTCGATGGTCTTCGAGAGGTTCGGGTACTTCGCGTTGCAGAACTCACCGAACTCCTTGCACCAGCGCTGCACGTCGACCACCGGAATGTCACGCAGCCAGCCACGCTTCGCCGCGTCGTCCTTGTTGGTGCCGGCGTAGATTTCCAGCACCTGCTTGCCGACCGGCAAGGGCTCGTACTGGCCCTGCTTGAGCAGCTCGGTCAGACGCGCGCC
>CAIWFK010000038.1 GCA_903911905.1 uncultured Myxococcales bacterium
GGCCAGCGGCACCACCACCAGCGCGATGAGCGAGAGCGTCCAGCTCCACCAGACCGCGACGCCCACCAGCACCAGAATGCTGAACGAATCGCGCAGCCACGACGCCACCGTGTAGGTCGCGGCCTGCTCGACCGAGGCCACGTCGCTGGTGAAGCGCGCCAGCAGGTCGCCCGACAGCCGTTCGGAGCGCTGGGTGGGCGAGAGCGACAAGAGCCTCGCGAACAGCCGCCGACGCAGGTCGAGCACCACCCGCTGCCCGAACAGCCCCGCGAAATAGAACTGGCCCAGGTACCCCACGCCCTTCACGGCGCCGACGGCGATCACCAACAACGGGAACACGGTCAGCGTGGGCACGGTGGCGAGCCCGGGCACCGCCGTCGCCAGCCGACCCAGCCCCGACGCGCCGCCCGTCAGCAGGAACCGCAGCGCCGGCCCCATCAGCCACGCGTACGCGCCGGTGGTCAGCCCGACCAGCGCCATGCACACGAAGGCCTGGCCCAGCAGCCGCCAGTGGGGCCTGCCCAGCAACACCAGCCTTCGCATGGCCAGCCACAACGGCGACGACATGCGGGGCTTATGCCACGACGCGAGGGGCACTTCGCCCAATTGCAAAACTTCTCGCCATTTCGGCCGAATCGGGTTGGCCTGACGCCCATGGAGTTGATGGTCGTCGCCGGTGAGCCCTCGGGAGATCAGCACGCGGCCTCGCTGGTCGCCGCGCTCAAGCAACGCGACCCGTCGCTCACCTTCTTCGGCATGGGTGGCGAGAAGTTGCTCGCCCAGGGGCTCGAGCCGGTGCACCACATTCGCGAGCTCTCGGTCATGGGCCTCGTCGAGGTGTTGCCGAAGCTTCCGCACATCTTCACCATGCTCCGCTCGCTCGAGGCCCAGGCGGCTCGGCGGCGGCCGGCGTGCGCGGTGCTGGTCGACGTGCCCGACTTCAACTTCCGCCTGGCGAGGCGGTTGAAGCGCCTGGGCATTCCGGTGATCTGGTACGTCGCGCCCACCGTCTGGGCCTGGCGTGAAGGTCGCACCCGGTTGCTCGAGGCGCTGGTCGATCGGCTGCTGTGCATTCTGCCCTTCGAAGAAAAGTTCCTGCGCGATCGCGGCGTCAACGCCACCTACGTCGGCAACCCGGTGGTCGAGCAGGTGCCCGACGCCGGGCCCCCCCAGCCCTTCCGCCGCGAGCTGGGGCTCGACGAGCACCGCGAGGTCGTGGCCGTGCTGCCAGGCAGCCGCCGCTCCGAAATCGCCCGCCTGTTGCCCACGCTGGTCGAAGCGTCGAAGCGACTGGTGGCCCAGCGGCCCGGGCTCCAGGTGGTGGTGCCGATTGCGCCGGGGCTCGATCGCGCCACCGTCATCGGTCCGTTCGAGCGGGCCGGCGTCAGCGCCACCTTCGTCGACGGCCGCGCGCCCCAGTGCGTGGGCGCGAGCACCCTGGCCCTGGTCGCCTCGGGCACCGCCACCCTCGAGGCCGGGTTGATGCGCCGGCCGCTGGTCGCGATGTACCGCCTGAACGCGATCAGCTACCTGGTCGGTCGCGCCATGGTGAAGCTCGACCACTTCTGCCTGGTCAACCTGTTGGCCGGCGAGCGAGTCGTGCCCGAGCTGCTGCAGGGGGCCATGACGCCCGAGGCCATCGTCGCCGCCGCCGAGCCACTGTGGAGCGGGCCCGAGCGCGAGAAGTGCCTGGCCGGACTGGACCGGGTGCGTACGGTGCTGGGGCCCAAAGGCACGTCGGCCCGGGCGGCGCAGGCGGTGCTCGAGCTCATCGCCTCGCGCTGACCGACCCGGCGGCTACTTCTTCTCGTTCATGTCGACGTGCAGGCTGACCGACTGGGAACCGACCACCTTCACCTCGCGCTTCTTCGTGGCCTCGGCCACCACCAGCTCGACCGCGTGCACGCCTTCGTAGAGCGGGAAGGACTTCGCGCCGTTCGAGCCGTAGACCATGCCGACGTCCACTCCGTCGATTGCCACCTTGGCGAAGGGAACGACCTCGAGGGTCAGCGTGCCTTTGCGCCCCTCGACGGCCACCGGCTTCTTCACGCCCGGCTCGATGGTGACCTTCATCACCCGGCCGAAGTGCTCTTCCTTGCTGTTGAACACCAGGGTGTGAGGACCGGCGGGAGCCTGAATCTCGACCGGCGTGCGGCCCACCGACTTCTTGTCGAAGAACACCTCGGACTCCGGTTCGCAGGTGACCAGCAACGAGCCCTTGAGCACCGGGGCCACCACTCCCGCGTCGACGAAGGGCGAGACCGCCGCGAGCCCCGCATCGATGGGCGTCGGAGCCCCGGCATCGGCCACGGCCGCGGCCACTGGTTCACCCGCGTCGTCGTCGTCGTCGGCTGCGCCTGCATCGGCCGAAGGCTCGGGGAAGACGAACTTCTCCACCACGTCGTTGGCGTCGGCCACCGCGCCGGCGTCGACCGCGCTCGACTGGCTCCGGGCCCGCCACACCACCGCGCCGACCACGCCCAGCAGCAGCACCGCCACCAGGCCGATCGCCCCCTTGAGCAGGGTCAGCGAGCGCACGTCGGGGTCGGTCTTGTGCGGCGGCGGCGTGGGCGCCCGGGCGGCCAGCGCCCCGCTCACCCGCACCAGGTCGCCCTGATCGGGCGGCAGCGTCGCCGCCTCGAGCGGCACCACCGCCGGGTATTTCATGCTCGGCAGGGTCGGCGAGACCCCCATCGCCGCGGCGTCGTCGGGCACCACTCCCGATTCCGGCACCACCACCGCCGCCGCGGCCGAGACCGGCTGCTCACGCTCGGTCGGTCGCGAGGCCTGCACCTCGGGAATGGGGCCCAGGGTGTGCCCGACTTCGGCGGCCACCACGCGGAAGAGCCGCAGCAGGTCTTCGCGGCCCACCACGTGACGCTCGAACTTCAGGTACTTCTCGAGGTCTTCCTTCACCGCCAGCGCCGTCGGGTAGCGCCCCGCAGGCTCGGGGTAGATGCAACTGGCGATGATCTGCCGCAACGGCATCGACACGTTGGGCCGCAACTGCTCGATGGGCCGAATGCGCGAGCTGCGCGCGTTGTCGATCTGCTCGACCTCGGTGTTGCCGGCGATGGCCCGAACGTTGGTCAGCAGCTCGTAGAGCACCAGCCCCAGCGCGTACACGTCGACCCGGCGGTCGATCACCTGCCCGGTGATCTGCTCGGGAGACATGTACGGGTACTTGCCCTTCACGAAGCCCGCCTGGGTGCGGTGCATCGAGGTGTTCACCCGCGCCACCCCGAAGTCGATCAGCTTCACCTCGCCGCTGGTCGACAACAGAACGTTGTGCGGGGTGACGTCGCGGTGCACCAGGTGCATCGGCTGGCCGTCGGCCCCGGTCGCCTCGTGCGCCGCGTGCAGCGCCGCCGCCACGTCGGCCACGATGCGGGCGCACAGCTCGGGAGCGATCAGCTCACCCTGCCGCTCGTGCTCGAGGCTGATGGTCATCAGGTCGAAGCCCGGCACGTATTCCATCGCCAGGTACGGCACGCCCTTGACGTGCCCCAGGTCGGAGATCTGCGCGATGCCCGGGTGGTGAAGTCGCGCCAGCAGCGACGCCTCGTCGAGGAACATGCGCACGAACTCGGGGTTCGCGCACAGGTGGGCGTGCGGTCGCTTGACGACGCAGACCCCGCGCGGCCCCTTGGCGAGGAACACGTCGGCCATGCCGCCAGCGCCGATGCGCTTGTCGAGCACGTATGGACCGAGCTGTTCCCCCATGGCGTTGCGTTCCCTTTCGGTTGGGCCGACAGATTACTTGAGAAGCTCGCGACCACCATCGAAGACGAACTGCACCGCGATCGCCGCCAGAATCAGCCCGAACACGCGCTCGAGCACCGCGATGCCAGTCTGCTTGAGCACCCGCTTGACCGACTGGGCGCTGCGCAGGGTCAGGTAGGCGATGAACATGGTCAGCACGATCGACCCGATCACCGGCACCGCCGCGTCGATGCCAGCTCCGTGCTGCGCCATCAACACCATCACCGTGGCGATGGCGCCCGGCCCGGCGATCAGCGGCATGGCCAGCGGCACGATCGCGATGTCTTCTCGGGCCTCGCCCTCGCTCACCTCGGCGGCCGAGGTCTTGGTGGTCGGGCTCTGGGCGCGCAACATGTCGAGCGCGGTCAGCATCAACAACAAGCCCCCCGCCACGCGGAAGGCCGCCAGCGTCACCCCGAACACCTGGAAGACCAGGGTGCCGAAGAGCGCGAAGAAGGTCAGCACCGCTCCGGCGGTCAGACAGGCCCGCCGGGCCATGGTGCGGCATTTTTCGGGCGAATCGTTTCCCGTCATCGACAGGAACATCGGCACCAGGCCAATGGGGTCGACGATGAAGAGCACCGCCGGAAACGCCAGGACGAAGGTCGCCAGCATGGCCGCGCTCGTCAGACGGTGAAGCGCAGTTTCCAGACCATGGTCATGGCCTCGACGAAGATCTTGCGGCTCATCTTCGACTGACCGACCCGGCGATCTTCGAAGACGATGGGCACTTCCTTCACCGAATAGCCCTTCTTGAGCGCGCGGTAGGTCAACTCGATCTGGAAGCCGTAGCCGGTCGACACCACCTCGTCGAGGTTGAGGCCCTCGAGCACGCGGCGGTTGAAGCACTTGAAGCCGCCGGTCAGATCGCGCACCCGAACGCCCAGACTCGACCGCGCGTAGAGCGACCCGCCCTTCGAGATGATCTGCCGCATCACGCCCCAATTCACCGTGCCGCCGCCCTCGACGTAGCGGCTGCCCAGCACCAGGTCGGCGCCCGACTGCGCCGCGTCGAGCAGCCCCGGCAGGTAGCGCGGGTCGTGGCTGAAGTCGGCGTCCATCTCGATCACGTACTGGTAGTCGTGCTCGAGCGCCCAGCGGAAGGCGTGCAGGTAGGCGCGGCCCAGCCCTTCCTTCTTCTCGCGGTGCAGCACCCTGAGCCGCGGCTCGGTCTTCGCCAGCTCGTCGGCCAGCGCGCCCGTGCCATCGGGGCTGTTGTCGTCGACCACCAGCACGTCGACCCGCGGCTCGCCCTTGAGCACCGCCGAGGTGATGGGGCCCAGGTTCTCGCGTTCGTTGTAGGTGGGAATGATGACCAGCGCCGCGTTCATGGCGCTGGCGCTTATCAGGCCACTCACCCCGTGGCTACGGTCGGAACCCCTGCCGCCGCATGGCCACGTTCACCAGCAGCCCGACCCCGATCATCACCGAGAGCATCGAGCTGCCGCCGTAGCTCATCAGCGGCAACGTGATGCCGGTGATCGGCAACAGACCGGTCACCATGCCGATGTTCTCGAACACCTGCCAGAACACCATCGCGGTGATGCCCACCACCACGAAGGCACCGAACCGGTCCTTCGCCGAGGCGGCGATCGACAACGAGGTGATGATGAAGCCGGCATACAGCAACAGCAGGAACAGGCACTTCACGAAGCCCTGTTCCTCGGCGAAGACGCTGAAGATGAAGTCGGTGTGCTGCTCGGGCAGGAAGCGCAGGCCGGTCTGGGTGCCCTGCATCCACCCCTTGCCCGTCGGGCCTCCGCTGCCCACGGCGATCTTCGACTGCATCGAGTGGTAATTGCTGCCCCGCAGGTCCGACGTGGGGTCGAGCCAGCCGGTGATGCGCGCGTCCTGGTGCTTCTTGAGCTTGTGCCGGATGATCGTCATGCGCGGCTCGGGCTGCACCCGCACGTAGTCGTTCCACAGCACCCCCACGCTGCCCAGGGCCAGCACGCCCATGATCACCAGCACCGTCCACTTCGGCTTGGCGAAGAGGATGATGGTCACCGCGGTGAAGGTCATCATCAGCGCCGTGCCCAGGTCGGGCTGCACCAGCACCAGCGCGGTGGGAATCATCGAAATCAACACCGGCGGAACCAGGCGGAAGAAGCCGTACCCCTCGTTGTTCGGCCGTTCGTCGTCGTGGAAGTACTTGGCCATCATCAAGACCATGCCCAGCTTCATGAACTCGGCAGGCTGCAGGCGCAGGGGGCCCAGCACGAACCAGCTCTCGGCGCCCTTCGCCTTGTGCCCCACCACCTTGAGCGCCAGCAGCATGGCGATGTTCACCAGGTAGATGGGAATCGTCGCGCTCTGCACGAAGCGGTAGTCGACGAAGGCGATGCCCACCACCGTCGCCACGCCCAGCCCCAGGTAGGCCAACTGCGGCAACCACACCGGGCTGGCCGGAGGCCGCGACGCCGACGCCAGGTTGTAGATGCCCACCGCCGAAATCATCAGCACCACCGCCACCAACCCCCACGGCACGTTGGCCATGGTGCGGCGCTGGGTTCGCAGTTCCATCATCGGGGCGCCTCGAGGTCTTCGTGCGGCGGCACCAGCGGGTCACCGGGGCCGGGCACCGACGCGTCGCGGGCCTCGACCGGCTCGCGCGGGGGCACCACGTCGGGCAGCACCTTCGTCGACTCGGCCGCCTTCGGCACCGGCGCGCTCGAGGCGATGGGCGAGGGCAAAGGCGGCGCCGTGCCCTGCGCGTCGGCCTTCTTGAGCTCGAAGTACCGCTTCAGAATCGCGCCTGCAGCCGGCGCCGAAGACGCGCCACCGAAGCCGCTGTGCTCGTTGAGCACCACCACCGTCACCTCGGGGTCCTCGGCGGGCGCGAACGACGCGAACCAGGCGTGGTCGCGCTCCCAGTAATTCATGTCGGCGGCCTTCACCCGAATCTGGCCCAGGCGCGCCACCTGCGCCGTCCCCGTCTTGCCGGCCACCGTGATGTCGGGCAACCGCGCGCGAAACCCCGTGCCGCCCGCTTCGTTGACCACGCCCTTGAGCCCGCCGATCAACGTCTCGTGCTGCTCGGGGGTGATCTCGACGTGCCGGGTCAACCTGGGGGCCATGGCTTCGACCAGGGCGCCGTCGGGGGTCTCGATGCGCTGCACCACCTGCGGCTGCATCACGTCACCACCGTTGCCGATCGCCGAATACACCACCGCCAACTGCAGGGGCGTCACGTTCACGTCGCCTTGACCGATCGACGCGTTGAGCGCCATGCCCTTGGTGTACCCGCCGGGGGTGTTCTTGTCGTGGTACGCGCTGTCGGGAATGACGCCCGGCACCTCGGCCGCGACCCCGAAGTTGGTGGGCGCGCCGAAGCCCAGCTCGCGCGCCGCCCGCGCGATGGGGTCGATGCCGATCACGTCGGCCAGCCGGTAGAAGTACGTGTCGCAACTGAAGGCCAGCGCGGCGTGCGCCTGCAGCGGGCCGTGGCCGCGCTCGTTGTCGCAGCGCCAGCGCCGCGCGCCCAACTGGTAGCCACCGGTGCAGTTGACCGTGGTCTGCGGCGTGAAGGCGCCCGAGCGCAGGCCGGCCAGCATCGAGACCACCTTGAAGGTCGAGCCCGGGTGGTAGTGCTCGGCCGCGGCGCGGAAGATCAACGGTTGCAGCGGGTCTTTCGAGAGCGCGGCCAGCCGCTGCGACGACACCCGCCCCGTCATCTCGTTGGGGTCGAACGACGGGCGGCTGACCATGGCCAGAATGAAGCCGGTCTTCGATTCCATCACCACGATCGCCCCCGCGGTGCCGGGGAAGACCCGCTCGGCCTCGGCCTGCAACCGCGAGTCGATCGACAGCACCAGGTTGTTGCCCGGCCGCGGCAGCACCTCGTCTCGCTTGAGCACCTCGCCCTTCAGGTCGCGCATGATCTCGCCACGCGCGTTGACCACTTCCTTCACCCAGCCGTCGGTGCCGCGCAGCACCTGCTCGAAGGCCCGCTCGACCCCCTTGCGGCCGATGTAGTCGCCCATCGCGTAGGGCGGCCGGTCTTCCTGCGAGCTGTTGAACTTCGTCAGCTCGTCGACCGTGATCTCGTTCATGTACCCGACCACGTGTGCCAGCGCCGACCCGGCGCGGTACTCGCGGTGCGGCACCGCTTCGAGGTCGACCCCGGGCAACTGCATCTGGTGCGCGTTGAGCAGGTCGAACGCGTCGCGAGGCAGGTCCACCGCCACCACCAACTGCTGGTAGCGCTGCGGGCCGCGCGTGTCCTTGACCTGTTGCTCGACCTTCTGCCGTTGGTCGTCGTCCCACCCCAGCAGCGTCGCCAGCCGGGGAATGACCTCGGCCTGGCACTTCAGACAGAACGCGGGCGTGATGAACACGTCGAGACTGGGCCGGGCGTCGACCAGCACCTCGCCGTGGCGATCGCGGATCAACCCGCGCGGCGCCCGCACCCGCACGTCCTTGAACTGGTTGTCGATGGACAGCGCGGTGAATTCCTCGAAGCGCACCACCATCAGGCGGTACAGGTTCACCGACAGCACCAGCACCCCGAAGAGGAACACCGAGCCCAGCGCGAAGACCCGCGGCCGCAGTTCCTTCGGCTCTCGCGGGCCGCCCAGCTTCACGAGAGCACCCCGGGGTCGGGCCGCTCGCCCGGTTCGATCTTGCGGAACAACGGCCAGAGCGCCACGCCCGCCGCCGTGGTGAGGAAGGTCTGCAGCGGCACGCCCGAGAGCGAGAGCACGTGCACCTCGTCACTCGAGGTCAGCCAGGTGAAGAACATGGCCAGCACCGCGTGCCCCGCCGTCGCGCCGGCCACCAACAGGCCGTAGCTGGCGCGTGAACGGCCGTCGACCACCTGCGCCACCAGCCGCACCAGCACGAAGGTCAGCACCGCCAGGAAGGGGTACAGCCCCGTCGGCTTGCTGGTGAACACGTCGAGCAGGTAGCCCACCGAGAAGGCGCTGAGCGCCCCTTCGATGGTGGTGCCCCGCGTGGCCACGTACACCACGATCGCCAGGCCCACGTCGATGCGGGTGACCTCGAACGAGAAGGTCTTCACCAGCACCTCTTCGACCGACAGCAACAGCAGCGCGAGCGCCGAGAAGCCCAGGAACTTCATCGCGCGCCGTCCTTCGCGGGCACCACCGGCGCCGCCATGGTGACCGGAATGATCAACACCTCTTCCAGGCGCGAGAGGTCGACCGCCGGCACCACCACCCCGGTCAGGAACATGCCCACCGCCGGCCGCGCGATCGACTTGGCCGTGCCCACCAGCAACCCCCGGGGGAACACGCCGTCGCTGCCCGCGGTCACGATGGCGTCGCCGTCGACCAGATCGTCTTCGCGGCGCACCAGGTTGAGCGCCAATTTGCGCCCGTCGCCGGCGCCCGTCACCGAGCCACGTACCCGCGAGCGCTGCACCACGCCGCCGATGCGGCTGGCCGGGTCGGTCAACAACAGCACGTCGGCGCTCGAGCCCACCGCGCGCACCACCTGCCCCACCACGCCGTCGGGCGTCACCACCGGCATGCCCACCCGCACGCCCTGGTCTTCGCCGCGGTCGATGCGCATCGAGAGGTACTGCGACGACGGGTTGAGCCCGATGACCCGCGCGACGATTTCCTGATCGTGCGTGCCGTCGACGTAGCCCAGCATGGTCTTGAGCCGCGCGTTCTCGGCCTTCGCTTCGTTGAGCGCGTTGAGCTCTTCGTTCTTGTGCGCCAGCTCGCTGCGACAGCTGGCGGCGTCTTCGTGCGCCCCGCGCAGCGCCACGTACCCCGCCGCGCTCGCCGCCACGCCCTCGAGGCCCCAGGTCAGCACGCCCTGCACCGGGCTCGACAGGCGCAGCACCAGCCGATCGAACGTGTTCGGCTCGCGGCCACGGTGCCCCTTCGTGAGGTACGTCAGCAGCGGCACCAGCAGCAGTGCCCCGACGATCAGCGGCTCACGGAATCGCGAGAGGAATTTGAACATCGTGGTGTCGAACGCGCCTTTACCCGTCGCTTACGTCAAAGCGCTTGCATGTTGTGGGCTCCGATCCTACAGGTCAAGGCTTCGTTCCCGCCAACCGCTGGAAAACCATGAGCAATTCCGACGAGACCCGACGCTTTTTCTCCTACGTCTTCATCGGCGCCCTCGCGCTCCTCTTCATCTTCGAGTGGGGCCCCGGTGCGCGCGGCTGCAACAACGCCGGCCAAATCAAGGAAGTCGAGAACGTCGCCACCGTGAACGGTGAGCCCATCGCGCTCAAGGACTTCGCGCGCGAGTACGTGCAGCAGTCCGAGAACTTCCGCCGCCAGGGCGTTCCGACCGAAATGCTCAAGCAGTTCGGCATTCACAAGCAGGTGCTCGACCGCATGGTCAACACCGAGTTGCTCGCCCAGGCCGCCGAGAAGCGCGGGTTGTCGGCCAGCGACGACGATCTGGCTCGGCTCTACAACGAGTCCGAGATGTTCAAGAAGGACGGCAAGTTCGACCACGACACCTTCCAGGACTGGGTGCGCAACGTCGAAGGCACCACCGAAGTGAAGTTCGAAGACAAGCTGCGCCGGCAGTTGGCCGCGCAGCGCATGCTGCAGCTGGTCGAGTCGTCGGCCGTGGTCAGCGACGACGAGGTCCGCGCGAAGTACGCGAAGGACGGCAACGCCGCGAAGATCGCCTTCGTGCGCTTCACCCCCACCATGTTCGCCGAGAAGGTCGGCACGCCGAAGGCAGCCGAACTCGACGCGTGGACCCGGGCCAACGACAAGGCCATCTCGGACTTCTACGATCAGAACAAGTTCACCTACTTCGTGCCCGAGAAGGTCAAGGCCCGGCAGATTCTGCTCAAGCTCGCCCCCGACGCGACGGCGCAGGCCAAGGCCGACGTGAAGGTGCGCGCCGAGAACCTCCGCAAGGACCTGGTCGAGAGCAAGAAGTCGTTCGCTGACGTCGCCACCCAGTTCAGCGAAGACCTCGAAACGAAGAGCAAGGGCGGTGCGCTGGGCTACGTCGAGCGCCTCTCGCTCGCGCCGGCCTTCGCCGACGTGCTCTTCGCGCTCAAGCCCGGTGAGGTGTCGGCCCCCGTCGAGACCCAGCTCGGCTACTTCATCGGCACCATCGAAGAGAAGAAGCCCAGCGAGCAGAAGCCGCTCGATGCTGTGAAGGGCGAAATCGCCACCCAGCTCTTCGTCAAGGAGCGCGCGAAGGCCCTCGCGAAGGCCGAGGCCGAGAAGGCGCTCGTCGAGGTCAAGAAGGGCAAGACCCTGGCCGAGCTCTTCCCCGCAGAAGACAAGGCCGAACAGGGCGCCTTCAACTTCGCCCAGGAGCGCAAGCCCACCACCAAGGAAACGGCCGAGTTCTCGTCGACCGCCGAGTCGATTCCCTCGCTCGGCGCCTCGAGCGAGGCCATGAAGGCCGTCTTCGCTCGCACCGACGCGGGCCTGGTCGATCAGCTGCTCACCGTGGGCGATGCGCTGGTCATCGTCTCGGTCACCGAGCGCAAGGCGCCCAGCGACGAGGGCTTCGAGAAGGACAAGGCCGACCTGCGCCTGCAGGCCCTCAAGGGCAAGCAGTTCGAGGTGCGCGAGGCCTTCTTGAAGGCGCTCAAGCAGAGCGGCACCGTGGTGACCAACGACAAGGCGGTCGAGAAGGTCATCGGATCCGACAGTTGATGCGCCTGGTCCTCGCGTCGGCCTCTCCGCGCCGCAAGGAACTGCTGGGGCACCTGGGGGTGCCCTTCGAGGTCGCCGCCGCCGA
>CAIWFK010000039.1 GCA_903911905.1 uncultured Myxococcales bacterium
GCACCAGCACCGCCGCGTTGACCATGTCCTCCTTCTCGAGGTCGTTCTTGTCGTGCACCACGCAGCACAGGGTATCGCCGAGGAGGTCGACCACCTTGCGCGGCACCGCGGTGTCCTGCCAGGCCAGCGAGCCCCGCTCCGGAGCCCGCAACACCTTGTCCTTCATGCGGGTCAGCTCTTCGATTTCGCGCGTCGACTCCCACGCCGTACCGAAGGCGGCGGGCCTTTCGACCTGCTCCAACCCCACCAGGAACCGGGTCACGTCTTCCAGGAAGTCGTCGTTGCTGTAGTCGCTCTGGGCCTTCACTTCAGACCGCTTCCACTTCACCCAGGCGTCGAGGTCGCCGTACCCGCCACCCGCGAACAGGAACCGACGTGCACCCTTGGCCGCCAGCAGCTTGAGCGCTGCGTCGAAGACCTGCAGGTCGCCTCCGCTGTCCGAGAATACGCCGATGGCCGCCATGACTCAGTACAGAGCATAGCGCGAGCGCAGGGGCTCGAACGACCGTCGCTCGTCATCGAAGCCGGCGGTCAAGGACTCCAGGGCCTTGCCCTGCTCGATGCCCAGGCGCACCTGGTCGGTCCCGCACAGCAGGTCGAAGGCCGGCACGTCTTCGACGAACTCGTACGCGTCCGCCCGCCACTGGAAGTGCCCCTTGCCCAGCCGGGCGCAGGCCTCGAACACCGCCACGCCCGTGCGCAGCGACTGGAAGGCCGCGCGATCGGTGACGTGAATGAACGCGCCCTCGCACGAGATGCCCTTGAACTTGTCGAAGGTCGGCGTGAAGGAGCACGGCCGGAAGGTCACGCCGGGCAACTTCCGGGAGTTCAGGTCGGCCGCCAGCGCCGCGCCCTCGAGCCACGGCGCCCCGAATTGCTCGAAGGGTCGACAGGTGCCCCGGCCTTCCGACACGTTGGTTCCCTCACCCAGACACATGCCCGGGTACACCAGCGCGGTGTCAGGCGTGGGCATGTTGGGAGACGGCGGAATGAACGCCCTCCCCGTGTCCGCCCACCAGTGCGTGCGCGTGAGCCCCTCGACCGGCACCACGTGCAGCTCCGCGCCGAAGCCCTCGGTGTCGTTGAGCAGCTTCGCCAATTCGCCCGCCGTCAGCCCGTGCCTCGTGGGCAGCGAATACAGCCCCACGAAGCTGCGGTACTTCGCGCCGACCAGGTTGCCTTCGGTCTGCGTGAGCCCGATGGGGTTGGGCCGGTCGAGCACCCAGAACGCCACCTTCGCGGCCGCGGCAGCCTTCATCGCCAGGGCCATGGTGTAGACGTACGTGTAGTAGCGCGCGCCCACGTCCTGCACGTCGAACACCAGCGCGTCCAGCCCCCGCAGCCATTCTGCGCGCGGCGAGAGCGACTCGAAGGTGTGCCCGTACAAGCTGTAGACCGGCACGCCCGTGCGGCGATCGCGAGCCACGTCGTCGACCGCCACCATGTACTGCGCTTCACCCCGCACCCCATGCTCGGGGCCGAAGAGCGCCGCCAGGGTCACGCCGGGCGCGGTGTGGAGGAGATCTGCCAGGTGGGTGAACGTCGCGTCCACGCTGGTGGGGTTGACGATGGCGCCAACCCGCTTGCCGCTGAGCGCCGCGAACTTCGAGGCGACCAGCACGTCGATGCCGAACTTCATCACTTCCCCTTCTTGGCGCCGCCCAGCTCGAACTCGACCACCGGTTCGACCTTCTTGCGCTCGTAATACTCGGCGTCGCGGAAGCGGAAGTACACGTGGCCCACCAGCACCGGGTCCTTCACGGTGTCTTCCAGCACGTCGACCGCGGTCGCCCGCCCCTCGTCGCTGATGTGCACGCGAATCTTGATCTTCCCTGCCAGCGCGGGCCTGGCGGCCTTGCGCTCGGTGTACAGCTTGTCGAGCGTGGCGATCACCGCCCAGTTGATGCCGTTCACGTTGCCCTTGAGCTGGTGGTTGCCCAGCTTGAAGCTGTTCTCGAGCGTCTCGAGCTGGGTGCCGATCTCTGCGTTCGTGGGGTCGAGCGCCTTCGCCGCACGCAGGCGTTCGACGGCCTCGAATTCGAGCCCGGCCTCGAGCTTGAACTTCACCAGCGCCAGTTGGGCCACCAGGTTCTTCGGGTCACGCGCCAGCACCTCGAGATACTGCGCTTCGGCACCTTCGAGATCGTGCCGGGCCAGGCGAAGCTCGGCCAGGCGAAGGTTGTGCACCGTGCTCGTCGGCTCCTGCGCCGCCAGCGCCTGCTCGACCCGTTCCTCTTCGTCGACGTTCCCCACCGTCTTGTAGATGCTCGCCAGCCGCGTCTGCAGCGCCGCGTCGAGTGCCCCCAGCCTCGAGAGCCGCTCGAATTCCTTCGCCGCTCCGGCCAGGTCTCCTGCCGCGAACCGCAGCTCGCCCAGTTGCCGGCGCGCCGCCGCGTCTTTCGGGCGAAGCTCGCAGACCGCCTGCGCGGCTTCGATGGCCGCCGGGTCCTTCGCGTCGACCAGCAGTGGCACCAGGGCCGCCAGGGCCCCCGGCTGCTCGGGGTAGGCGCGCGTCGAGGTCTTCAGCAACTCCATCGCCTGGTCCTTCTTGCCCTGCTTGAGCAGCAACTGCCCCAGCCCGGTCAACGCGAGGGGGTCATCGGAAGCGATGGCCAGCGCCTGTCGGTAGAACGCCTCGGCCTCGCTGGCCTCGTCGCGCTGCGCGGCCAGGTCACCCAGCGAGGTCAGCGCCGGGTAGAACTTCGGGTCGCGCTTGAGCACCTGGTTGAGCTCGTTGCGCGCCTGGTCCGCCATCTTCCACTTCACGTACACGCGGCCCATGCCGTAGTGCACCCACGGGTTCTCGACGAAGATCGGCGCCAGCGCCTTGAGCTGGTTCCACGAGTCGTCGGTCGGCAAGGTCAGCCACGCCACGTACACCCGCGGCATGCATTCGGTGGGCTTCGCGCGCGCCTTGGCGGTCAGGTCCATGCGCACGCGGTCGACCTTGTCGGCGTGGTAGCCCGCGGCTTCGATCGCCAGCAGGTCCTTCATCACCTCGGCGGTCGGGCGCAGGGCTTCGGGCGCGGCCCTGACCTGCAGGGCTGCCACGAGCACCACCACGCTGAGCCCCCGGGTCATCAAGGCCATCACTGTAACCAAAGGCCCGCGCCACGGGAAAAAGTTCACGGGTCGGCCGGGCCAATCACTTCGCCAGCTTGCGCAGCCCCAGCGCCCGCTGCCGCACCAACACGTCGACCGGGTCGCGCGACGCGAAGCCCGAGAGGCGCTGCACGATGGGCGCGGCCCCCTCGCGATGCAGGGTGGTCAGCAGCTCGGCGCGGTCCAGCAGGCAGCGGGTGTCGTGCGGTTTGACCCGGTCGTCGAGCGTGTACTCGCTCAGGCCCAGCAGCTCGCAGCCCGCCAGTTCGGTGAGCGCGCTCTCGTCGTCACCCGAAGCCCGCGCCACCGCCGCCCGGGCCCGCCGCCCCAGCGCGTCGACTTCGATGGTGGCGGTGTTGGTCGCGATCTCCTGCGTCAGCAGCGCGAGCGTTCGTCGAGCCGCTGGGAGATCGGTCTTCGCCTGGGCCATCACCAGCTCGGCGTGCAGCCGGTGCCGCACGATGCTGGCCAGCTCGCTGCCCGCGTCGGCCTTCTGCAGCGCCGTCAACTGGGGACCGACCAGCGCGACCACCGCTGCGTGCCGGCCGAGCAGATTGAGCATCGCCGCTCGCGTCGCGGCCACGTCGGCCACCCAGTACGCCGGCACCTTTTCCCGGTGCAGCTCCTTCTCGGCCCGGTCGATCGTGGCGAACGCCGCCTTCTCGTCACCGTGGGCCAGCGTCGCCCAGGCCACCGCGAGGTCGATCGAGGCGCGCTCGGTCGACCGCAACGCGCTCTGCCTCGCCCGGACCAACGACGCCTGCCCCGCGTCGTACCGGTCCTGCGCGAACTCCACCGCCGCGATGCCGCGCTCGGCCTCGACGAAGGCCTTCGACAGCGCCAGGGCCTTGCCGAACGACTCGCGCGATTCCTCGAAGCGACCGGCGGCCAGTTGAATCTCGCCCAGCGAGTCCCACGGGTTGGGCTCGGACGGGTTGAAGGCCACGCACTTGGTGAGCGCCGAGATGGCCTGATCGAGGTGGCCGATCATCGCCTGCGCGTAGCCCAGGTTGTTGAACCCCAGGCAACTGCTCGACAGCTCGACCGACAGCGACATCGCTCGCCGGTAGCCGGCCGTCGCGCGCTCGAAGTCGCGGCGATCGTACGCCATCTGCGCCATCTCGAAGAGCACCCGCCACTCGTCGGGAATCACGAGGACCAACTGCTGCGCCACCCGGGTCGCGTCGTCCTGACGCCCCTCGACCCGCGCCAACTGCAGCTCGATCCACAGCCGCTCGCCTTCGGGCAGCTTCGCCGACAGGCGCTGGGCCCGCCGCACCATCGCCAGGCCCTCGTCGCCCGTCAGCACGTAGCCCATGTACGACCAGGCCAGTGCGAAGTCGGGGTCGGCCGTCACCGCCTCGTGGAACTTCGAGAGCGACTCCGATTGGCGGTTGTTGTCCGACAGGCGCCGCCCCTCGAGGAACGCGTCGCGAGCCACCGCCGACGAGGTGGTGATGGGCATCAGTTGCAGCACCCGCGCCGCGTGGCCGGCGTCGACTGGAGCCGCGACGGGCGCCGTTCGGGGCCGCGAACAGCCCGCGCCCAGGGCCAGCAGCAGCACCACGGCCTGGGCGGGGCGACGAGCCATCGGGCTGATGCTCCCCCGCCGAACCGCGGGGTTCAAGGCATTGCGGGGTTGCGTTCGGGGGCCAAAAGGCTGCATGACGCGCGCGAATGCCGACCGCCTTCGTCAGGAACGCCGCGCCCGAACGACCGGCGCCCCCATGTCCTTCGATGCCACCCCTTCGCTGCGCGTGCGCTTCGGGTATCTCCCCGCGCCTGAAGTCGTGCAGCCGCCTGCCGACTGGAGTCCTCCGATGGACGTGAGTGATCGCACCCTCGCCGCCCTCGGCTTCGACGAGGTGCGCGCGGCCCTGGCCAGCCGATGCCGCACCGAGGTCGGCCGGGAACGCGCCGGCCGCCGGCCGTTCCTCGACTCGCGTGACGAGGTCGCTCGTGCCTACGCCCACGTCGAAGAGGCGCGCCTGCTGCGCATGGAGCCCATGTCGTTGCCCGTCGCGGGCCTGACCGACGTTCGCGCCTCGCTCGATCGCGCTGGCAAGGGCGGCATGCTCGAGCCCCGCGAGTTGATGGCCATCTGCGCGTGCCTGTTCGCCTTCGAGCGCGCCAGTGACGTGCTCGACGAACGCCGGGAGCGGTACCCCCTGCTCGCCGAGCTCGGCCGCCGCCTGCCCGTGCTGACCAAGCTGGCCAGTCGCCTCGATCGCTCGTTCGAGGCCTCGGGAGAGATCAGCGATCGCGCCAGCGTGGAATTGAAGGAAGCGCGCGATCACGCCCGCGGGTTGCACCGCCGCATTCGGGCGCGGCTCGACGAACTGCTGCACGACGACCGCTTCTCGGTCAACCTGCGCGAGTCGTATTATTCGGTGCGCAACGATCGGTACGTGGTGCCCGTGAAGTCGGCCAACCAGCGCGACATCACCGGCATCGTGCACAACGCCAGCGGCTCGGGACAGACGCTCTTCGTCGAGCCCACCGAACTGGTCGGGCTGGGCAACGAGCTGGCCATCGCGCAGTCGCTGGTACTCGAAGAAGAACGCAAGGTGCTGCTCGAGCTCTCGGGGCTGGTCGGCCGCGAGGCGAAGTCGTTGCACGACGGCGTCGAGGCCTCGGCGCAGCTCGACGAACTCGAAGCGGTGGCCATGCTCGCCACCGATCTGTCGGCCAGCGTGCCGACGCTCGAGCACGCCGACGGGCCGGTCGCGCTCAAGGGCCTGCGGCACCCGCGCCTGGTGCTCAAGGGGGGCGGCGCGGTGATCGCCAACGACGTCGAGCTGCTCGACGCCCGGACCCTGGTGATCTCGGGCCCCAACGCCGGCGGCAAGACCGTCACCCTCACCGGCGTCGGCCTGTGCGCGCTGATGACCCGCGCCGCGCTCCCCATTCCCGTCGACGAGGGCTCGCGCCTGCCGCTGTTCAACCACGTGCATTCGGCCGTCGGCGATCAGCAGGACCTGCAGGCCGGGCTGTCCACCTTCTCGGCGCACGTCACCCTGCTCAAGGACATCGTCGCCACCGCGCGCGGCGGCTCGCTGGTGCTCATCGACGAGATCGCCGCCGACACCGACCCCAAGGAAGGCGCCGCCATCGCCACCGCGGTGCTCGAGCACCTCATCGAACGCGGCGCGGTGGTGCTGGTCACCACCCACCTCGAGGAATTGAAGGCGCTGGCCCACCTCGACCCCCGCTTCGTCAATGCGCGCGTCGGGTTCGATTCACGCAAGATGGCACCGACGTATCGGCTGCAACTGGGCTTCGCGGGCGCCTCGTCGGCCATCGACATCGCTCGGCGCGTCGGCTTGCCCGACGACATCTGCCTGCGGGCCACGGCGCTCGTCACCGACTCCGGCGGCGCGCTGTCCAAGGCGCTCACCGCCGCCGAGCAGGAGCGCCGACAGTTGTACGAGCAGCGGCTGGTCGCCGACCGCGACGCTGCCGAAGCGAAGGCCCTGCGCGTGAAGGTCGAGGCCGAGCTCGAGGCCGTCGCCGCCAGCAAGAAGGAACAGGAGCTCAAGTTCCGCGAAGCCCTGCGCGCCGAGCTCGAGTTCGCGCGCACCCAGGTGCGGGCGTTGGTCGAGAAGCTGCAGAGCGACAAGTCCGAGCAGGCGCTCAAGACCGCGCAGAGCGCGTCAGCCGAGCTCACCCTGCGCATCAACGAGCAGACCCAGGCCGAGCGGAATGCGCGGGTCGAGCTCAAGGGCGAGGTGCGTGACTTGGCGCCGCTCGAGCTGAAGGTCGGGGCGCGCGCTCGCCACCGCACGATGGATGCCGAGGTCGAGATTCTCGAGCTCAACGGGTCGAATGCCACCGTCGCCATGGGCGCGCTCAAGATGCGCGTCGACGTGTCCGAGCTGGGGCCTGCGACGAAGGGGAAGGACGTCGCGAAGCCCGCGCCGGGGAAGGCGAAGCTCGCCGAGGCCGCGCAGAAGGCGGCTCCCGCGCCGTTGACCCTCGCCGCGCCGACGCTCGACGTTCGTGGGCAGCGGGCGGAAGAGGCACTGCGGGCCGTCGAGCAGTTCCTCGATCGCGTGTCGCAGGCCGGAGATGACGCGGCCATCGTCATTCATGGGCATGGCACCGGTGCGCTCAAGCGCGAATTGAGGGAGTTCTTTGCGCGCACGCCGTACGCGAAGTCGTTCCGCCCCGGTGACAACGCCGAGGGAGGAGATGGGGTGACGGTGGTGGTGTTCTGAAGTGAGGCCTTCGGGCGGGGGGCGACTTCGGGGTCCGGGCTCGCCCTGCTGCACGACTTCGAGCCCTTCGGCACCTCGCCAGGTCATTCTCTTGACCCAGGAGCCGGAACGGGTCGGCTCTCAAATCCACAGAATCCTCCGCGGCGCGCTCAGGTTGGGCGCCAGCGCGCGAGCAGTCGCTCGAAGCGCTCGGTCAGGAATGGCACCGCCCAGCGATCGGCCTCGGCGAGCGCCGCGTCGTGCCCCAGAATCGCCAGCGCTGCCCCGGCGTCCATTCGGGCCATCGGCGTCGACGAACCCAACGCCTCGATCAGACGCTGACGCCCGCGCGGTTCGTCGAGCAGCGCGAGCAACAAGCCCACCTCACCTGCCGTCACGTCCACCGGAACGTCCAGGGCCGAGATCAGCCGCTCGCGCACCGACGGCGACAGCGATGGCCCCAGCCACTCCATCACCCCTGCCGCCGCTCGTACGCGGACGAACGGCGCTGCGGCCTCGTTGCCGACCGCGCGCTCGAGTACCGCGAGCAACTGCGGCGCCAGGGCGACTTCCTGCCAACTGGCGACGAGGATCACCGCTGACGCCAGGCCCCGGTCCGGCGCCCGCCGCTCGAGCGTGTCGAGCAGCACCGGCTCGGCGAGGGCCCGCCCCATCATTCCCAGCGCCTCGACCGCGCCCTCCTCGTCGAGACGCCCCTCCAACCATCGAACTCTCGCGTCGATCGCCGCGTCGCGACGATGCGCGAGGAAGGCCACCGGCGCGACCTCACCGGCCAGCACCGGGTCGCCCAACTGAAGCGCGAGGGCCAGGCGGTACACCGGGTCGGCGGAGCGATCGAGTTCGTCGAAGGCCGCCGCGAGCGACTGGCCCCACGCGAGCCCGTCGGGGGTCAACGCGAAGCGAGGCGCGTGTCTGACCAGCAGGCCCGCCGCCACCAGCACGCCCAGGTCGATGCGCCAGCCGAGCCGCAGTTCGGGCGTCATCGGGAACGCGCGTTCGACCCGCTCGGGCGTCTTCAGGCTCGAGAGGTACAGCTCGTAGAAGCTCGCGTCGAGCAGCGAGTCGTTGCCGTCGGGGAAGTCGACGACGAGGGTCGCGCCCGAGTCGTGGGTCAACTCACAACCGTAGCCGTCGAGCAGGTACGACCAGTCGTCGAGGCCAGGCACCCGCCCCCGAGGGTGTTCGCCATGATCACCGCGCGCGAGTCTCGTGCGCCCCAACCGCAGCGACGTGTCGACCACCTGCCCCACCCAGCGCTGCCGCTCGACGTGGCGGCAGAGCGCCACCAGCAACCAGCGCCCCCACCGATCGACCGGCAGCGAGGGCGCTGGCAGCGACGCCACGCCTTCGAGGGTGGTCGGCAGCCGGGTCAGCGACTGGCGAAATTCGGCCGGGGTCACGGCGTCGGCGGCGTCCACGAGTCCAGCGCCGCCCCGTACGCCAGCGCGCGATCGAGCACCGCCCAGTCGATCGCGAACAACGCCACCGCATGCGCCCCCACCCCGATGCCCACGCCCTCGAGCCGCGGGTTGCCCACCGACCTGCCGATGATCGTCAGGCTCGCCCCCGCCACCGCCAGCACCGCCTCGGTGATGCGCACGATCGGCTGGAACCGCGTGATGATTCGGTGCAGGTGCTCGCGCTCGGTCTTCACGAACTCCTGCGGGTTCGAGTCGAGCAGCAGATCGAAGCGCTCGCGCATCGGCAGCGTGCGCACCGCGAAGCCGATGCCCACCGCCAGCTCGAAGATGCCCAGGCCCAGCAGCACCCCGCCCGAGGTCTTCGCCAGGTCGCCGGGCTGCGCCACCAGCACCCCGCCCGTCACCCCGGCCGTCACGCCCGTGAGCGACCAGGGGATCACCTGGCGCACCTCACCGGAATAGTACGTGTGCATCGCCTGGCGGACCTGCTCCTTCTCGTCGGCGCGGGCGACCCCACCGATCACCATCACCACCATCAGGGCTCGGAGCATTCGCGTAATCTACTAGCATCTGCGGCCGTGTCTCTTCGCCTCGGCGCCCTCGAGCTTGCCAACCCCTTCCTGCTGGCGCCCATGGAGAGCGTCACCGACGTGGCGTATCGCCGGCTGTGCTGGGAACAGGGCGCCGCGCTGACCTTCACCGAGATGATTCGCGCGCGCGGCATCGTGCGGAACAACAAGAGCACCCTCGATCTCATCGACACCACCGACCCCGAGGTGCCGACGGGCCTTCAGTTGATGGTGGCCAACGAGCGGGAATTGATCGAAGCGCTGGGAAAGCTCGAGAAGCTCGCCGCCAGCTCGCACCCGCACTTCCAGAACCTGATCGCCGTCGATCTCAACTTCGGCTGCCCGTCTCCCGAGGTCATCAAGATCGGCGCGGGCCCTGCCCTGCTCAAGCGCAAGACCAGGCTGGGCCTCATCTTCGAGGCGCTCGCGCAATGGAAGAAGACCACCACCCTGCCCGTCAAGGCGGTGGGCGCGAAGATCCGCCTGGGGCTCAACCGCCCCGAGCAGGACGCGAAGGTCTACCTGCCGATCGTCGAGCTGGCCAACGCCTCGCTCGACTGGCTCACCATTCACGCCCGCCACGCGCGTGCGCAGAGCGGCGACCCGGCCACGTGGAGCGCGATCGCCGAGGCGACCCAACGCGCCACCATTCCCATCATCGGCAATGGCGACGTCTTCACCCGCGACGACTTCGAGCGCCTCACGAAGACCACCAGGGCCTCGGGCGCACTCATCGCCCGCGCCGCGATTCGGTCACCCTGGGTCTTCCGCGGGCTCACGGGCAAGGGGTCGCACACCCCCACCCTCGAGGAAATCGACGCCGCCGAACGCCACTACCTCGCGCGCTCGACCGACACCCGGCCCAAGTTCCGTCAGTGGCACGCCGAGGGCTTCGAGCGCATGCGTCGCCGCTTGAAGGGCGACGATTCGGGACCGCAGATGCCGGCCACCGAGCACATGAGCTGACCCTCGCCTCACTCACTCGCGCGTGGGCGAGGTGGCCGGCGGCGCGAACAGCCGCCCCAGCCATTCGATGAGCTGCTGCGCAGGCGCACGGCCGTCACGCTCGAACGGCGTCATCACCCACAGCGCGAGGTAGGCCCACAGCCCCACCCCGCCGCTCATCACGGCGGTGACGATCAGCACCACCCGCATCACCGTCAGGTCCCAATTGAAGTGGCTGGCCAGCGCGGCACACACCCCGCCGACCAGCCGACCGGGCACGTCACGGAACAGCCCGGGCGCGTCGGGCTGACGCTGGGCGCAACGCGGGCAGCGCAACGCGCGCGCGTCGATCGACTCGAAGCAGTCGGGGCAGCTCTTGGTCTCGGTCATGGTGACGGGAAGACGAACCGGCGGTCAGTCGATTGCGTCGACCAGGGCCTTGCGGTCCAGCTTGCCCATCGCGTTCCGGGGCAGTTCCTTCAAGCGTTTCCACGCCTTCGGAACCTTGAAGCCCGCCAACCGGGAGCGCGCGAAGTCGGTCAGGGCCTGGTCGGAAACGGGTGACCGCTCGACCACGAAGGCCACCGGCACCTGCCCCC
>CAIWFK010000040.1 GCA_903911905.1 uncultured Myxococcales bacterium
ATCTGGTCGGCGTGCTTGGGGTCGACGCCCAGGTTGATGGCGACGTCGATGGTCTGGTCGAACTTGGTCTTGAGCAGGTCGGTGGTCGACTTGAGGACCTGGAAGCCCTCGTTGATGGTGTAGCGCTTGTTGCGGTCGACCTTCTCGGCTGCAGCCTTGAACTTTTTGCCTGGCATGGTGATGAACCTTTTTGAAAGAAGTGTGGGTCGAATCAGCCGACCGTGATGCCCATGGAACGCGCGGTGCCGGCGATGGTGCGCATCGCGGCTTCGAGGGAGCCAGCGGTCGTGTCGATCATCTTCTTCTTCGCGATCTCTTCGACCTGCTTCATGGTCACCTTGCCGACGATTTCCTTGCCGGTCTTCTTCGCGCCCGAGCCCTTCTTCTTCTCGGTGTGCAGACCAGCGGCCTTCTTCAGGAGCACCGACGCAGGAGGCGTCTTGAGCTCGAAGGTGAACGAACGGTCCTGATACACCGTGATGATCACGGGAATGATCAGGGCCTCTTTCATCTCGGCCTGGGTCTTCGCGTTGAACTGCTTGCAGAACTCCATGATGTTGACGCCGAGCTGACCGAGCGCGGGGCCAATCGGGGGCGCCGGGTTCGCCTTGCCGGCGGGAATCTGGAGCTTCGTGCTACCTGTGACCTTCTTCATTTGACGGTTCTCCTGTGGTGCGAGCGGTTCGGTTTGAAGGAACCTCCCACGTTGGTGAGCGGCCTCGAGCGCTCGTCAAACTCCCGCTCGAAGCCGTACTGCGTTCCCCGTGAGGGGAATCAGCCGGTGGTCTTTTCCACCTGCATGAAGTCGAGTTCGACTGGGGTCGAGCGGCCGAAGATGCTGACCAGCACCTTCACGCGGCCCTTCTCGGGGTTGACCTCTTCGACCGTGCCGTTGAAGTTGGCGAAGGGGCCGTCGATGACGCGCACCGTGTCGCCGTCGTCGAAGTGCACCTTGGGCTTGGGCCGCATGGTGCCCTCCGAGACCTGCGCGGTCAGTTGCTTGACCTCGTTCTCGCGAAGGGGCGGCGGGTCGGCGGGGTCCTGCGCGCCGAGGAAGCCGGTCACCTTGGGGGTGTTCTTCACCAGGCTCTTCGAGCGGGCGTTCATCGTCATCTGCACGAAGATGTAGCCGGGCATGGTCTTGCGGCGCGTGGTGCGCTTCTGCCCTTCGCGCATCTCGACGACCTGCTCGGTGGGCACGAGGATCTCACCGAAATCCTCCTGCATGTTTTCCATCTTGATCTTGTCTTCGAGGCTCTTCTTCGCCTTGTTCTCGAAGCCCGAGTACGTGTGCACCGCGTACCACTTCTTGTTCGCGTTCGATTCGGCGGTCATGACAGCTTCCCCCACAGGGCCGGCAGCCACTCGACCATCATCTTGTAGGCGAGCGTGTCCATGCCGAAGAGCAGCACGGCGGCGACCAACGAGGCCACCACCACGGCGATGGTCGAGACGCGGGTCTCTTCCCAGGAGGGCCAGGTCACCCGCATCAGCTCGGTGGCGACCTCGAGCGAGAGCGCGTGCACGCGGGCGTTGGTCCACGCCCAGGCGGCCAGCGCGACCGCCAGGCCCAGGCCCAGCACGTAGACCAGCTTGACGTCGGTGCCCTCGACCAACTGCACGTTCTTCACACCGAGCTGGGCGAAGATGGCGTGTGGCGCGGGGCGGCGGTCAATGCCTGCCGCCGCGCGGCGGGCAACGCGCGGACCATCGCCTTTCACCTCTATCGCACGCCCGAAGATCTGCGCGGC
>CAIWFK010000041.1 GCA_903911905.1 uncultured Myxococcales bacterium
ACCAGCACCACCCGACCCCGCAAGTCGTCGAGCGGCAGCGAGGCACGCGGGCCGAAGCCCTGCAGCCGATCGCCGACCTTCAGCGAGCGGAACCGATCGCTGGTGGATCCCTGACGCAGGTGCGCGAGGAAGCGCGTGCGCGAGCCGTCGTGGTCGAACGGCGTGTAGGCGCGCATGCCGTCGTCCATCACCAACTGCACCTTGTCACCCGGTCGCGAGGCCGCGAGCCCGATGACGGTGATCGACCGGAAGTTCGCTCCAGGCGCGTCGACCGCGGTGACGGTCAGCTCGCTGAGCAACCAGCGGCCGACGGTCTGCACCACCAGCTTCTTCATCGAGACCATGATCCGGTCGATACCAGCCTCGGACCTCACCGAATGGTGAAGATGTGTTGCGCTGCGTCGTGCGTTCTGGGCTTCGCATGGGCGGGGGCGAGGAGCTAAGTGCTGGGGCCATGAGCACGCTCCAACTCGACGGCAACACCCTGACCCTGGAAGCCATTCGTGACGTCGCCGAGCGCAACCGGCAGGTCGAGCTGAGCGCCGACTCGATCGCGCGGGTGAACAAGGCGCGGGCCCTGGTCGACCGGGTGGCCGCGGGTGACGAGCCCTCGTACGGCATCAACACCGGCTTCGGCACGCTGGCCGAGGTGCGCATCGACAAGAAGGACCTGCGCGACCTGCAGCGCAACCTCATCGTCAGCCACGCGGCCGGAGTGGGGCAGCCGCTGTCGATTCCCGAGGCGCGCGCGCTGTTGCTCCTGCGGTGCAACGTGCTGGCGAAGGGGTATTCGGGCGTGCGGCTGCAGACGCTGCAACTGGGGCTCGACATGCTCAACCGCGGCATCGCACCGGTGGTCCCCGAGCGGGGCAGCGTGGGTGCTTCGGGCGATCTCGCGCCGCTGGCGCACCTGGCGCTGGTCTTCATCGGCGAGGGCGAGGCCTTCTTCGACGGCCAGCGGCTGCCCGGGCGGCACGCGCTGCAGAAGGCCGGGCTCGAGCCGGTGGTGCTCGAGGCCAAGGAAGGGCTCACGCTGGTCAACGGGACCCAGGCGATGTGCGCGGTGGGCGTGCCGACCCTGCTGCGCGCCGAGGAACTGGCGCAGTTGTTCGACCTCGCCGGAGCCATGACCATCGAAGGCATGCTGGGCAGCCACAAGCCCTTCATCGCCGGCGTGCATGCGGTGCGGCCGCACCCCGGGCACGGCTCGGTGAGCGCGAGCCTGCGCGCCATTCTGAAGGGCAGTGAGCTGGTCCAGACCCACGTCGACTGCGCCAAGGTGCAGGACCCGTATTCGATGCGGTGCATTCCCCAGGTGCATGGGGCGGCGCGCGACGGGCTGACGTTCTGCCGGTCGATTCTGCAGGTCGAGGTCAATGCCGGTACCGACAACCCGCTGGTGTTCGCCGACACCGAGGAAATCGTCTCGGCGGGCAATTTCCACGGGCAGCCGGTGTCGTTGGGGCTCGACGTGCTGGCGATGGCGTTGACGCAGCTCTCGAGCATCAGTGAGCGGCGGGTCGAGCAGATGGTGAACCCCGCGCTGTCGGGGTTGCCGCCGTTCCTGGCGAAGAACTCGGGGCTCAATTCGGGCTTCATGATCGCGCAGGTGACCTCGGCCGCGCTGGTCGCCGAGTCGCGCATTCTGTGTCACCCGGCGTCGGTCGATTCGATTCCCTCGTCGGCAGGCCGGGAAGACCACGTGTCCATGGGTATGACTGCGGCGCTCAAGGCCCGCCAGGTGGCCGAGCATGCGCGGCACGTGCTGGCGATCGAGCTGCTGGTGGCCAGCCAGGCGCTCGACTTCCGCACGCCGGTGACGCCAGGGGTCGGGGTGAAGGCGGCGCACGACCTCATTCGATCGCGCGTGCCCCACATGGACCGCGACCGCGAACTGCACAAGGACATCAACGCGGTGGCCTCGCTCATCGATTCGGGTGAGCTGATCACGACGCTGCGCAAGGCGCTGGCGGCGTAGGCCGTCGGGTTCGGCCGCGAGGCTGCCGAGTTCGAGGCGTCGGGTGCGGCGGCGTCGCAACAGAAGCCCGAGGGTGGGCGTCAGCGTCCGCTCGCGGTCGGATGGCTGGCTGCTCCTTTGCGCGAGGCGTCGTGTCGGGCGTGAAGCGACGCAGCGCAATGGAGGACGGGAACGGCTGCCGGTTTGCGTCGTTTCGAACCACCCCGCTCCGGCTCGAGAAGGCCGTTCGGGAGGCACGACGTCGGCGATGCGTCGCGAACGCCCTGCCCTGGTCTCGGCGGTCGTGGCCCGAAGGAACCGGCACTGCGCGAGGTCGCCGGAAAGGGTCGGCGTCAGGTTCCGCTCGCGGTCGTGTGGCTGGCTGCGCCGATCAGCCCCTCAGCGCGAGGCCTCTTCGATTGCCGGTTTGCGTCGTTTCGAACCGCTCCGTTCCGGTTCGAGAAGGCCCTTCGGAAGGCACGACGTCAGCGATGAGTCGCGAACGCCCTCCCCTGGTCTCGACGGCCGTGGCCCGAAGGAACCGGCACCGCTCGAGGCCGCCGGTGAAGGTCGGCGTCAGGTTCCGCTTGCGGTCGTGTGGCTGGCTGCGCCGATCAGCCCCTCAGCGCGAGGCCTCTTGGCAGGCGTGAAGCGACGCGACTTCGGCAAGAACAGGAGCGATTGCCGGTTTGCGTAGTTTCGAGCCGCCCCGTTCCGGCTCGAGATTACGCAAACGACGGTGAGTTGCGTGCTGGCCCGCGTAACGCTCGTGCGCCGATGAAACGCCTTCGGAGGGTCAGGCCCGGGCACTGTCTCGAGCCGACGTGGTGCGGCGCCGAGTTCGAACGACACGGAGCCATGAAGTGCGGGGACCTCGCCCGCGAGATCGAGGTGCTCGACGCGACGGGCACGGCGACGCGGCCCTCGACCTCACAGCCCCCCTCGAGGCCGCAGTCCTCACGCAGAACGTTTCGCTCGTTCGTCCGTCCCGGCACGACATCGCACCGGCCGGACACCGTGGTGGGACACCGGCGCCTTCGCTGTGGCAATGCCCGACCCCGTTCTCGCTCGACAAGCACCGCGGAATGAACTCGCGCCTCACGAGGTCCCTGATGCCCCCCGTCCATCCCGTCGTTCGAGCGCCACGGCGAGGGCCCGCGCGACGGCGGGCGGGCAAAGCCCTGCGAGGTCATGACCGGCTTCGGCCTCGGCCTTGAGTCGCGACGAGCTGACCTCGACCAGCCGCGGGTCGGCGGTGATGAACACGGTCGTCACTTCGGGCGCAATCGAGGCGTTGATCGCGGCCAGCTTCAGCTCGGCTTCGGCGTCGGTGCCGTCGCGAACGCCACGAAACAACCAGGTCGCGCCCAGGTCCCGGGCCAGGTTGACGACCCACCCGGTGGTCGACGTCACCTCGACCCGCGACGGCAGCGACTGGCGAAGCAACTGCACCCGCTCCTCGAGGGTGAACCAGGTGCGCTTGTCGGGGTTGACCGCCACCACCACGACCAGGCGATCGACCAGGGCACTGGCCTTGTCGATCACCGCCAGGTGACCGACGGTCACGGGGTCGAAGCTGCCGGCGTACACGCCCAGCCTCATGGCGCCTTCCAGTTGGTGGCCCGCGAGCTTCGGCGGGCCCCGGTGACCTCCGCGCAAGGCCCGCCCCACCACGAGCTCGGCGCGTTCACGCCCCGCCTCCAGCGGCCGCACCCGACGGCACCAGCGCCTCCTGCTGCATGATTCGGGGAAACAGCACGCCCACCACGAACAGCGACGACCGTCCGCACGCGCAGGGGGTCGAAGCGGCCGGCGTCCACGCCCAGCCTCATGGCGCCTCCCAGTTGGTGGCCTGCGAGCTGCGGCCGGCCCCGGTGACCTCCGCCCAGGGCCCACCCCACCGCGAGTTCGGCGCGACTCCAGCGGCCGAGTCGGACGGCATCAACGCCTCCTGCTGCGTGATTCAGGGAAACAGCACGCCCGCCACGAACAGCGACGACCGTCCGCACGTGCCGGGGCCCGAAGCTGCCGGCGTCCACACCCAGCCTCATGGCGCCTCCCGGTTGCGGCCAACCCCGGTGACCTCCACCCAGTGCCCACGCCACCGCGAGATCGGCGGGTTCACGCCCCGACTCCAGAGGCCGAGTCGGACGGCACTGGCGCCTCCTGCTGCGTGATTCGGGGAAACAGCACGCCCGCCACGATCACCGCGCCCGCAGCGAAGAGCGACGCCAGACCAAAGTGCAGGGGGTAGCCCAGCTTCGCCGCGCTCAGGCCGGAGAGCGCCGTCGCCTGGCCCGTGGCCACCACCACCGTCGAGGCCTGCACCGTCGTGTCGGTCGCCGTGGCCTCGGCCCGGCTCCAGTCCATGATGCAGGTGAACAGCGTCGCGGTGGCCAGCCCCGAGCACAGGTGCTCGAGCGCGATCGCCACCGCCACCAGCGCCCTGGGCGCGTCGAAGCCGATGGTCGAGTACCCCAGGACCGCCGCGGTCTGCGCCGCACCGAAGATCAGCAGGGCACGCCGGCGCCCCAACCGGCCGACCCACGCGCCGCCAGCGAACGCGCCAACCAGCCCCGCCGCGAAGCCCACCGTGCCCACCATCACGCCCAGCTCGGCGAGCCCGTAGCCCAGGTCGACCAGCCGCGGTCTGAGCATGCCGACTCCGAACGCTTCGCCGAACTTGAAGCTGAAGAGCAACGCCAGCAGCGGCCACGCGTCGGGCCGGGCGAAGAACCCCTCGAGCGAGGCGCCAGGCCCCGCCGTGCGTGGAGGCTCGCGCAGCCGCAACACCGGCACCGTGGTCGCCGCCACCAGGCCCGCCATGATGATGAACGACCCGCGCCAGCCGACCACGTCGAAGACCACCAGCAGCGCGCCCCCACCGATGATCATGCCCACGCGGTAGGCCCCGACCTGGAGCCCATTGGCGATCCCCCGCTCGGCCCGCTGCAGCAGGTCGACCGCCAGCGCGTCGGTCGCGATGTCCTGGGTGGCGGCCAGCGCATTGATCACCGCGATCACCGCCAGCAACGGCCCGGTCGCCGACGCTTCGAGCCCGGCCGCGAGCACCAACGTCACCACCGTCGCCGCCTGCATCGCCAACACCCACGCCCGGCGGGTGCCGCGGCGATCGACCGTGGGCGCCAGCAGGAACTTCAAGGCCCAGGGCAGCGCCAACAGCGAGATCAGACCAATGAGCTCGAGCGAGACGTGCTGCTTTCGCAGCATCACCGGCAGCGCCTGGGTGAAGAAGCCGAAGGGCAGCCCCTGTGCGAGGTACAGCGAGCCCAGCACGCCCAGCAATCGCGAACGCGTCATGACCATGCCTTTCTTCGACCATGGGAACACGGCGGAGCCCGATGGGCGCTCCGTGCCGACCTCTGCCTCACGACGACTTCCCCGCCGACAACAGCCCTTCGGCCATGCGCCGGGCAGCCCTGGCCGCCGACCCCGCGGGAATGAGCTCGCGCGAGGTGGCGGCGATCACGAAATACCCTTCGATGGTGGCCAGCAGCGCCACCGCGAAGGCCTGCGCGTCGCCCCTGACGAAGAGCTTCTTGCGCTGCCCCTCGGCGATCATTAGCAGCAGCCGGTCCCTCAGCTCGCCCAGCGCGGCGCTGAAGCGCATGCGCACCTCGGTCGACCGCAGCGCCTCGCCCGACAGGCTGACCCAGACCGCGAGCGACTCGGGGTCGGCCGCAGGCCCTGCCGCCAGGTGGAAGTCGACGAAGGCGAACACCCGGTCCCAGGGGTCGTGCCCCGCCGAGGCCAGCGCGTCGTCGAGTCGCGCCAGGTGGCGTCGCAGCAGGCGCCCCACCAGGGCCTCGAGCACCTCGAGCTTCGAGTCGAAGTGGTAGTGCACCAGGCCCGGCGAGAGCGTCGCCGCGCGGGCGATGTCCTGAATCGACGCCCGCTCGTAGCCCTTGAGCGCCATCACCTGCTGCAGTCCGTCGATGATCTGCGAGCGTCGTTCGTCGGTGTTCGT
>CAIWFK010000042.1 GCA_903911905.1 uncultured Myxococcales bacterium
TCCAGGGCAAGACGCCGGAGCAGGTCTTCGCGGCCATTCGCTCGTCGAACTACGTGCCGGTGCGGCAGGTGCGCCCCGAGGTGCCGGGGGTGATCGAAGGGCTGATCGCGCGGGCCTTCGACGCCGACCCCGAATTGCGCTTCACCACCGCGGCCGAATTCTCGGAGTCGCTGGCCTCGCTGTACGACGAGCGCATCGGCACGCCGCTGGGCGTCTCGTCGGTGGTGCGGGGGCTCTTCGGCACCACCGGCTGAAGGGGGCGCGGGGCTTTCAGGGGTCGACCAGCACCTGGGCCGAGCCGAGCTCCTTGTCGCCGCGCAGCACCTTGATCACCCACTTGCCGCTCTTGCTGAACTGGTGGCTGCGGAACGAGCGGGTGCGCGAAAAGCCCTCGACCTTCAGGTCGGCGGTCTGGCGCACCTGGTTCTCGTGCAGGAACTGAATCGACAGGTCGTCATAGCTGCCGCCCTTGGGGCAGAAGAAGGCGGTCCACGCGTTGACGGTGGTGCCCTTCTTGATGGGGGCGGTGATGGGCTCGATGCAGTTGTACTGGGTGGGGCTGCCGCGGGTGAGGTCGACCTTCAGGCAGGGCACCAGCTCGAGCAGCACGGGGCCACGGTCCTTGCCGGTCTCCTGGTAGTCGAGCACGCGCTTGATCTCGTCGGCGGTGGGCGCGGGCGCCGGGGGCGCGGCAGGCGGCGTGGCGGCAGCGTCCTGCGCGAGGGCGTGAACGGCCGACAGCATGATGATGGCGAACAGGTGGCGACGCATTCGATTCCCCCACAGGCAATGGCGACGATCTGCGCGCGTCACCATGCCTCAAGCGGCCCATGGGAGGAATGGATTTCCCAGTTCTTCCCTGCTACTGGACCGAGTGAGCCTTCATGCCGAGCGAAAACGCCCACATCCGCAACTTCTGCATCATCGCCCACATCGATCACGGCAAGTCGACGCTGGCTGACCGCCTGCTCGAGAAGACCGGCACGGTGAACGAGCGCGAGAAGCAGGCGCAGTTCCTCGACAACATGGAGCTCGAGCGCGAGCGGGGCATCACCATCAAGGCCCAGGCCGTGCGCATGAAGTACCGCGCCAACGACGGCCAGGACTACGTGCTCAACCTGATCGACACGCCCGGGCACGTCGACTTCGCGTACGAGGTCAGCCGCTCGCTGGCTGCCTGCGAAGGCGCGCTGCTGGTGGTCGACGCCACCCAGGGCGTCGAGGCGCAGACCCTGGCCAACGTGTACATGGCGCTCGAGCACGACCTCGAGATCATTCCGGTCATCAACAAGATCGACCTGCCCTCGGCCGACGTCGAGCGCACCAAGCACGAAATCGAAGACGTGATCGGGCTCGACGCGTCGATCGCGGTGCCGGTGTCTGCCAAGGAAGGCCTCAACATCGCCGAGCTGCTCGAGACCATCGTCAAGGTGGTGCCACCGCCCACCGGCTCGAAGGACGAGAAGCTCAAGGCCCTGGTCTTCGACAGTTGGTACGACAACTACCGCGGCGTGGTGATGCTCATTCGCGTGCTCGAAGGCACCATCGCGCTCAAGCAGAAGATCAAGCTGTTCTCGAACGCCAAGGAGTTCGAGGTGCAGGAACTGGGCGTGATCAACCCGTTCCCCACGGCGGTCAAGCAGTTGATCGCGGGTGAAGTCGGGGTGTTGGTGGCCAACGTGAAGGAACTGGCTGACGCCAAGGTCGGCGACACCGTCACCGACATGCTCAACCCGACCACCGAGCCGTTCCCCGGGTTCAAGGAAGTCAAACCGATGGTGTTCTCGGGCATCTTCCCGGTGGACGCCGCCGACTACGACAACCTGCGCGACGCGCTGTCCAAGCTGCGGCTCAACGACTCGGCCTTCACCTGGGAACCCGAGACCTCGACCGCGCTCGGCTTCGGCTTCCGCTGCGGCTACCTGGGCCTGCTGCACATGGAGATCGTTCAGGAGCGCCTGGAGCGCGAGTACAACCTGAACCTCATCACCACCGCGCCCAGCGTGGTCTACAAGGTCTTCCCCATCGGGAAGGACCCGTACTTCATCGACAACCCGGCCAAGCTGCCGGCGGTGCAGCACATCGAGCACCTCGAAGAGCCGTACCTGACCTGCCACATTCACGTGCCCAACGATCACCTGGGCAACATTCTGAAGCTCTGCCAGGAGCGGCGCGGCATTCAGAAGGGCATCGATTACATCGGCACCTCGGGCACCCGCGTTCGGGTCACCTACGAGATGCCGCTGGCCGAAGTGGTGTTCGACTTCTTCGACAAGATGAAGAGCGTCAGCCGCGGCTACGCGTCACTCGACTACGAGATGGCGGGCTACAGCACGTCGGAACTGGTGAAGCTCGACATCCTCATCAACGGAGAGCCGGTCGACGCGCTCTCGGTGATCGTGCACAAGGAAAATTCGTACCACCGCGGCCTCGAGATTTGTCAGAAGCTCAAGGACGTGATCCCCAAGCAGATGTTCGAGGTCGCCATTCAGGCGGCGATCGGCTCGAGGGTCATCGCGCGCACCACGGTCTCGGCCATGCGCAAGAACGTGCTCGCCAAATGTTACGGCGGCGACATTTCGCGCAAGCGCAAGCTCCTCGAGAAGCAGAAGGAAGGCAAACGGCGCATGAAGCAGGTCGGCACCGTCGAAATTCCGCAGGAAGCCTTCCTCGCCGTCCTCAAGTCGGAGGAGTGACGTGGCTGCAGGTTCGGTCAAGAAGACCCTGGCCGGCTCGGCCGACGCGGGGCTCGGCGACGCCGAGCGCGCGGCCCTGAAGAAGGTGCGCTGGCACGATCGCCTGGTCAGCCTGTGGGCCCCGGTGACGGTGCTGGCGATCGTCTTCGCGGTGTACCTGGTGATCGTCGAGAGCCTGGTCTGCACGAACCTGTGGCTGCAGCCGCTGATGCAGGCCGTGGGGCTGCTGGCCTTCGCGTGGTGGGCGGCGTTGGTGGTGGCCCGCCTGGCCCTGCGCCGGTGGAACGGCGGGCGCGCGGCCCGCTATTCGGCCGAAGAGGTGCTCGCCGAGGTCGAGCGCACCGCGAACAAGCACGCCGGCACGCTCAAGGACAAGGCGTGGGCCGAGCTGACCGAGGCGACGACCGCGCTGTACAAGAGCTTCCAGGCTGGTGAGCCCGAGGTGACGGCGGCGGCCAAGCAGCTCGAGGCGGTCGGCGAGCGCCACCTGGCCAGCCTGCGCCAAGGCAGCCTGCTCGAGTTCGGCAGCGGCTTCGCGCGCGCGTTGTTCATCGCCCTGGCCTTCCGCGCGGTGCTGGTCGAGCCCTTCAAGATTCCGTCGGGGTCGATGATTCCCACGCTGCAGATTGGCGACCAGATCTTCGTCAACAAGTTCATCTACGGGGTGCGGCTGCCGTTCACCAACTACGTGCCCTTCGTGCTCATTCGCCCGCCCAAGCGCGGCGACGTGATCGTCTTCAACAACCCCGCCAACCTCGCGGTCGACTACATCAAGCGGGTGGTGGGGGTGCCGGGCGACCACTTCGAGTTCGACGAGCAGGGCTTCACCGTCAACGGCCAGCGCTTCCCTTCGACCGTCGAGACCGAGCCCTTCGGCTACTGGGACTCGAACACGCCCGAATTCGAGAGCTGGGGTGAGATGTTCCAGCGGTGGACCACCAACGACTGGCGCTACCACGGCGGCGAGACGCTCTATCGCGAGGTGATCGACGGGCAGCCGCACCTCAAGCTCGAGAACCGTGACGTGTCGAACGCCACCGCGCTGCCGCGCATGATGGAGCGCTCGTTCACCGTGCCCGAAGGTCACGTGTTCGTGATGGGCGACAACCGCAACAACAGCGAAGACGGTCGGTTCGGCCTGAGCGATCACACCGGCCACCCGCGCTTCGTGCCGTACGGCAACATCAAGGGCAAGGCGACGGTGATCTGGCTCGCGTTGGATCACGGCGGCTTCGGCCGCAGCGTCTTCGGCGGCACCGGCCTGCTGTACAGCCGCTTCTTCAAGTCGGTCACGCTGTGCGGGCAGGAAGCGCCGTTGCCCGACCCCCAGGCCGAGGGCCCTTAACCGCTTGACGGGTCGGCGGGCGGGGCGCTACTGCCACCCTCGTGCGCTCCTCTCGCGGAAAGACGAACCCCGTCACGGTCCTGACGATTCTGGGCCTGATCGTCGCGGCCTGGTACGGGTTCCACATGGTGCCCCTGGTCATCGACAACCTCGAGGCGCAGGAAGCGTGCGCCCAGGCGGTGAACATCGCCGCGGGTGAGGGTGCCGAAGCCGCGAAGGGCGCCATTCTGCACCGGCTCAACGAGGTGCACGGCGGCAACCCGCCGGCGGGTTGGCACTACGTGATCGACGAGGAAACCGGCGTCGAGAGCGAGCAGAACGGGCTGGGCGTGCTCGGTGACAACATCGAGGTCGTCATCAACGAGCAGGCCAAGACCATCGACGTGAGCCTGCAGTACGACCGGGTGGTGCAGTTGAAGCCGCTCGACAAGCGCACCACGACGCACTTCAGCATTCACAAGTCGGGGAAGACGCGATGACCCGGGCCGTGCTCGCGCTGGCCGACGGCACCGTGTTCGAAGGGCGCTCGTTCGGCTCGCCCATCGACTCGGTGGGTGAGGTGGTCTTCAACACCTCGATGTTCGGCTACCAGGAAATTCTGAGCGACCCGTCGTACGTCGGGCAGATCGTGACCATGGCGTCGGTGCAGATGGGCAACGTCGGCACCAACGACGACGACCAGGAATCGGCGCGCCCGCACGCGGTGGGCATGGTGGTCAGGGAATACACCGCGCCCTCGAACTTCCGCTCGACCGCGTCGCTGGCCGACTACCTGTCGACCTGGAAGGTCGGCGGCATCGAAGGGCTCGACACCCGCCGGCTGGTGCGGCACCTGCGCACGCACGGCTCGCAGTCGGGCGTGATCTCGACCGAAGCGGTGTCGAACCAGGCGTTGATCGACCGCGCCCGCACGGCCCCCAGCATGGAAGGGCTGGACCTGGCCAGCGGCATCTCGACCCGCACCGCCTACGAATGGGCGAAGCCGACCCCGGCGCTGCTGGGCGAGAAGCCGGTGGTGCGCCCCGCGAAGTTCCGGGTGGTGGCGGTCGACTACGGGCTCAAGAAGGCCATGCTGCAGTTCCTGGTCGACGTGGGCTGCCAGGTGACCGTGGTGCCGGCGCACACCAGCGCCGCCGACATCCTGGCGCGCAAGCCCGACGGCGTGTTCCTGACCAACGGCCCCGGCGACCCGGCCGCGGTGAAGGGTGCCGACGCGGCGGTGGCGGCGTTGCTGGGCAAGCTGCCCATCTTCGGCATTTGCCTGGGTCACCAGATTCTGGCGCTGGCCCTGGGCGGCCGCACCTGGAAGATGAAGTTCGGTCACCGCGGCGCGAACCAACCGGTGAAGGACCTGGCGACCGGCAAGGTCGAAATCACCTCGCAGAACCACGGCTTCGCGGTCGACGCGAATAGCCTCGAAGGCAAGGCGCAGGTCACCCACGTCAACCTCAACGACTCGACGGTCGAAGGGCTGTCGGTGCCCGACGCGCGCGCCTTCTCGGTGCAGTACCACCCCGAAGCGTCTCCCGGGCCGCACGACGCCCGCCCGCTCTTCGAGCGCTTTGCGCGGCTGATGGAGACCGGCGCGCTGTCATGAGCAGCGCTCCCCACCCCTGGCTCGAGCAGTTGATCGCCTGGGCCACGCCCGAGGCGACCAAGGACGACCTGCTGGCTGCGCGCAAGGCGTGGTTCGAGAAGATGGGCGAGGTCTTCGACGACGATCGCCAGCTCGAGATGCGCATGTCGGCCTTCCTCGAGCACTACGTGTGCGATCGGGTGGCGCCGCACCTGGGCGCCACGCCGGCGCGGGCGCGCTACCTCGAGTCGCTGGCCCAGGAAACGCCCGAGCGCGCGGCGGCCTGGCGGGCGCTGACCGAGACCATTCACGGGCTGTTCGAGGTGCGCCGCATCAAGTCGCCCGAGGTTCGCCTGCGCGGCCTCTTCAGCGGCATCGACTTTCCGGTCACCGAGCGCCGCCAGTTGATCGGCCTCGAGGTGGGCGACGTGCTGGAATGTCGCCTGGTGCCCTTCGGCGGTTCGCTGCACTTCACCGCCGCCTGGTGCTTCCACCCCCACGAGGCCAGCAAGCTCATTCGGGTCCAGGCCCGCACCCCGGGGTTGGACGAAGCGGCCTTCACCGCCGACTGCGCCCAGCGCGCGCTCAAGGCCGAGCGCTACCGGCAGATCGCGGTCGAGAAGATCTACGACTTCAGCGCGCGCCGGTTCTGAAGGACGAACCGGGGCCCTACCGGCCGTCGAGCAGCTCGAGAAAGTCGCGCAGCCGCTCGAGCTCGTCGTCGTCCATCGACTCGAATTCGACGCCGAAGCCCCGGCGCGCCAGGGTCAGGTGGTCGACCGAGGCGTGGCGCAGTTCCTGGCGGTTCGAGCCGTAGCGCACCACGGTGAGCGCGGTCGACAGGGGCGTGCCGCCGGGCAGCGAGAGGGCGAGGGTGGCCCGGTCGCCTGGCACCACCGGCAGGTCGCCTTCTTCGAGGAAGGCTCCGTTCTCGGACAGCTCGAGCACCCGCGCCTCGAATTGACCGGCGTCGCAGGTGAATCGGCCGACCAGCTCACATCGGTAACGCACCGCTCGCGACAACGTCATGTGCCGGCATTGTGCCCGAAGAGCGGGTGTAGGCGGGTGTCCGTTCGATCAGTCGGCTTGACCGGTGGCGGTGCTCGTCCCTACACTTCGGTCATTCGTTGCGCCGTTCCGGGGGGAACGCAGGGATGTCGACTTGCGTCATTCGGAGGCCTGGTTTGCCGGACAACAGGAAGTCCCCACGCGTGCCGTCTCGCCTTCGCTGTTGGTGCGAAGGCGACAACGTGACCGTGTACGCCCGCATCGGCAATCTGAGCGAAGGCGGGCTGTTCCTGCGCACCAGCACGCCGCTCGAGCGCGGCTCGAAGGCCGTGCTGCGCTTCGGGTCTGACGCTGCGGTCGAGGCCCACGCCCGGGTGGTGTGGTCGCGGGTCGAAGGGCAGGGCGGGCCGCCCGGCATGGGCCTGGAATTCGAGACGGTCGACGAGACGGCGAAGGAAGCCATTCGCCGCATCATCGAGACCGAGAAGACCACCAAGGTCGCCGCGAACTGACGTCGGTTGGGCGGGCGGCGCGCCGGCCGATGGGGTACACTTGGGTCGTGCGCATTGCGATCATCTCGGACATTCACAGCAACATCGAAGCGCTGACCGAAGTGATGAAGGTCGTCGACAAGTCGAAGGTCGACCGGCTGGTCTCGCTCGGTGACGTGGTTGGCTACGGCGCTTCGCCCAACCCCTGCTGCGACATCGTGCGGTCGAACGCCGAGGTCACGCTGCTGGGCAACCACGACGCCGCGGTCTCGGGCCGAATGGACTATTCGTTCTATTACGACGCCGCCCGGCACGCGCTCGACTGGTCGGCCAGCATGGTCAGCGAAGAGAACCTCGCGTGGCTGCGCAGCCTGCCGTACACCTACCGCATCGGCGACGTGGGCTTCTGTCACGGCTCGCCGATCGAACCGCGGGCCTACGAATACATCTTCGCGCTCGAGCAGGCGCGCGAACTGACGCCCTTCACCTCGGACCTGCCCGAGGTCACCTTCATCGGCCACAGCCACCTGTGCAAGGCGTTCGCCCTGGGCAATGGCGAGGTGAACGACGTGGTCAGCCAGAAGTTCGGCGTGCGCAAGGGGTACAAGTACATCATCTCGGTCGGCTCGGTCGGCCAGCCGCGCGACTACGACAACCGGGCCTGCTTCGTGATCTTCGACACCGACGCCCGCACCGTCGAATACATGCGCGTCGAGTACGACATTCAGGCCTCGGCGCAGAAGATCTTCGATGCCGACCTGGCGTTGAACTTCGGCAAGCGGCTCTTCCTGGGCGTCTGAGGCGAAGAAAGCTTGCGACCCATGACGAACCGGGGTGACGTTGCCCCCATGTTCCAGCGTGCCACCCTGCGAGTCGGGGCCCTCGTCGTGATCGCCGGCCTCGCGCTCAGCGGGTGCCGGAAGAAGTCGGCGCCCCAGTACTACCAGCTCGAGTCGAACGTGACGATTCTGGCCGACCGCGATGGAGACGACGCCTGGTCGGGCGACGAGATGACGGCGGCGCTGACCGCGCTCAAGGCCATCGACCCCGAAGCGGTCGAGGGCCCCAGGGCGCAGGCGCTGATCACCCGCATCGAGAGCGAACGCGGCCGGGTCGAGCGCGAGAAGGCCGCGGCCACGCAGGCGGCGGCGGTGGTGACGCCCCGTGCCACGGTGCGGCTGTTCGACGAAAAGAACGCCGGCGCGGGCACTGACGGCGGTGCGGCGGGCTCGACGCCCGATGCCTCGGTGCCCGATCGCCCGTTCGGCGGCATGGCCCTGGCCGACTTCCAGAAGCTGTTCGGCGGCTGCATGAGCGCCGAAGGCGAGCAGCCCGTGCCGGGCCTGGGGCCGGCGAAGGTGTTCTCGGTGAAGAACGACGACGCCGCCTGCCGTACGCGCTACGGCCTGCCCGACGACGGGTCGGTGAAGCAGACCTACGCCTTCAAGAACGATCAGCTCGCGTCACAGCACACCGAATCGCATACCCGGGTGCTACTGGACGCGGGTCAGCCGGAGTACCTCGTGGTCGACGCGGGCGTCGAGCAGCGGCTGAGCATTCTTCCCCAGATTCGTGACGTGCCCGACGCGGGCAACTGAACGCGCGCGCTCACGCCACCCCCCTCGTTTCCTCAGTGGTCACATGCACGATCAGACGTTCATGACGTTGATGCGGCTTCTGCCGAAGTCGGCCCTCTCGACGGCCGTCGGCGTCGCCACCCGGGCCCCCCTGCCGGCCAGCGTGCACCACCTGGCCATTTCGCTCTTTGCCCGCCAGTACAAGGTCTCGCTCGACGAGGCCGAGGGTGCGGTCAGCGACTACCCGACCTTCGCCCGTTTCTTCACCCGCAAGCTCAAGCCGGGGCTGCGCCCCATCGACCAGGGCGCCGACGTGGTGGCCAGCCCGGTCGACGCGCACGTCTCGCAGGCCGGGCTCATCGAGCGGGGCGCCTGTCTGCAGGCCAAGGGCATCAGCTTTCCGGTCGACAAGCTGCTGGGCGATGCCCGGCGGGCGCTCGACTTCGAGGGTGGCTCGTTCGCCACGCTCTACCTTTCTCCGCGCGACTACCACCGCTTCCATGCGCCGCTGGCGGGCACCATCACCGGGTACACGTACTTGCCGGGCGCGTTCTGGCCGGTGAACCCGGCTTCGGTGCGCACCCAGGACGCGCTCTTCGCGATCAACGAGCGGCTGGTGACCTGGCTCGACACCGCCGCGGGCAAGGTGGCCTACGTGGCCGTCGGCGCGACCTGCGTGGCCCGCATTCACGCGGCGTACGATTCCATCGTCACCCACACCGGTCAGCCCTCGAAGACCCACGCGTACGATCGCCCGCTGCCCATCGACAAGGGCGGGGAAATCGGCATGTTCGAAATGGGCTCGACGGTGATTCTGCTCTTCCAGAAGGGGCGCGTGACGTGGGACCCGGGGCTGGTGCCCGACGCGCCGGTGGTGCTGGGGCAGCGCATCGGGGTGTTCCGATGAGCCAGAAGCTCGCGGGCGTCAAGGGCATGAACGACCTGCTGCCGCCCAGCATCGAGACCTGGCAGCGGGTCGAGCGGGTGGCGCGCGAGCTCTTCGGGGCCTACTGCTTCACCGAAATTCGCACCCCCATCGTCGAAGACACCGCGCTCTTCGTGCGCAGCGTGGGCGAAGTCACCGACATCGTGGCGAAGGAAATGTACACCTTCGTCGACAAGGGCGAGCGGTCGATCACCCTGCGACCCGAAGGCACCGCGCCTGCCGCGCGCGCGTACATCGAGCA
>CAIWFK010000043.1 GCA_903911905.1 uncultured Myxococcales bacterium
AGCGCGTCGGCGGCACCGAGACCATCAAGGCCGACGTGCGCATCGTCGCGGCCACGCATCGCAACCTGCCCGAGCTGGTGAAGATGGGCGCCTTCCGCGAAGACCTGCTCTACCGGCTCAACGTCATTCCCATCACCCTGCCTGCGCTGCGCTCGCGCCCCGGAGACGTGCCGCCGCTGGTGCGCCACTTCCTCGCGCAGTTGGGCGCCAGCAGCGGGCGGCCCAACGCCACGCTCACGCCCGAGGCCTTCACGCTGCTCGAGCAGCAGGTCTGGCCCGGCAACGTGCGGCAGTTGCAGAACTTCATCGAGCGGTTGTTGGTGCTCGCACCGGCCGATGCCATCGGCGTCGACGACGTGAAGCGGGAATTGGCGCGCGCCGACCTCGGTACGCAGTCGAGCGCGCCGTCGGGTGATGGGTCGCTCGATGATCGCCGGAAGGACGCCGAGCGGGTGGCGGTCGAAGAGGCGCTCGCCAAGGCCAAGGGCAATCGCTCGCTCGCCGCGCGGCTGCTCGGAGTGAGCCGGCGCACGCTCTACAACAAGCTCGAGGTGCTCGGGCTGGGGTGAGCACGCAGTCCCGCTCCTGAATAATCTCGCGAACGAGGGTGCAGCTCCCCGGGGTCTTGACGTCCTTAATTTCGTGTCCTACTGTTGGACACGAAATGGCGACGCGGATTGCTGCCAAACGAAAGCGCATCTACACGCAGGTCGCGCGGGCTCACGCCGCCGCCGAGACCGAGCAGCGCATTCTGCTGGCCGCCACCGAGCTCTTCGCCGAGACGCCCATCGACGCGGTCCGGCTGGAAGACGTGGCCAGGCTCGCCGGGGTCTCGACCAAGACCGTCAAGCGACGCTTCGGCACGCGTGACGAGCTGGCGCGGGCCTTCATCGAGGCCGCCGCGAAGCAGAACCTCGAGATGCGCAACGCGGTGCAGCCCGGTGACGTGCAGGGGGGCGTCTCGATGATCCTCGAGATGTACGAGCTGGTCGGCGACGCGGTGATGCGCATTCTCGCGATGGAAGGTCGCGTGCAGGTCATCACCGAGATGGCCGAGAAGGGCCGCGAGCTCCACCAGGCCTGGCTCGAGCGGGTGTTCGGCCCGTGGTGCGACCCCAGCCCTGCGAAGCGCGCGCACCAGCTGGCCCTGTTGCTGATCGCCACCGACGTCTTCACGTGGAAGCTGCTCCGACGTGATCGACGGCTGACCCTCGAGCAGACCCGCGCTGTGGTCGAGGACCTCGTCGCTACCGCCCTTCCCCGCAGACCCTGAGAGCCCCCATGCGCATCGTCTTCTTCAGCTACGGCACCCGAGGTGACACCCAACCGCAGGTCGCGATGGCCCAGGGCCTGAAGGAGCGGGGCTTCGAGGTGCGCGTGGCCGCGCCCGAGAACCACCGGCACTTCGTCGAGAAGACGGGCATCGAGTACGCGCCGCTGTTCGGCAACTCGCAGGACATTCTCGAGTCCGAGGAAGGGCAGCGCTGGCTGCGCACCGGCAACGTCAACGCCTTCATGAAGGAGGTCGCGGCGATCTCCGCGAAAATCGACCCGCAGATCTACGCCAACGCGCTCGAGGCCACCGAAGGCGCCGACCTCATCGTCGGCGGCACCCTGATCGAAGAGGCCTCGAACACCCTGGCCGAGTACCGCAAGGTCCCCCTGGTGTACGGCCACACCATGCCGGTCGAGGCGACGGGCGCCCACCCGGCTCCGTTCGTGACCAGCGCGCCGCTGCCCTTCGGCTGGCTCAACCGCGCGACGTGGGCCTTGTTCCGCATGGCCGCCAAGCCCGTGCACGGCAAGTCCCTGGCGGCGTTCCGTGCGCAGCTGGGCCTGGCCCCGCGGGCCACAGGCTATGGGCTGGCCGCCGACCACCAGGTGCCCGTGCTGCAGCTGTGGAGCCCGCACGTGCTCGAGCACCCTGGCGACGCCGGCCTGCTCACCCGGACGACTGGTTACGTGAAGCTTCAGGCCTCCGTGCGGCAGCGGCTGGGCGAAGGGACCCCCGCTCCCGAGCTGGTGAAGTGGCTGGGCGAAGGCCCCGCGCCCATCTACGTCGGCTTCGGGAGCATGCCCATGCCCACCCTCGAGCAGTTCGCGCAGGGCCTCACCGCCCTCGCCCGCGAGCTGGGCACCCGGTTCGTGATGTGCGGCGGGTGGAACGACGCGAGCGTGGCGCAGCGCTTCGCCGGCGCCGAGCTGTTCATCGTGAAGGCGGTCGACCATTCGTGGCTCTTCCCGAAGTGCGCGGCGGTGGTGCACCACGGCGGCGCCGGCTCGACCGCGGCCAGCCTCGACGCCGGCGTGCCGACCGTCATCTGCTCGTACTTCGCCGACCAGCCCTTCTGGGGCGACCGCGTGAAGAAGCTGGGCGTGGGCACCTCGTTTCCGGCGACCAGGCTCACCCCACAGCGGTTGAGCGCCGCGCTGCGCGAGGTGCTGACGCCCGAGGTCAAGGCGCGCGCGGCAGCGCTCGGTGAGAAGCTTCGCGCCGAAGATGGTACGCGGGCCGCGGTCGACGCGCTCGAGTGCATCGCCGGGGGCGAGCGAGGTGCCACCGCGGTCGCGGCGTGACGTCGATTCGAAGAAGGACCTCCATTACCTCACCGAGTCGGGGGCAGGCGCTTCTGCGAGAGAACCGACCCGGGCCCGATTATTCGAGCTCGGAGTGAACCCGACGCCTCTGCCCGCCGACCAACCGACCGAGCGCCCCACCGCCGGTCGCGACCGTGTGACCGCCGTGCTCGTGTGGGACCAGGACCCCACGCTCGCGGCCTTCCCGAAGACGCCCGCTGAGGGCCAACTCCTCGTTCTCGAGACGAGGGCCAAGGTGAACGCCCTGCCCTGGCACCGGCAGAAGCTGACCCTGGTCGTTTCCTCGCTGAGGCACTTCGTGGCCGAGCGTCGCGCGGCCGGCTTCCACGTCGAGCACCGCGTGGCCGACGACTACGCCACCGGCCTCGCGCAGTTCACGAAGTGGGCGAAGCCGAAGTCGATGCACGTCACCGCGCCGCGCGAATGGGCGGTCGACCACCGCGTTCGAGCGCTCCCCGTCACGGTGCACGACGACGGTGGTCCTGGCGGTCACTTCCTCATCACCCGCGAGCAGTTCGCCGAGTGGGCCGGGCAGCAGAAGGGCCAACTGCGCATGGACCGCTTCTACCCGCTGATGCGCCAGCGCCTGGGCCTGTTGGTCGACGCGAAGGGCAAGCCCGAAGGCGGGCAGTGGAGCTTCGACACCGAGAACCGCCAGCACGCGCGCGGGGTCAAGCTGCCACCCATTCCCTGGCACCAGCCCGACGAGCTGACGCGCAAGGTGATGCGCTGGGTCGGCCGTGAAGGCGTCGGCCGTTGGGGCACGCTCGAGTCGTTCGGCTGGCCGGTCACGCGTCGCCAGGCGCTGAGCTGGCTCGACGACTTCGTGCGCGGC
>CAIWFK010000044.1 GCA_903911905.1 uncultured Myxococcales bacterium
ATGGCGCGGTACTTGGCCGCTGCGGGGAGCAGCGTGACCTGCTCGAAGCGCTTCAGGTCGAAGCCCAGACCGCGCGGGTATTCCAGGAAGAGCTCGGGGTGCGGCTTGCCAGCGGCGAGCCCTCCCGTTTCCTCTTCGTAGAGGTTGGCGGCCAGCGCTCGGCGCACCGCCGGAATCGGGCACTGCACGTACGCGCGCCCCACCAACACCGGAAAATCGCGCACGAAGACCGCGTATTCCTGCTCGAGGTGCAGGTGCAGCTTCGACTTCGGCACCTCGCCCGCGTTGAAGCGCGGCCAGGCCCAGTGCGACTTGCGCTCCATCACCTGCAGCAGGGCTTCGCGGAAGTCGTGAGGGCTCATGGACCTCTCGAGTGTACCTCGAAGCCGAGTTGCTCAGCGGTCGTCGGCGAAGAACCCCAGCTTCGCTCCACGCTCGGCGGTCGCGTCGATGAAGACCCGCGTGGCGATCACTTCCGTACGACGGGCGCTGGTCTCGAAGGTCGTCACGCCGGCCTCCTTCCGCGCGACGTCCCCGGCGGGAGCCGCTCGAGGGCCGGTACGCGGCTCATCTACCGCCGATGACCTTCCTGGAACGTGGTCTCGAGCTCGACCTTCTTGCCGTCGCGCAGCACCACCCCCGTCACCGTCTCACCGGGCTTGGCCTGCATCAGCACGAACATCAGGTCTTCGACCGAGCCGATGTCGAACTTGCCCAGCTTGATGATGATGTCGCCGCGCTTCATGCCGGCCTTGTCGGCGCCGCCGTTGGGGCGAACGTCGTCGAGCAGCACGCCGCGCGTGCCGGCCGGAGGGCCGCCGTAGTTCGGCACGGTGCCCAGCGAGGCGTTGAAGCTGCGCGCATCGCCCTGCCCCGCCGGCGGAGGCAACTTCGTGTACGTCAGCGTGTTCATGCCGCGCGCGACGTCGGCGACCACCTGCGCGACCTGCGCCATGCCGCCCGCGTTGAGCTTGTCGGCCGTGTCGGAAGGCTTGTGGTAGTCGGCGTGCGCGCCGGTGAAGAAGTGCAGCACCGGCAGGCCCGCCGTGTAGAACGAGATGTGGTCCGACGGGCCGTAGCCGTCGCCGCTGGCGTGGCAATCGACGCGCGCGTTGGCGCAGGCCGAGTCGATGAGGGGCGCCCATTCGGGAGCGGTGTCGCTGCCCAGCACGGTCAGGGTGTTCGCGCGCAGCCGGCCGACCATGTCGAGGTTGAGCATGCCCAGCGCGCCGGTGAGCCACGCGGGCTTGCTGGCCGTGATGGCGGCCGAGCCCAGCACGCCGTCTTCTTCACCCGCGAACGAGGCGATGATCACGTCGTGCTTCAAGGTCGCCTTCGACTCCGCGAGCGACTTCGCGATCTCGAGCAGGGTGCCGGTGCCCGAGCCGTTGTCGTCAGCGCCGACGTGCGGCACGTGCTTGTCGGGAGCCAGCGAGTTGGGGCCGCCGAAGCCGAGGTGATCGTAGTGCGCGCCGATGATGACCGCGCCCGGGCCCGCCTTCGCGCCCGCGGGAATGCGCCCGACCACGTTGAAGGCCGGGGTCTTCTCGAACGCCAGGCCCACCGTCACCGCGAGCTCGACCTTCTTCTTCGCCTCGAGATCCTTCCAGACTTTCTCGAGCGCCGCGCGCTTGACGACCACCACCGGCAGGCCGGCATCACCAGAACCTTCGGGGCGCAGGCCAGGCAGCGTGGCTTCGGGCGTCGGCTCCTTCGGGGCCTTGGGGTCCTTCGGCGCGGCAGGCCAGTCGACCACCACCAGCGCCTTCGCACCGAGCGCGTGCGCGACGAAGGCCTTCTTCCGCAGGTCGCCCGCACGGCGCTGTGCGTCGGGAGCCGAGAGCTTCTCGTGCTCGGGCACGAAGCGGCGCGCGACCACGATCTTCCCCTTCACGTCGAGGCCCTTGAAGTCGTCGAGGCCCAGGTCCTTGTCCTGAATGGCCCAGCCGGCGAGCACGGCGGGGGCCTTCGCGCCGCCCTGCCCGCTCCAGCCGACGGTGGTGAAATCGGTCGCGGCGATGGCCTGCCCCGCCACGGTGACCTTCGTGTCCGCGCTGGCCGAGACCTTCGTCGTCACCTGGAAGGGCACCCGGTAGCTGCCGTTCTCTCCGAGCGGCTCGAGCCCCAGCGCCTTGAAGCGCGTCTCCAGGAAGGCACCCGAGGCCTCGAGCCCCGCGGTGCCGGTGCCACGACCTTCGCGCGCGGGGTCGGCCAGCCAGCTCACGTCCGACAGGATTCGCTCGGCCGCACCGGGCGTCACCTTCGCGGGGTGATCGACCCACTTCGTCAGGAAGAGGTTGGTGTCGTGCTCACCCTTCGCGGTCATGCGGTTGCTGGCGAAGATCAGCCACTGCCCGTCGGGCGAGAACATCGGGAAGCCGTCGAAGCCCTTGGTCCAGGTGATGCGCTCGAGGTTCGCGCCGTCGACGTCGATGGCCCAGAGGTCGAACTCGCGGCCACTGGGGTCGCCGTAGTTGCTCGAGAAGATGATGCGCTTGCCGTCGGGGAAGAAGTACGGCGCGAACGACGCGGCGTTCAGGTACGTGACCTGGTGCGCTTCGCTGCCATCCGCGTTGGCCACGTACAGCTCGAGCTTCGAGGGCTTCACCAGGCCCTGCTTGAGCAGCGACTGGAATTCTTCGAGTTCCTTGCCCGGCTTGGGGCGCGAGGCCCGCCAGACGATCTTCGAGCAGTCGCGGCTGAAGAACGCGCCACCGTCGTAGCCAGGGGTGTTGGTCAGCCGCTTCACGTTCTTGCCGTCGGCGTCCATGCGGTAGAGCTCGATGTCGCCATCGCGCACGCTGGTGAAGATGATGGAGCCGTCCTTCGGGCAGACCGTGGCCTCGGCGTCGTAGCCAGGTGAGTTGGTCAACTGCGTCAGGCCGGTGCCGTCGGGCTTGCTCTTGAAGATCTCGTAGCTGTCGTAGATGGCCCAGACGTAGCCCTTGCTCATGTCGGGGCGCGGCGGGCAGACGTCGCCGGCCAGGTGCGTCGAAGCGTAGAGAATTTCGCCGTCGCCCTGAAGGTAGTGCGAGCAGGTGGTCGCGCCCTTGCCGCTGCTGACCGGCGTGACCTTCGGGGTCGGCAACAGCTTGCCGTTCTCGAACAATTGCATCGACGCGATGTGGTCGCAGTCATCCTTCACGCCGCGCAGCTGCAGCGAGACGCGGGTACCGTCGAAGCTCCAGTACGCTTCGGCGTTCTCGCCGCCGTGGGTCAGCTGCACCAGTTCACCGAAGTGCGTCTCTTCGGGCGCCTTGACCGGAGGCGGAAACGTCGTCGGCTTCGTCTCGGGCGTCGTGGTGGCGCAGGCCAGCAACAGCAACACCGGGAACAGTGCGGTTCGGAGCATGCGTCGGCTTCTACAACCCGACGCCGTCAACCTCTACCGTTGATCCACTGCACGCAGGCCAGTTCGTAGTCGCCAGCGCTGAGCGCAATTGCTGCGTCTTCCAGCCCCAGGCAGGGCCAGCAGGCGGAGGACGCCGACGCGCGTCGCGACCCGCACCTCTCCCTCGACGATGCGAACGTAGACCCCCACGGCCCTGACAGTAGACTCGCGTCATGTCCGTCGACCAGCCCCGGTTCATCACCGAGATCGACACCCTCATTCGCGCCCGCTACCCGTTGCTCTACCTCGTCACCTGGGAAGAACAGCGCGTCGAGGCCATGCTCGGCGACATCGCCAAGACCCACGGCAAGGACGTAGTCGAGTGGTCGGCGACCCGGGGCTTGAAGGCGGCCCATGGGGCGCTGCGGGGCGTCGAGGTCGAAGGCACGCAGGAACCGTTGGCGGCGGTGCTGGCGATTTCGAAGCTGCAGAACCCGTCGCTGGTGCTGCTCAAGGACTTCCACCGGCACCTCGAGGACCCGGTGGTGGTGCGCGCGCTGCGCGAATTGGCGACCGCGCTCAAGTCGGCGTTCACCACGGTGGTGATCATCGCCCCGCGGCTCACCCTGCCCGACGAACTCGAGAAAGACGTGTCGGTCATCGACGTGCCGCTGCCCAACCGGCGCGACCTGATGCAACTGCTGCGCGACATCGCGAGGGTGGTGACGCGGAACAAGCGGGCCACGGTCGAGCTGACCGTCGACCAGGCCGAAGCGCTGGTCTCGGCGGTGCACGGGTTGACCCTGGCCGAGGCCGAGAACGCGTTCGCCAAGGCCATTGCTCGAGACAACCGGCTGGCCGCCGACGACATCAAGCTGATTCTCGACGAGAAGAGTCAGGTCATTCGCAAGAGTGGCGTGCTCGAATATTTCGCGACCGACCAATCGCTCGAAGACGTCGGCGGGTTGACGCACCTGAAGCAGTGGCTGGCCCAGCGGAAGAACGGCTTCAGTGATGCGGCGCGGAAGTTCGGGGTGCCCGAGCCCAGAGGCGTGCTGCTGCTTGGCGTGCAGGGGTGTGGCAAGAGCCTGACCGCCAAGGCCATCGCCACCAGTTGGAAGATGCCGTTGGTGCGGCTCGACATGGGGCGCATCTACAGCGGGCTCATCGGCTCGTCGGAAGAGAACCTGCGCAAGGCCATTCGGGTCGTCGAGAGCCTGGCGCCGGTGGTGCTGTGGGTCGATGAGATCGAAAAGGGGCTGGCGGGGTCGAGCGGCGCGAATGACTCAGGCGTGTCGGCGCGCGTGTTCGGGACGTTGCTGACCTGGTTGCAGGAAAAGACCGCGCCGGTGTTCGTGGTGTCGACCGCCAATCGCATCGACAGCCTGCCTCCCGAATTGCTGCGCAAGGGGCGGTTCGACGAGATCTTCTTCATCGACCTGCCCACGCTCGCCGAGCGCGAACGCATCTTCTCGCTGCAGCTCGAGCGACGCGGGCGCAAGGCGAAGGACTTTCCCGTCGACGAACTGGCCATGCAGGCCGCCGAGTTCAGTGGCGCCGAGGTCGAGCAGGTGGTCATCGCCGGGCTGTACGAGGCCTTCGCCGAAGGGTGCGAGCTCGAGCCGCGGCATCTGGTCAACGCCATCGAGGAAACCACGCCGCTCGCCGTGACGATGGAGGAGGACGTGGCGAAGTTGAGGGAATGGGCGAAGTCGAGAACGCGACCGGCGTCGTAGGTCGCGGCATAGTCGAGTGATGCGCTGGCGCGTGGTGGGAATGGTGGTGGTCGGACTGGCGTCGTGTGCCCTCGTTCGTGACCTGAAGCGGGCGTACACGCCCTCCCCTGCCGTCGGCACGCTCAATGCGCCCTGCGAGCCCGACGGCGGCTGTGGCGAGGGCGAGTGCGTCGACCTGGCCGTCGAGGGGCCGTGGCTCGGGAAGCACGAGCCGAGACTCGCGTGCGTGATGCGCTGCGAACCGCATCGACCGTGTCCCGACGACCTGTTCTGCGTCTACGAGAGTCGCGGCCCTGCCCGCTGTGAGCGACCGAGCGTACCAATCGGGACCCTCGGCCAACCCTGTCGACCCGATGGCGGCTGTCTCGAGGGGGCGTGCGTGGAGTTGGACGTCGACAGGAAGCAAAAGCCCCACCGCTGCCTGCTGCCGTGCAACCCGAACCTCCAGTGCCCGCAGGGGTTCGAGTGCAACGACGAACGACCCCAGAACTGTCGACGCCCGAAGCCATTCGAAGACCGCTGAAGTCCGTGAGCGTCGGACAATGTTCGAGAGCCTCCGCCGCGCTTCGAGCAGACCATCGAGTGCGTCAGGCCGCCTTGCGCTGAAGGCGAGCCAGCCGCACGTCGATCGCCTCGGCCGCCCGCAGGGCCATGGCCATGATGGTCACCTGCGGGTTCACGCCCAGACTCGACGGCATCACCGACCCGTCGCTCACGAAGAGGTTGGGCAGATCGTGCAGCTCGTGGTCCGGGTTCACCACCGAGCGCAACGGGTCGACGCCCATGCGGGCCGTGCCGAGCGGGTGGTAGGCCGTCAGGTCGACGTGGCGGGCCGCGACGGAGGCGCGCTCGAAGCGCTCGACGTCGGCCACGCTCTCGAGCCGCTCGTGATGAAGTACGGGAAGGTGCACCTCCCGCGCCCCGGCCGCGAAGTACACACGCGCCAACAGCCCGAAGCCGCGCTGCACCTGGGCGCGATCGTGCTCGTTCAACCAGTAGCGAATCTGCGGCTTCCCCTTCCCGCCCATCGTCACCCGACCGCGTGACTGGTCCTTCACCATGAAACCGAAGGTGAGCAGGTTGGTGAAGCGGTCCATCAACGACATGAACGACGGGCCGAAGCCGGTCATCGACATCGCCGTGAGGTCGAGCGGTACGGCGGCCCCTTCGAAGTACAGCCCTTCGCTCGAGAACTGGTCGATGGCGTAACCCTGTGGCACCGACCGCCAGCCGGCGATGTCGTCGTCGAACACGCCCACTGCGAACGACGCCGGGTGAATCGACAGGTTGCGGCCCAACTGCCCCGACAGGCGTCCCAGCCCGTTCTTCTGAAGGAGCACCGGCGTGAGCAGCGACCCGCACGCCAGCACCACCACGCTGGCACGAATGGTCACGCGGCGGCCCGCGTGCAGACCGCTGACGCCGACCGCGCGATCGCGCTCGACGAGCACGCGGTCGACGGCCAGGCCCGTCACCAGGTTCGCGCCGCGCTCGAGCGCCATCGGCACCCACGAGACGTTGGTCGAGCGCTTGGCGTCCGTCGGGCAGCCGAAGCAACACAGCCCCTGGCCGTCGCAGCCCGGCGCGTTCCGGGCCAGCGGGTGGTGCGACCAGCCCAGGGTGTCACAGCCGCGCGCGATGACCTCGGCGGTGAGCCCCAACGCCGCCCGCGACGAGGGGCCCACGCCCAGCACCCGCTCGACCTCGTCGAAGTACGGCCCCAGCGTTGCGGAAGAGAAGTCCGTCAGCCCTTCGGCGCGCCAGTTCGAGAGTACGGCTTCGGGCACGCGGAAGCAGGTTCCGGAATTGATGAGCGTCGTGCCGCCCACTCCCTTGCCGATGGGAATGGGAATGGCCGTGTTGCCCAGCGCGATGGTGGCGCCGTCGTCGCGGTACAGCTTGCGCATCATCTGGAGTGGGCGCCCAGTGAAGTCGGCGCGCTGGTGGTACTGGCCCTCTTCGACCATCAGCACGGCGTGACCCCGGGCAGCCAGCGAGTGCGCCAGCGGCGCCCCACCCGCACCGGTGCCGACCACCACCACGTCGCAGGTCAGCGCGTCGTCGCCCAACGTCGAGGCGTCCACCACCTGCTCGAGCCAGCGCGCCCGCTCGGGCCGTGGAGCGTTCTCGATGCGCGAACTGCACCCCAGCTCGCGCAGCAAGGCCGCGTCGTCGAAGTAGGCCGCCTTGAGCGCGGTGAGGACTCCGCGGAGCACCAGGTGTGCGCCTTCGGTCGACCCCAGGCTACGGAGCACCCCCAACTGGGCGCCCAGTGGCAACGCCTCGAAGGGCCGGCCCGTCTGCAGGCGCGCCGCGGCGTCGATGGCCAGCAGGCCCGAGACGAAGGCACGTTGCAGCGCGGGCGCATCGGCAAGCATCGCGTCGAGACGGGTGAGCGTGCCTTCGTCGGCGCCACCGAAACGACCCGAGGGCGGGAGCGCCGCGCGGGCCACGGCCAGGGCACGCCGACGAGGGGTGGACTCGAGCCAGCTCATGAGGGTCGTCCCTTGCGTTCGAGGAGCCGGGTGCCTCGAGCAGCGCACGCGCCCGTCGCGTGCGCGGGGGCCCAGCCTGAAGTACCGTGAACCCGGGCGCGCGGGGCGGCACCCGGCGGAACGACCTCGACGCGAGGCTCACGTACACCGCACACCCGCTCGCTGACGCGTGGTCCGGAACCAACGCCTTCGGGCGAGTTCCGGGCTCGCTCGTGGTCGCCGAATCGAGCACGCACGCCGACCGCTCGCCGATTGGTGACGCGTCTGGCGCCCAACTCACTCGCGCAAGCCACTCGCTCGCTGGCGCCGAACTCCGGAGCACGACCTGCTCGCGAGGTGCTCGTGACGAGCAGTGGACGAACGGCACGGTCGCCGAATCCAGCGTCAACGCCGGCGGGCCCGCCCGCTCGCTGATTGGCGACCACGCTCGCGACCAACGCACTCGCGCAAGCGACTCGCTCCTTCACCGTCACCAGCGCCCGTCGCTCGGCTGCTCGCGACGAGCCGCAACCCACGCCTTCACGACCGCCAGTCGGCCCTTCAGGGTCGCCGATTCCAGATTCAGCGCCGCCACGCACGCCGCACGTGCGCTGGCCGATGCCCGAAGCGGCGCTCCGGAAGCGACCACCGGGCGCCCCCGTGAGCCCCGCTCGCCTTCGCGCGGAAGTGCGGCCCTCCGGCTTCAGCGTGGTCGAATGCATCATGCCCCCGACTCCAGCGCCGCGCGCACCACCGCCTGGTGCCGCGCCTCGAGCCGCCGCTCGGCCCGACTCGGCACCGGCAGCCACGACGCGACGAAGGACGGCAGGTCGAGCAGGTCGAAGGCCAGCCACCCCGTGGCCAACACCGCGTCCCGCTCGTCGCGCAGCTCGACGCCCAACCACGACATCGAGTGCACCGGGCGCCGCGGCGTCGGGTGCTTCGCGCCCACCAGCCGCAGCCGCCGACCGTCGGCCGCAGTGAAGGCCACCTCGTAGGCGATGCGCGCCGGCCAGAGCGACAAGGTCAGCGAGCCGCTCGCCGTCGTCTCGCTCGCCCACGGCCCGGCGTGCATCACCCCCCGCAGTGCGAAGGTGCCCCGCTGCTGGCGTTCGGCGCGCACGTGAAAGGCAACCGGGTGGGCCCCGTGGGGGCCGGAGAGCTCACCGCGCATGGTCTCGACGAAGCGCATCGCAACCTCTGGTTCAGGTGAAGCAACGACGTCAGACCACGTGGGCGAAGCGGGGGTCGGCGGCGCGCGAGAGGAACTCGAGTGCGCCCGAATGTTCGCTGACGCAGGTGAAGCTCGCACCGTCGGTCGGGCGCACGGTGAGTTCGACCCGCGCCAGCTTGGTGTTGATGCAGAACGAGCGATGACCGTCGGGATCGTCGTAGCCGAGACACACCTGCGGCCGCCCCTGCGCGCTCATGGTCAGGCTCGCTTCGGCGTCGGCGCCGAGCAGCGCCACCGACCACGTCGTTCCGTCGAAGGTCGCCTGCTGCCGCCAGGTGTCGAACAGGCGGTCGAAGCGAAAGGTGCGCCCCGCCCGGTGCACCACCAGGGCCGACAACTGCGGGCTGGTTCGACCCGCCACCTGAATTCGCCCGGTGAAGCCCTCGACCACCGTGCGCTCGGCGGGAAACTCGCAGTGCCCCCAGGCGTAGTCGAACGGGTGCGCCGGCCCCCAGTTGTGCCCCTGCATGGCCAGCCACCCGTCGACCGACACCGACTGGGCGCCCAGTTCGAGTCGCCCGTGCGCCCGCAGCGAAGGAAAGGGCGTCACCAACTTGTTCTTCGGCAGCGGCGCCCGCAGCAGCGGTGCCGGGTACGGCGAGAGCCCGCCCACCGGAGTCGCCCCGGTGCTGGTGAACGAGAGCGTGGCGGCCAGCGCCTCGGCACCGAGCTGCGACGGGAAGCGGCCCTCGACCTGGAACTGGGCGCCCAGTTGCAGCGCCAGCCGGGACGTCGTGAGCCTCGACCCCGCCAGCGAGGCCGCGCCCAGCGGCTCGGTGAACCGGTGGGCGATGGTGCGGTTCGCCTCGCCGTCGAACCAGATGGCCCAGCTCTCGGCCACCGCCGGGCCGGCCGCCGGCGCGAGAATGGTCACCTTGAGCCACAACGCCTGGGGGCGACTCGGGTGGTTGGCCCGCAGAAACCAGCTCTCGACGTGACGGGGGCCCCCACCGTGGCGCAGGGCGTTCCAGGGCAGGTCGGGCGCCCAGAGGCGCGCCAGGGCACTCACGCTTCGCCCTTGAGCAGACGCAGCCCGGTGGCCGCGTGGGCGCGCATCGCGGCGCCCGCTCCGTCGACGTCGCGCGCCCGAATCGCAGCGACCGCCTTGCGGTGGTACTTCGGCTCGAAGATGTCGGGCTGATAGAGCGCCAGGAATCGACTCGCGTCGCGGAAGTACACGTCACGCACCACGTTCCCCAGCAGGACCAGCAACTGGTTCCCGGTGATGAGCAACAACTGCTCGAAGAAGTCGTAGTCGAGCACCTGCAACTGCGCGGGCTTCACCTTCGGTGCCGACATCTGCTGGGCGAGTTCGTTGAGCCGGGCGATCGAGGCCGCGTCGGCGGTGGCCGCGGCCCGCTCGGCAGCCCACCCCAGCAGCAACCCACGAATCTCGTGCACGTCGCGCATGATGGTGCCCGTCACCTCACCGCCCGCATCGAGCAGCACCGGCACCAGCTCGAGCCCCGCCTCGACGACGAAGTTCGCCACCTTCGTCGCGCCACCCGGGCGAACCTTCACCAGGCCCCAGGCCGCCAATTGCCGCATGGCCTCACGCACCGACGAACGGGTGACCTGGAAGCGGTCGGCGAGCACGCGCTGCGAGGGAAATTCCTCGCCCGGCGCCAGCTGGCCCTTCACGATCGAGGTGCGCAGCGCGTCGGCGATTCGATTCGAAGGGGTCTTCGGTGCAGTACCCATGACCCGTCACCTACCCCAGCCCCGAACCTGCGGGCAAGCCCCCGACCCAAACTGGGCGCCCAGTTTGGCGCCCGTCAGCCGCCCGACTCCACTGGCCTCACAGCCACATTTGCCTCTGGCAGGACGTCGCTTTTCGACGGGCCCGGGGGCCACCCTGTCGCCCGCGAGGCGGCGAATGTCTCAACTGGGCGCCCAGTTCATCAGCAAGGTACTGCTGGGGCAAAGGCCCGCTCGACCAGGGAGCAGCCAGCGCCCGGGAAGCGGCGAAGGCGGTACGGCCGCCCGCGCCCCGCTCACGACGGACGCGTCGCTGCCTGCACGGCAAGCTCGGTCGTGGCGTCGGCCGTCGACTGCGGCGCCGGCCCCGTGAGCAGCGCCAGCCGCAGCGCCTCGCGCCCGCCCGCCCGCACCTCGGGCTCGATGGTCGCCAACCGCGCCAGCGCCTTCCGCGCCGACGGGCAGCGCACGTTGAGTGACGGCTCGACCAGCCAGGCGATGACGTCGTCGAGCACCGGCGGCAGCCCGGCTCGAACCGTCGACGCGCGCGGGTTCTTGTCGCGGAAGACTTCCTGCACCGAGCGCTCGTCGTCACCCGCCGGAAAGAGCCGCCGCCCGGTCGCGCATTCCCACAGGGTCGCGCCGAGCGCGAAGAGGTCGGTGCGCGCGTCGAGCGCCTCTCCGGCCGCCTGCTCGGGCGCGAGATACCCGCCCTTGCCGCGCACCCGCC
>CAIWFK010000045.1 GCA_903911905.1 uncultured Myxococcales bacterium
TGACGGTGGTGCTGGTGGTCGCGCACCCGCCGCCGCCCGAAGCCAGGCCCTTCTTCGACCGGGTCGAAGAGGTGTTGCGGGCGCTCGACCTGGGCTTCAGGGTGATGCCGATGGCGGAGTTCGGGCGCGCGCCGCTGCCCAACTGACCGCCGCGCTCATCGTCGGGAAGGGCGATCTCCCAACGGGTACCGTGCGCCCGGGCCTTGCGCCGCGGCCTGGTCGTCGCGATTGAAGAGCGCGCATGCTCCGAGCGCATCAGCGCGTTGGAGCGCCCCGCGGTGCCGCTCCGGGGGGCTGCTCGACCGTGCGTCAGCGTGCGTCGGGCGGCGCGTCGAGCCCGTGGGGCGTCTCGACCGACTTCGTCTCGCGCACCGGCACCGGCGTGGCTTCCGACTCGCGGCGCTCGGCCTCGAGCTTCAAGAGCCAGTCGATGGAATGCGGGTCCCACCCGGTGTGGTGATTGACGACCACGAAGAAGCGCCCAGGGGTGCCGTCGTCGGCCCAGGTGTGCACCCAGGTGGCCCCCACGCCGCGCGCCTCGACCACCAGCTCGCCACTCGCGTGGAGGCTGGCGACCACCACGCTCGGGTCGCGCGATTCGAAGCGCCGGGTGCCTGGCGCCGGCACGCGCGCATGTTCGCCCGCGACGAGCGCGAGGCGACCATCGAGCGGCTCGCTGAGGTCGTCGTCGCGATCGTCGGCGGTGCGCTGTACGCCCGCGTTCGAGTCGACGATGAGCGTGCGGCGATGGGCCGCGTCGGTACCGCCGACCCACAGCAGCAGCCCGGTCATGCCCGGCTTGCGCACCACCAGCCGCACCGTGTCGTCGGGCTCGAGCACCGCCTCGCACAGCGACGGGTCGCCCGAGATGACCCGCCGCAACCCGGGCAGACGCAGCACCTGGTCGTGGTCGACGTCGACGGCCACCACGCGCTGTTCTCGCTCGGCGATGCCCAGCCAACGCGAGACCTTCACCTCGTACTCGACGTGGCGACCGCCGCCCTGCTCGACCACCACCTGCGTCACCCCCGGCGCGTTGCCGACCAGCAGCACCTGGCGCTCGTCGAGCCGCGCGGCCTGCAGCACCGCGGGGTTGCCGACGCTCACCGATTCCACCTGGGTCAGGTCGAGCACCGTGGGCCAGCCCGAGCCGAGCTTGAGCGAAGGTGGGCTCGCCGCCAGCACGAGGCCGAGGGTGAAGGTCTGCAGCATGGTCGACTCCCGGTGGGTTCAAGGGGCAGACACAGGCTGGCGTGCGCCCTTGCATCGAAGGGCGAAGGGCTCGTCATTCCAGCAGGTTCAGTGACTGCAACAGGCGACGGGGCGCGCCACGGTGCAGGGCTGCGTCGTGATGCCGGTCGCATCGGTCAGCCCGCCGTAGACGTTGGCCGTCGAGGTCCAGTTCAGGCAGTTCCAGTTCGACGAACTGGTGAGGTAGCGACCGGCGTTGGGCAGCGCCGAGGACACGTCGAACCCGCTGTTCACCGAGCTCGCGTCGAGCCACGCGCCGGCGAACAGCGACGTGGGGTGCGAGCGCACGTACTCGGCGGCGTGGCACAGGTGGCTGCCCGCGTACTGCGCAGCGCACAAGGCGTGCATCGCCGCGCGCCCGCCTGCGGCGCCCGTGGTGGTGGCCGACGTCACGCCGCGAAACACCTCGCGGAAGGGCGTGTTGCAGCAGGCGAGCACGCGCGAGGTCGCACAGGTCTGGGTGCTCAGCCCTGCGGGTTGCAACGTGCCTCCGTAGACGTTGGTGGTCGAGGTCCAGTTCAGGCAGTTCCAGTTCGACGAGCTGGTGACGTAGCGACCGTTCTCGGGCGTGGCGCCGGCCACGTCGAACGAGCTGCCCGCGCTCGATGCGCCAGGCCCGCTGCTCGCGTCGACCCAGGCGCCCGCAGTCGGAGGGCTGACCGTCTGGGCGGTCAGCTCGTATTCCGCGACGTGGCACAGGTGACTCGAGGGGTATTGCGCGGCGCACAGGCCGTGCATCGCTTCGCGGCTGCCCACGTTGCCCGCGACGCTCGCGGTGGTGAAGCCGGCGAACGAGGCGACGATCTCTCCGCTGCCCGAGCTGGTGCCCGAACCGCCACCGCTCCCGCCCGAGGGGCCCGGAGGGCCTTGAGGACCTTGCGGCCCAGTCGCTCCAGTCGCTCCTTGTGCGCCTTGTGGCCCTGGTGCGCCCGCGATTCCCTGAGGGCCCTGCGCGCCCGTGGCTCCCTGTGGACCGGGAAGGCCCTGCGCGCCGGTCAGCCCGTTGCAGACGTACGAGACGCCGCCGTCGGGCGCCGTGACGCGAATGCCTCCCGCGTCGCACGCACTGCCCGCGGCCGTCACCTGCACGCTCACCCCCGGCAGGCCTGGTGGCCCGGTGACCACGCCGCCGTCGACCACCACCACCTGACCGGGGTCGCCCTTGTCGCCTTGGTCTCCCTTGGGACCCTGCGGACCAGCGGGGCCCGTCGCGCCAGTGGCTCCGGTGGGTCCCGCGGCCCCAGCCGGACCTTCCGGGCCCTGGGGCCCCGAGCTGGTGGGACAGGCCGAGAGTGCACAACAGAGCGCGAGGAGTGGGAACCGCATGCAGGCATGACACCCCAGGGCCGGTGCAGGTGCAAAGCCCTTCAGCGCTTGTCGAGTTCCTTCAAGACCTCGCCCACGCCACGGCGCAGCTCACCGCCCGCAGCGCGCAGGTTGTCGAGCAGCGCCAGCTTCGTCTCGAACCGCGACTTGATGGGCACCTCGAACGGCGGCAACTGCGCCAGGCATTCGTCGCGAATGTGCACCGGCAGGGCATCGGTCTTGATGCGAATCTTTCCGCGAATGGGAATGACCAGGTCGACCGGAATGCGCGCGCGAATGGGAATCTTGAGGGCGCCGATGCCGAAGACCGAGGTCTCGATGACGGTGTCGAGCGGCAGGTCGACCTGCAGCGGCACGTCGGTCTCGATTTCGAGTTCTTCGTCGAACGCCAGCTTCGTGTTCACTTCGATGGGAATGCGCAGCGGCGCTTCGACCAGCACCGGCACGCGGGCGTCGACGTCGACCGAAATGGGCAGTTGCCGGTCACCGAGCAGCCCTTCGATGCGCGAGCGAATGCGTTCGGTCTCGAGGCCGGTGGTGCGCGCCTTGAGCCACGCGGCGACGGCGACCAGCGGCAGCCCCCAGAGCGCGATGACCAGCCCGGCCATCGCCCACCGCCAGTCGAGCGCCTCGACGTGGGCGACCCAGTCCTGCGCGCGCCCGACGCCGATGACCCACGGAGGCGAGAGCAGCAACAGCACCAGTACCACGGGCCCCAGCCCCACGTGCACCAGCCAGAGAATGCGCAGGCCCTGACGAAGACGAGTCATGCCGACGTTCTACTGGAAGACGACGGTGCCCGCCGGGCGGTCGACCGTCACCGTGCGGCCCAGCGCGTTGGTGAAGGTGTCGCCCACCGCGGTGACGGGTCGGTGCTGCACGAACTCGACGGCCCGCGAGACGGTGTCGAAGAGGGCCGTCTTGCCCGCGCCGCCGCCGCTCGACTTGTTCCACAGCATGGCGCCCGACATGCCGGCATCGGGCGTTCCCGAGTCGGTTTGGCCCGCGTCGATTCGCTCTGGTGAAGCGCACGAGCGGTTGGGTCCGCAGACCAGGCCGGGGTCGCAGCCGCCCCCTTGCGTGCAGTCACAGCCCAGCGCGCCGACCGGGCAGGGGTTTGCGACGTTGCCAGCGCAGCCGACGAGCAACAGGAGGGCGAAGCTGGCGCGCATTCAGCCTTTCGTAGGTCCGACGAGCAGCCGACGCAAATCGCACCGGCGGTGGGCGTCGCTTCGCCATGACACCCATCGCCAAGCATTTCGTCGAGGCGCTCGTTAACGACGGCGCCATGGCTCGCTACGTCACCTCCGTCGAAACCCCGCTCTCGCCCGAAGCCGCCTTCGCCTTCATGGCCGACGTCACGCGCTTTGCCGAATGGGACCCGGGGGTGAAGCGCGCGGTGCGGGTCCGCGGCGAGGCTCCCGCGTTCGGCACCATCTACGAGCTGACCGTCGAGGCCGGCACCACCACCGTCATGCGCTACGCCACCACCGAATTCCAGTCGCCGCGCCGCTTCGTGCTGGTGGCGAAGACCGCGTTCCTGACTTCGGTCGACGAGGTGCGCGTCGAACCTTCTGCGACGGGCGCGAAGGTCACCTACGACGCGAAGCTGACCCTCAACGGGCCGCTGTCGGTGTTCGATTCGTTGCTGGCGAAGGCCTTCGAGCGCCTCGGTGACAAGGCGGCGTCGGGGCTGCGCGCGGCGTTGCGGGCCCCGGCGGTCGAAGGCCGACCTGCCGCCTGAAACTCGAGCCCGACGAGCCTCAGCTTCTTTCGCCCTTCACCCAGGAGTCCGTACATGCGCCGTACCCTCGTTCTCGCCTGCAGTGTCGTCTCGCTCGGTCTCGCTTTCGACGCCCACGCGTCGGACTGGGCCCTCGATTCGAAGGGTTCGCAGGTTCGCTTCGCCATCGGCAACATGGTGTTTCGCACGGTGCACGGCACGCTGGGCACCGTCACCGGCCAGTTGCACCTCGACGAGCAGGACGTGACCCACTCGAAGGTCACCGCGTCCATCGACTTGAGCACCATCGAGTCGGGTGATGCCAAGCGCGACGCGCACCTGAAGGACAAGGACTTCTTCGAGATCGCGAAGTTTCCCAGTGCGACCTTCACCTCGACCACCGTCGAGAAGGGCGCTGGCGGGGCGCTCAAGGTGACGGGCCAGCTCGCGGTGCATGGCGTGACTCGCGCCGTGGTGCTCGACGTGACGCTGCCCACGCCCGCCGCTGGCGCCAGCGAGCTGAATGCGCACGCGACGACGAAGCTCGATCGTCACGATCTGGGCATCAGCTACGGCCCGGGCGTGATGATTGGCGCCGAGGTCGAGCTCGAGGTGGTCGTCAAGGCCACGCCGGCCGTCGCGCCTCCTGCTGCCGCTCCGACTCCGGCTCCCTGACCGACCAGACCTGCACGTCGTCGAGCAGCACGTGGCCCCACCCGCCGGTCGCCGAGTCCACCACGGTCACCACCAACTCGTCGGTGACCGGCGTCACCGGGAACACCGCAGTCCGCAACACCTCGTCGTCGCGACCGCAGACCCGGTGGCCGTCGACCTCGAGGAAGAGTTGGTCGCAGTTGGCGCCTCCACCGAAGCGCGCCGAGAGCACCACGGGTCGGCCCGGCTCGACGTGGAAGGTCAGCGTCAGTCGACCCGTTGCCGAATCGCCGTTCGCGAAGCCGTTGACGAAGCCGCGCCCCTGCTGACCTGAGACGGGCTGCTGGTTGGCGACTGGTCCCGTGGTGACGGTGAAGGCCGTGCCTTCACGCACCACCGAGTGGGAATCGAAGGCCGCCTCGTCGTCGAACGACGACCCCGCCAGGGGAATGGCGTGGGTGGCTCGAAGCCAGGCCACCAGCCCCGCGGGCGAGCTGGTCGACTCCAGCAGCACGGGTTCGACGAGCTGCGCGCAGGTCGTGGTGAGGTCGAAGCGGTGGTGCTCGCAGACGAAGTCCTGCCCGTCACACGCATGCAGCTTCGCACCATCGGTGCACGGCCCCGCAATCGTCACCCGACCGGCCCCGGTCTGCGCCAGGTGTTCGGGCATCAGGGCCCACTGTCGGTGGAAGGCGGCGACGGTGTCGGGCTCGTCGAGGAAGAGCTCGTGCACGCCGCGCTCGAGCTTCAGCGCGTCTTCGCGTGACGTGGCGGCGGTGAACAGCCGGGTCGAGGCGGGAGGCGGCGTCAGCGTGCGCATCCAGGCCGAGGCTCGCAGTTGGTACACTGGCTGCCCATTCACCGTGAAGCGGGTGAGGTCGGCGAGCTCGGGCCAGCCCGGCTCGATGGCCCACTGGGCCCCCGCCGCGAGCAGTTCGTCGGTCGTCGCCACCTTCTCGTGCCCCGGCCGCCCGCGCACCGTGACGGCCTTGCGGGCGATGGTCGCGTTGGTCAGTCCCAGCGCGTCGACGATGTTCAGGCGCGTCAGGTAGCCGACCATGCCAATGGCACCGATGGCGATGGGCGGCGCGTGGGCTCCCTGGTCGGGCAACGTCGCGAGCGCCTGCCCCTGACGGAACGAGCCGCTGTCGACCACCAAGGGGAACCACGACGTGACCGGGTAGAAGCTCGATTCCCGCGCCAGCAGCCACTGCTTTTCGCGGGGCTGCACCAGCGCCGCGCTCACCCCGAGCGGCAACAGCAGGCTCGCGGCCACCAGCCGGCCCCAGGCACCACGCGCACTCGTGCGCGCGGCCACCCCGTCGAGCACGAGGACGGTGAGGGTGAAGCTGGTGAGCGCGAAGCGATATTCCATGAAGTCGCCGCCCACCCGGCAGACGTAGAGCGCGAAGAGCGACGCCCCCGCGGTCGCGTGAAAGGCGAAGGCCCCGGCGCGCTCGCCTCGTCGAATCAGCCACACCGCGGCCAGTCCCGCCAGGGGCAGACACAGCCACACCTGGGTCGTCAGCGCGAGGTCCTGCCAGTACACGAGGCCCTGCGCCCAGTTCGAGTCGGCTCCCGACTTGGTGTGGAAGGTGTTGGGAAAGAATTCGCCGTACCAGGCCCAGCGACCGCACCACCAGGCGAGCCACGCCAGGCCCGCACCGGCGGTGTGCCCCACTGCGCGCCGCCCGGCTCGGGCCTGCACCAGCACCATCGGTACGAAGAAGAGCACGTGGTCGGGCCGCAAGAGCGCCGCCACCAGCACCCACCACGCCGCGAAGGGTCGGCCTCGTTCGTCGCGCAGCCACAACGCCGAGAACGCGGTGCAGGTTGCTGCCGAAGCGGCCTCGAGCCCCGAGGTGGTGAATTCGAGGAAGGGCAGCGAGCCCGCCAGCAACACGGGCCCCAGGGGCACCCAGCCAGGCCGCGTCAGGGCCCGGGTTCCCACCAGCACCAGCGCCACCACCGAGCCCACCGACAGTGCGGTCGACAGGTACGGGCTGGCGACGCCGAGCCGCTCACCTGCCGCCAACACCACCGTCCACAAGAAGTTCGTGTACCCCTCGACGCGTTCGCCAGGGTTCCAGACCAGCCCATCGCCATGCGCCAGGTTGCGCGCGTAGCGGAACGAGATGAAGGCGTCGTCGGCCAGCCAGGCCTGGTCGAAGGCCCGTACGAGCGCCAGGGCGAGCGCGACCGCCGCGAACGACAGGGCCGCGACCCGCGTGCGTTGCAGCGAGGCACGTCGGAGCGCGAAGCCCAGACCCAGGCCGACCACCGCAATGGCCAGACCCGCCCACGCGCGGCCGTGCGACATGGCCTCGCTTTATTTCGCCCACTGGTCCATGCGCGTTCGACACGCGCCAGCTCATCGGTGGGACATGCGCTTTCGCCGGCCCCTCACGGCACCACGACGCCGAAGGTCTTCCCCAGCACGCGCAGTCTGACGGCCACCGGCGGTGCGTCGCCCACCCCGTCGATTGGAGGGAACTCGAGCAGACCCGCTCTGCGCGCGAACGGTGCGCCTTCCCGCAACCCATTCCACCCATCGGTGAATTGCGGCGCGCCGGTGCGCCAGAGTACGTCGAGCGTCGTGGGGCCAGAGGGCCCGAACGCTTCGACGGCGGCGCTCACCTGCCAGCGAGTTCCGACCCTGGTGGGCGCGCCCAGTTCGACATACCAGTCCCGCACCTGGGCCTGCGCGGGCAGGGGCAGGGTGACGGTGCCCTCGTCGACGTCGAGCAGCAGCGGCCAGACGATCTTCCCGTCGCCCAGCACGTCGATGCGGACCACCGTGGTGCCCGAGGGACGCAACGAGCGCTCGCTGCCCAGGAAGAAGATGGTGCCCGCGCGATCGACGCCTCCCGAAATCAGGAGGTCGACCGGCACCGGCAGGTCGTTGCGCACGGTGAGCGCGACGCAGCGGGTGCCACAGCGCCTGGCGTCGAGGACCGTCAGGCTGGTCGGCTGCCGCCCGGCGTCGGCGAAGCGTTCCGCCAGTCGCGCTTCCTGCTCACCACTGATTCGACGCGCGTTCACTTCGACCCGCGGATCCCACGGCCCGAGCAGCGCGGCCCCTCGCGCCACGCAGCGCCGCTCGGTGCAGTGCTCGAGGCCGGCGACGAGGTCGTTGGCCAGTGCGTCGACCTGCTCGCGGGTCACCGGCCGACAGGTGGCCTCGACGCCGCCGCCCGCACCGTGCCACGGCGGCGGGCCCGAGAGCACCACCGTCACGTCGTGGGCCTGGTCGGGAATCAACCGCACCAGCGACGCGCCCATGGTCATGGCCGCGAACAGCGTCTCGAAGACCGGGTCCTTGTTCGCCACGTTCGAGAAGAAGGGCGTGAGCACCACCTTGTCGGGCCTGGTCTGCAACGGCGCGTAGGTCACCGTCTTGCCGTCGACCAGCCAGGGGGCGCTCGGCAGCCGAAGGCGGGTATAGGCCAGCGGCGTCTTCGAGCTCAGTTGGCACGCCAGCCCCGCCAGTGGGCCCTCGGCGAGCGGAAGCTCGAAGGACCGCGCGCCCTCGACGCTGACCTCGAGCACGCCGTTGGTCTTCGTGGTCCAGGTCGGGTCGAGGAACCAGGTCGGGCCGAGCGCCACCGCCGCGCGCGGGGTCGACAGTGGTCGACTTGGCGGCGCGCCGTCGACGAAACCATCGATGGGCGCCACGGCGAGCACCAACGCAAGCAGCATGGGTCGAACCATACGACCGACCGTCGACGGCGCGTCGAGATTCGCGGTGCCCGGCGGCGGGGTGCGCGCGGCGCTATCGTGTCGCGGTGGGCTACCTCTTCCTCGCCATCGCCATCGTCAGTGAAGTCGCCGCCACCAGCAGCCTCAAGCTCGCCAGCGGCGACAAACCGCCGGTGTGGGCCATCGTCACGGTGGTGGTCGGCTACCTGCTGGCCTTCGCGATGTTGCGGCAGACCCTTGCCGCGGGTGTGCCCCTGGGCACCGCGTACGCCATCTGGGCCGGCATCGGGGTGGTGGCCGTCGCGCTGGTGGGCCGACTGGCCTTCGCCGAAGTGCTGGCCTGGCCCCAGGTGCTCGGCGTGGCGCTGGTGGCGGCGGGCGTGGCGCTGGTCGAGCTGGGCCACCCCACCTAGCGCGAGCGACCGGCTTGCGGTCGGTCGGTGATTCGGGCGATAGCACCGGCATGCGCGTACCCGAGATTCTGGCCCCGGCCGGTGACGACGACAGCCTGGCGGCCGCGCTCTCGGCCGGCGCCGACGCGGTGTACTTTGGCCTCGACGAAGGCCTCAACGCCCGCGCCCGCGCCACCAACTTCTCGGTCGAGCGACTGCCCGCCATCTGCGACCAGATTCACCGCGCCGGCGCGCGCGCCTACGTCACCACCAACACCCTGGTCTTCGAGCACGAGTTGCCCGCCGTCGAGCAGGTGTTGCGCGCGTGCGCCACCAGCGGCGTCGACGCCATCATCGTGCAGGACCCGGCGGTCGCGTTGCTGGCCCGCGCGCTCGCGCCGACGATGGAGGTGCACGCCTCGACGCAGATGACCATCAGCAGCCCCGAGGGCGCCGAGTTCGCCCGGCAGTTGGGCGCGACGCGGGTGGTGGTGCCGCGCGAGCTGTCCATCGACGAGATTCGGGCCTTCAAGGCCGCCAGCCCCATCGAGCTCGAGGTCTTCATTCATGGCGCGCTCTGCATGTCGTGGAGCGGGCAGTGCCTGACCAGCGAGGCCTGGGGTGGTCGCTCGGCCAACCGCGGCCAGTGCGCGCAGTCGTGCCGCTTGCCCTACCGCCTGGTGGTCGACGGCCAGTCACGCGACCTGGGTGACGTCGCGTACCTGCTCAGCCCGCTCGACCTGGCCGGGGCGCGCGCGGTCGAGGCGCTCTCGGACATCGGCGTGAGCAGCCTCAAAATCGAAGGCCGGCTCAAGGGCCCCGCGTACGTCATGAGCACCGTGCAGGGCTACCGCCGCTGGCGTGACGCGGTGGCGGCCAGGCGCACCCACGAAGCCGACGCACAGCGCACCCTGCAGCAGGACCTGGGGCGCATGGCGGTCGCCTACTCGCGCGGCTTTTCCGACGGCTTCCTCGGCGGCAGCGACCACCAGGACCTGGTCGAAGGTCGCTTCCCCAAGAATCGCGGCGCGCTGCTGGGCGAGGTGGCCGAGGTGAAGGGCGGGGCGGTACGGGTGCGCACCGTCGAGCGCCAGGCTTCCGGTGGCGCGGCGCTGCGCGACGGCAAGGGCCCCGAGGGGGTGACGAAGGTTGCGCTGCCCGTCATCGGCGGCGCCTCGGCGCACGATTCCCGTGGCGTGCCCATGGAGCTGCCCGAGCCGGTGCCCGGCTGTGGCGTGGGCTTCGACACCGGTCGCCCGCAGCAGGAGGAGCCGGGCGGTCCGCTCTTCGGGGTCGAGCCGGCGCACGGTGGCTGGTGGTTGCGCTTCGGTCGCCCGGGCCCCGACCTCTCGCAGGTGCAGCCGGGCGACAAGGTGTGGCTCTCGAGCGACCCGCGGCTGACCGGCGAAGCCACCGCCGCGGTCGAAGACGGCAAACGTGGTCCGGCGGGGCGAATTCCGCTGGTGCTCAGCGTGGCGGGCGCGCTCGGCACCGCGCTCGAGGTGACGCTCGAGGCACGCGGCGTCTCGGTGCAGGCGAAGACGACGGAGCTGCTCGCGCCCTCGACTGGCGCGGGCCTGACGCTGGAACTGCTGGCCGACAAGCTGGGCGCCATGGGCGGCACGCCGTTTCGCCTGGAGCGCGTGGTGATGGACTCGCTGGCGCCTGGGCTCCACGTGCCGGTCAGCGCGCTCAAGGCGCTGCGGCGCGAGGTGGTCGCCTCGCTCGAGGCCCGGGTGCTCGAGACGCATCGTCACCTCGTCACTCCCGGCGCGGTGACCCCCGAGGTGGTGCGCCAGGCCCGCTCGCTGCAGGCGCGTCGCCCCCTGGTGGAGCAACCGGCGCGCGTCCTTCCCCTGGTGCGTCGGGCCGAGCAGCTCGAAGCCGTCATCGCCGCGAAGTTCCCCGAGGTCGAGCTGGACTGGATGGAGCTGGTCGGGCTCGAGAAGGCCGTGCTGCGCGCGCGCGAGGCCGGGCTGTCGGTGACCATCGCCACCACCCGCATTCAGAAGCCGGGTGAAGCGGGCGTCGATTCGCGGCTCGAGCGCCTGAAGCCCGACGCGATTCTGGCGCGGCACTGGGGCGCGCTGGTGCACTTCAGCCGCGTGAAGAGCGACCTGCTGGTGCACGGCGACTTTTCGCTCAACGTCACCAATTCCGTCACCGCGCACCACCTGCTGGCCCTGGGTGCCGACACGCTCACCGCGGCGCACGACCTCGACGAGCGGCAGCTCTTCGCCATGCTGGCCAACCTGCCGGCCGAGCGCCTGACGGTGGCCGTGCACCACCACATCGCCACCTTCCACACCGAGCACTGCGTGTACGCGCACACGCTCTCGCATGGTCGCGACTTCCGCACCTGCGGCCGGCCGTGCGAGCGGCACCAGCTCTCGCTCGAAGACCCCAAGGGGCTGCAGCACCCGGTGGTGGTCGACGTGGGGTGCCGCAACACGGTGTTCAACGCGCAGGCCCAGAGCGCGGCCTCGGTGGTGCCGAAGTTGCTGAAGGCCGGCGTGCGACGGTTTCGCGCCGAGTTCGTGCAGGAAGACCGCGCCACCACCGAAGCGGTGCTGCGCGCGTGGCGCGAGTTGATCGGTGGCCGCCTCACGCCCGCGCAGCTCAACGAGCGCATCGCCGCGCACGAGCAGTTCGGCGTGACCGCCGGCACCATGCGGACCGTGGAGGCGCGATGAGCTCGCTCGACGAGCTGCGCGCCGACCTCGACCGGGTCGACGAGCGGCTGGTCGAATTGCTCGCCGAGCGCGCGACCCTGGTCGACCAGGTGTGGGCGCTCAAGGCGCAGCGTTCGCTCCCGCAGGTCGACCCCGCTCGCGAGGGTGCGATGCGGGCGCGGCTGGCCCAGAAGGCGAAGGCCCTCGGCTTGTCCGACGTGGCGGTGCTCGCGGTGTTCGAGCGCATCATCGGCCAGCGGCTGCGCTGAACGACGACGCTCGACGCGGCACGAATCATCGACCTTGCGCCCCCCATGCGCCGCGTTCACGGCCAGCCGCGTCATGGCAATTTCGAAGTGCGGGTCGCCCCTTTCTTCACGCGCGAGGCAGGCCGAGAGTCGGCCCGGCCGTTCACGCATCGGGGGAAACACCATGAAGACTGCCCGTGAAGTGTTGAGCGTCGTTCCGAAGTCCACCATCAGCATCGCCCCGGACGCGAGCGTGTACGACGCGCTCGAGGTGATGAGCGACCACCACCTCGGCGCCCTGTTGGTGCTGCGCGAGGGCGAGCTCATCGGGGTAATGTCCGAACGAGATTACGCGCGGAAGGTCGCGCTGAAGAATCGCAACTCGCGCGACACCCGGGTCGAAGAAATCATGACCGACCGTGTGGTGTGCGTCGACGCCGAGCGCACCGTCGACGAATGCATGGCGCTGATGAGCGACCGCCACATTCGCCACCTGCCGGTGCTCGCCGACGGCAGGCTGTTGGGCATGCTGTCGATGCGCGACCTGGTCGACGAGACGCTGGCCGAGCAGCGCTTCACCATCGAGCAGCTCGAAGGCTACATCTGCAGTTGAGGCGAGCGACGTGACACTCTGAGCGCATCGGCGGGTGCGATCACGTCACCTCGCGTCATCGCGCGGGCCCTTCCTTCCGTGCCCACCTGCGCCCACAGTGGTCCGTGCAGGTCACGTCGGGAGCCCACAATGAAGACCGCTCGTCAGGTGCTGAACGACACGTCGCACTCCATGGTCCCCATCACCCCGGGAGCCAGCGTCTTCGAGGCGCTCGAGGTGATGAGCGACCGTCACGTCGGCGCGCTGCTGGTGATGGCCGAGGGCCACCTCATCGGCGTGATGTCGGAGCGCGACTACGCCCGCAAGGTGGCGCTGATGAACCGCAGCTCGCGCGACACCCGCGTCGACGAAATCATGACCGACCGCGTGGTCTGCATCGGTGCCGAGCGCACCGTCGACGAATGCATGGCGCTGATGACCCAACGCGACATTCGGCACCTGCCGGTACTCGACGGCGACATGTTGCTGGGCATGCTGTCGATGCGCGACCTGGTCGAAGAGACCATCTCGGACCAGCGCTTCACCATCGACCAGCTCGAGGTCTACATCCGCAGCTGACGCTCAGGGGCGCTCGACCTCGACCGGTACGCCATTGAGCCCGGCGTTCGCCGACAACGCGTCGAGGAAGGTCTCGTCGGTCAGGTCGTTCACGCTCACGCCGGCACGCGCGCGCGCGACCTGCTGCGCCGTGCCTTCCCGGTGATGGCCCCAGCCGTGCGGCAGGCTGACCACGCCGCGCGAGATGGTCTCGGTCACCTCGACCTCGACGCGCAGCGAGCCCACCCGTGAGGTGACCTGCGCCTCGTCGCCCGTCTTCAACGCGCGCGCGGCCGCGTCTTCGGGGTGAATGAGCAGGGTGCAGCCGTTGGGGCCTTTTGTCAGCCGCTCGACGTTGTGCAGCCAGGAGTTGTTCGAGCGCAGCCCGCGCCGGCCGATGAGCGTCAGCGGCGGTGCGTCACGGCCCAACAGCTTCGCCAGCCGAGGCACGTCGTCGAGGTAGCGCTTCGGGGCCAGGTCGATGAGCCGACCCTTGCGCAGCACGTCGAGTCGCGGTTGCAGCGCGCCCAGGTCGACGCCGTGCGGCGCCCGCTCGAGCGCGGCCAGGGACAGTCGGTGCGGCCCGGCGCGCAGCAGCAGGTCGAGCAGCCGCCGCGTACCCAACAGTCGCAGCGCGGTGATCCCCGCCACGAAGCGCGTGCGGCCGCGCTTGAGCGCGATGCGCCGCGCGAGGTCGGTCATGATGTCCCAGTCGGGGCGCGTCTGACCGGCAGGCGCGAAGACCGGCTTCGCGTAGCGCGCGGTGTTGCGCACGGCCAACGCGTACAGCACCAGGTCGTAATGGTCGCGCTCGAGCCCGAAGGTCGGCGGCAAGATGAGGTCGGCGTGGCGGGTGGTCTCGTTGCGGTAGAGGTCGATCGCGACCATGAAGTCCAGCTTGCCGAGCGCCCGCTCGACCGCTGCGCCGTTGGGAGCGCTCAGCACCGGGTTGCCGGCGATGGAGACCAGCGCGCGAATGCGGGTGGGCGAATCGGCCTCGATTTCCTCGGCCAGCGCCGCCACGGGCAGCTCGCCGCCGAACTCGGGCAGCCCGCGCACCTTGGTGCGGAACTTGCCGAAGCTGCCGCGCATGCCGATGCGGGTGGTCAGCCCCACCACGTCGACCGCGGGCGTGGTGAACATCTTGCCGCCGGGGTGGTCGAGGTTGCCGGTGACGGCATCGAGCGCGACTGCGAGGAAGGCGGTGAGCGCGCCGAACTCCTGGGTGCAGGCGCCCATCCGAGGGTAGCTGGCGGCGGCCTTCGCCGAGGCGAATTCACGCGCCAGTCGGCGAATCACCGGCGCGTCGATGCCCACCTGCGCGGCGACCACCTCGGGCGAGAAGGCCTTCGCCGCCTCGCGCAGCGCCTCGACGTTCTTCACCTTCTGCTCGAGCCGATCGCGGCCCAGGCCTTCCTCGAACACCACGTGCAGCATGGCGAAGAGCAGCAGGGCATCGGTGCCGGGCCGGAGGAAATGGTGCTCGTCGGCCAGCTCGGCGGTCTCGGTGCGGCGCGGGTCGATGACCACCAGCTTGCCGCCGCGGGCCCGCAACGCCTTGAGCCGGTCGCGCATTCCCGGCGCGGTCATGATGGAGCCGTTCGACACCACCGGGTTTCCGCCCAGCACCAGCAGGTACTCGGTGCGGTCGAGGTCGGGCACCGGCATCGCCAGTTGGTGACCGAAGAGCGTGAGCGCGGTCAGCATGTGCGGCAGTTGGTCGACGCTGGTGGCCGAGAAGCGCGAATACGAGCCCAGCGCCTGCATCAGGGCCACGCCGCCGAGGAGTCCGGCGTAGCTGTGCGCCATGGGGTTCCCTGCGTAGGTGGCCACCGCGTGCGGCCCGTGCTCGGTGCGCAGCGCGGCCAGCCTGGTCGCCGCCAATTCGAGCGCCTCGTTCCAGCTCACGCGCGACCACTGCCCGGTGGCGCGGTCACGACGCATGGGGTGGGTGATGCGGTCGGGGTCGGTGCGCACGTCGTCCAGCCCCGTGGCCTTGGGGCAGATGTAGCCGCGGCTGAACGGGTCGGCCTCGTCGCCCTCGATGCGTACCTGCTTCTGACCGTCGACCGTCACCTTCACGCCGCAGGTCGCCTCGCACAGCATGCAGGTCGCGAACGTCGTCTCGGTCATGAAGGCCGTGTCTAGCAGGGCGCGATGACAGTTTGTCGCGAGCGGGGCGATTCTCCGGCTGCAATCGCCCGCAACCACACGCTGGCACTTCGCTTGAAGAGCGGGTGCTGCATGCGTGTCGTGACGTGTTTGCTGCTGGTGGCGTCGTCGGTGGTGCTGGCCGAGCCGCGTGAGGGCTGTGTCGAGCTGCGCAAGACCGCGCGCTTCACTGCGTACTTCGAGCGGGTCGAGCTCGAGAAGCTGGTGCAAATCGTCAGCGACGCGACCTGCCGCAGCTTCCTGCTGGCCGAGAACGTGAAGGGCAAAATCAGCATCATCGGCCCCGACAACGGCCAGGTGAAGCTCGACGCCGAGCAGTTCTACGCGGCCTTCCTCGCGGCGCTCGACGCCAACGGCTTCGCGGCCGTCAGCCAGGGTCGGTTCACCCGCATCATCGAGAAGCCGCGGGCCAAGCAGTTCCAGGTGCCGCTGGTGCTCGAGGGCGAGGCCTTCCCGGCGCCGAACGAAATGGTGACGCGGCTCTTCCACCTGCAGCACGTCGAGCTCGAGCCCCTGCGCGTGGTGCTCACCGGCTTCCTGAGCCAGGGTGGCGAACTGGTGAGCGTGCCGCCCGACGTGGTGGTGGTGACCGACCTGTCGAGCAACCAACAGCGCCTGGCCCAACTGGTCGCGCAGCTCGACGTGCCACGCCCGCCCAACGAGGTGATGAAGCTGGTGCAGGTCAAGCACGCCGCCGCCGACGAGCTGCTCGACAAGGTGCAGCGCATGCTCGCGCCCAGGCCGGGCACGAAGAACCCCGAGACTCTGACCGTGGTGGCCGACGAGCGCACCAATCGGTTGCTGTTGGCCGGGTCTCCCGTTCTGGTGGAGCGCGCCGAGGGCCTGCTCGAGCAACTCGACGTCGACGTGCCCGGTGACAGCCGAGCGCGCGTGCACAAGCTCAAGAACGCCGACGCCAAGGAGGTCGCCACCGCGCTCGAGGCGATGACCCAGCAGAACGGCAAGGCGAAGACCGGCGCGCCGATGAAGGACGGAGCCCTGGGCGAGGTGCGCATCAGCGTCAGCGAGTCGCTCAACGCCCTGCTCATCGTCTCGAGTGCGGGGGACTACCGGGCGCTGGCCAAGGTCATCGACGAACTGGACCAACCCGTGCGGCAGGTCTTCATCGAGACGCTCATTCTCGAGGTGAACCTCGAGCGCGATTCGCAGTTCGGCGTCTCGGTGCACGGGGTGGGCGGCAGCTCGTCGGCGACTTCGTTCGTGGTGGGCTCCGAGCCGAGCGGCGGGTTGTCGTCGCTCTCGCTCAGCTCGCTGGCGACCGGTTCGGGGTTGCTCTTCGGCTTGCAGGGGCCCGTGCTGGCGACCGTCGGCAAGCTGCTGGGGCTGGACCTCGCGTCGTACGGGCTGACGGTGCAGGCCACGCAGAGCAATTCGGACGTCAACGTGCTCTCGATGCCGCACATTCTGACCACCGACAACAAGGAAGCCGAGATTGCGGTCGGTCAGCGCGTGCCGTTTCAGTTGGGCACCAACACCTCGCAGTTGGCCTCGTTGCTCGCGGCGGGCAACACCAGCGCGGCGAACCTCACCTCGCTGACCGGCTCCATCTCGCGCGAGAAGGTCGAGCTCAAGCTGACGGTGAAGCCGCACATCGGCGACGGCGACGACATTCGCTTGGAAATCAA
>CAIWFK010000046.1 GCA_903911905.1 uncultured Myxococcales bacterium
GAGCGGCAGGACGGCAGAGCGGCAGGACGGCAGAGCGGCAGGACGGCAGAGCGGCAGGACGGCAGAGCGGCAGGACGGCAGAGCGGCAGGACGGCAGAGCGGCAGGACGGCAGAGCGGCAGAGCGGCAGGACGGCAGAGCGGCAGGACGGCAGAGCGGCAGAGCGGCAGAGCAGTGTGACGGACCCGCCATGTCTCGCTCCGTGGAGTGATCTCTGGCGATCCAGACAGCTATTCGCGTGTAGCGCTCTCAAACCGGGTGTACGCCCCCGCGAAGAGCAACCGCGCCTCGCCGAGAGGCCCATTCCGCTGCTTGGCCACATGGAGTTCGACCGGAATCAGGTCGTCGCTCTGCTTCTTCTCGTCCTCGTCGTCCGTGCGCTCCCGATGCAGGAAGAGCACCACATCGGCGTCCTGTTCGATGGCGCCCGACTCGCGCAGGTCGGACAGCATGGGTGGCCCTTTGCGCTCCTCGACTCGGCGGTTCAGCTGGGCGAGGGCGATGATGGGGACCTCGAGCTCTTTCGCTAGCTGCTTCAGCGAGCGGCTGATTTCGGCGACCTCGACCTGGCGGCTCTCGACGCGCCCACGCACTTTCATCAGCTGGAGGTAGTCGACGACGATGAGCGAGAGGGTAGGGTGAAGCTGTTTGAGGCGCCGCGCCTTGCTGCGCAGGTCCATCGGGGAGAGGTCTCCCGAGTCGTCGATGTGCATCGGCGCCGAGAAGAGCTCCGACATTCCCTCGGAGATGCGCTCCTCGTCTGAAGGGCTGAGTCGCCCACGGCGAATGCGCTCGAGCGGCACCCGCGCCCGCCCTGCGGCCATGCGCAGCACCAGCTGCTTTGCAGGCATCTCGATGGAGAAAATCGCCACCGGGAGCTGCTTGGTGCAGGCGACGTGCTCCGCAATCTGCATCCCGAAGCTCGTCTTGCCGACGCCTGGCCGCGCGGCCACCACCACCAGCTCGCCCGGCTGCATGCCGGCGAGGACACGGTCGACGTCAGGGAAGCCAGTCCCGAGGCCCAACAGGCCGTTGTCCCTCCGCATGGCGTCCAGCATGGCCAGGGTGTCGGCGACGAGCTCGCTCATGGGCCGGAAGCTGGCTCGCTGACGCTCCATCAGGACGCCGTTGAAGCGCCGGCCGGCCTCGTCCAGCAGGGCAGGGAGCTCCACGCCGTCCTGCTTGGCCAGGTCCGCCACCTCGTGGCAGACGCGGCGCAACTGCCGTCGGGCGCCCTTCTCCCGAATGAGGCGCGCGTACTCGGCGACGGGGGCAAAGCCGCTCGAGAGGGGCAGGGTGGCCAAGAAGGCGGGTCCACCTGCGGTACCCAACTGCCCCTGGGCCCGGAGCACTTCGGCGAGGGTGACCAGGGTGACGGGCTTGCTGCCGGCATCGAGCGCCAGAATCGCCTCGAAGACGACCCGCGCTCGCTCGTCGGCGAAGTCCTCCGCCGAGACCTCCTCCGACGCCGTGGCAATGGCCGCGGTGTCACCGTCGAAAAGGCTGCTCAGGAGGGCAAATTCGGGGTTCCAGGCTTCTGGAAGGGTGTGAGCGGGGTCAGTCATCGGTCTGCCTTTCCTTCTGGGCTGCAGCCGTTGGGCGAGGTGGTGCCGTCATGGCGCGCCAGCGAGACCCGTAGGGCGCTCGAAGAGCGCGACGCCAGGGGCGTCGTCGAGCGGGGCAGGGCGCGTCTTGTGGTGGAGGGCCTCGTTCTCGACTCTGGGCCAGAGCATCTAGAAAGCTGAGGAGGTGTGGGGTTCATGATTTCGTCGGAGGCTCTGGTGGTAGGTGGTTAGGGGATAAGTTTTTGGGCACACCGGGTGCCGCCAGCAGTTCCGCCCTCGTTTCGAGGACTTCGGAAATGTGACTGCCATGCATGAGGTCGTGGCCCCGGCGAAGGCGCGCAGCCAGTAGCCAGCGCGTGCGCTTGCCCCGTCGGTCGACGTCCCACTTCGCATCCAGGGGCGTGCGTGGGCGGCCCAGGACGCGTCGCCCGGCCTCGGTGAGGTACACGACGCCACGGACGTCGACGTAGACGTGCGGCTTCCCGTCAGCGTCAATCCAGATGCGCCTGCGCGCAGCCTCAGGGCAGGTGTCCTCGTACCGTTTGAGCCGCCGGAAGCGGTGCACGTAGGCGATGCCAGTTGGCCGCTCGGGGAGCTGCACCGGGTGCTTCTTGCTGCGAAGGCGGCGGCGATTCTCCCGACGCGTGGCCAGCATGTCGCGGCGCCACTGGGCGTAGGGGTCGAGGCGGTTGATGAGGGCCTGCACCCAGACGCGCGTGCAGCCCAGCTTCCTGGCCAGCCAGTCCAACGAGACCTGGAAGCCAGCCCCGCAGCTGTGGGTGTCCTTCGTCATCGCCGGGCGGAACGAAGAGGTCCACTCGAGCAGGCAGAGGAGCGGAATTGCCAACGGAGGGAGCCCCATCGCCCGGCCCATCGAGCCTGCTTCGGCGGGGAAGGACGCGCCCCAGCCATCGGGGATGAAGGGCTCGAGGTCGTCCTGCTGGATGTAGATGGCGCTGCAGCGGCGGGCGTATGCGGGGAGCTGGGGGCCCTTGCGGTCCCGACCCTCGCGAATCGCCATCGCCAGCAGGACGCGGACGTCAGCGACGACTCGGCCAGCACGACGACGCTGCCTCGCGTCGAGGTCTCGCCGGCTACGTGAGGGGTCCCGAGGGAGTCGGTGGGGCAGGGTGGGGCCGCTCAGGAGAGCAGCTGGGAGAGCCTTCGGCAGCGCCGCAACGGCGGCGCGAGCAGCTTCCGAGACGGAGCGCTTGCTGGCGGTGTGGACGCCGGCCTGGGCCGTGCGCGAGGCCGCCTGCTCGAGTTCGACGAGCTCTTCAGCCGTCAGGCCGCGACCCAGCTTCTTCTCGCGACCCTTCAAGAGGGTGCGGAAGAGGAGTCCCTGCCTCACGTCCTGTGACGGGCCGTTGGGGCCTGTTTTCGACACACGAATCTCCTTCGCGGTCGCTGGACAGGCACAGCCTTCGTGGTATGAAGAAGGTGCCTGAGCGGCCGCGTCACTGCGGTTTCTCAGTCGGGGCTCTCAAATCCCGCTGTTCTGGAAGTTTCAGGGCCGTTTCGAGTTCGAGCTCGAGACGGCCTTTCCTTTTGTCGTTACCTGGCTCCGTGGTGCTTCGGCTGCGGGTTGCGGCGCGCGATGTTCGCGGCCGGAAAGTTGAGTTGAGAGGCTGGCGGGCGGATCCTTCGGTCGCCGTCAACGGCACACGCATCCCGTAAGTGCGCGCGACTCGTCATCTCGACCCCTCAGTCACAGCCTCGCTGGCGTGACCATACATCGCCTTACCATATGTCCCCGCGCTGATCAGCAGGGGATCAGCCGAATTGATCAGCGCGGCTGATCAGCCCGCTCGCCACGCTGCTCGAGGAGCACGTCGAGCTCAACGGCCTCGCGCCGCAGTCGACCGACATCGGCGACCACCACACACGAGCGAAGGCACTCAGACGTGCGGCGTCATCATGGCGACCGAGCGCGAGCAACACCTCTGCATGCGAACTCAGCGCGACGAGCGCGCTCTCCAACGAGGTGGCCGCCCGCAGCTCACTCAATATCCGCGCGAGGGCCGTGTGGCGCAACGAGCGCTGCTGCATGAGTGCTTCGGGCGGCGCCTGGGTCAACGCGGCAAGAGGCTCGAGCTTCGACATGAGGACCACCTTCGAGAAGGGCAGGGGAGGAGATTGAGCGAGAGGACGAACTGAAGGGCGAGGAGCCCGTCACCAAACTCGGCAACGGGCTCCCCGATGGGCTCAGTCTTCGACGGGCGCAGGTTCAGCCGCCGTGGGCTTCTTGTCGTTGGGGAAGATGGCGACCTTCTCGATGCGCGAACCATCGGCCGCGATGAGGGTCGCCACGCCGCCCGAGAGGTCCTCTCGGACGTTGAGGTAGCCCAGCACCTTCCACTTCTCGGCGCCGGCCGGCTTCACCTTCAAGACCATCGGGCGGGTAGGGCGCTTCTGCTCGGGAGACTTCGGGGTCTTCGTTTCGGACGTACGCATGGGTGGCTTTCCTCGCTGCCTGAATTGGCAGTTACGACACCCTCTCAGACCCATATACGCCTCGTCAACGACTCATTTATGACTCTTAATAGACTCATGGTGTTGCCGGGTCGCCGCCCAGTCGGGACTGGATGGAGGGTGGGCCGAGCGTCAAAACGCCACAAAGTAGGTACTTGTGCGCCTAGGTCGGCGTTGACTCCCCTGGACCGCGACTGAGAAGGTCTCGATTCCAACGGCGGTGGAGGGTGGTGATGCGGAACTGGAACTTCAAGAAAGTCCTGTTTGCGCTCACTGCCTTCGTGTCGGCGATCGCTCTCGCTGACTCGAGCGACGTAACCGTCCTCCAGTACCCCGGTGGCCCGTACACGCGTGACTCGGCGGCTCGTGCGCAGCTCTCGACGGACTTCCTGCGGACACATCGCGACGCGTACGACTTCATCGTCGCCTTCCCCATTTTCCCGGTCGACTTCGGTACCGAGGTGGCCGGACTTCATACGGACATTCGCTCCAACGTCACCGGCATCGGCCACGCCCCCTACGATTCTGGAGCGACCTTCGGGAGCCCCGCGCGGCTGAAGAGCTTCATCGACGTCGCGTCACTGTCAGGGGGCCAGATGCCTCCAGTCGAGCAACCCATTGCCGTTCTCGCGCACGAGGTGATGCATCAGTGGGGCGCGTACGCCCACTTTCGCGACCCGGCTACCGGGCAGGTCAGTTCGGATCTCCTGGGATTCGAAGGGGCGCACTGGAGCTTCTTCTTCAACGACGACGCAGCCATCCTCTACGGCTCCCGATGGCAACAGGTGGGTCCGGGGCAGTACCAGTCAGTGAAGTCACGCGATGCCTACTCGCCGCTCGAACTCTACTTGATGGGCATGGCTCCCAAGGAGTCGGTCCCCCCGATGACGTTGCTCTCGCCAGTCGGGGCCTCGCCCTACTCGGCGACAAGCCTTCCACCGCGGGACGGGACCACCATCAACGCCACAGCGCGCACCATCACCATCGATGACATCGTCGCGGCCGAGGGTCCTCGGGCACCGGACTTCACGAACTCGCAGAAGACCTTCCGCGCCGCGTTCGTCATTCTCGCAGCGCCCGGCCAGGTCCCGACGCAAGCGCAGCTCGACTACGTCGATGCGGTCCGCACACAGTGGCAGAGCGAGTTCTTCTTCCTGACCAAGGGGCAGGGCGTGATGGAGACCGGGCTGGTCGACCTCGCCCCTCGGTTGGTCGCCCAGAATCCCGGCGTGCAAGCCGCGGTCGCGTACCTGCTTCAGACCCAGAAGCCCGACGGCTCATGGTCCGACGACAGTCGCTCCGTGTGGCGCGACACCGCGGCAGCCGTCGAAGCCCTCGCTCCGTTTCGCCTCGACCCGCGTGTTGCGGCGGCGAATGCCAAGGCGCTCACTTTCGTCAACGCCGGGGCGCCGCTCGACAACGACGGTACGTACCACCGGCTTCGCGCGCTCCGTACCCTGGACCCGACGAAGCTGCTGGTGTTGCCGGCCTCGGCGCAGAGTGTGACGGGCGTCGGCCTGTCCTGGGGCTACACGGCGACCGCGTTCGACACCGCGCTGTCGCTGCTCTCTCAGTCCTACGTCGGGCCCGTCGACACGACCTCGCCCGGCTGGGCGACGTTGGGTTCGCTTGTGTCACCGAGTGGCGGTTGGTCCTTCACTCCCGGGGGCCCCAGCCGCATCGAGCCCACCGCTCGTGCCGTGGAAGTCATCAACTCGATGCAGAGCCGACCCAATGGCGTTGAGACGCTTGCGCTGCAGGGCCTCGCTTACCTTCGGACGACCAGGACGACCGCCGGCGTCTTCGCCGACGACGTCGACTCGGTCTCCGCTACTTCGCTCGCCATCGACTCGCTCTGGTCCTGGAACCGACTGACGGCCGGTGAAGCGGACTCGGCGCGAACCATGCTGGTGGGGCAGCAGCTCGCTGACGGGAGCTGGAACTCCAGAGCGTATGACACGGCGATGGCGACCGCGACGCTCGGGAAGGTGCTAGTCCCCAATCTCGTCGCAGCCGCAGTCTCCGTGGCTCGCCCTGTTGTCGTCGCAGGGGTGACGACCTCTGCAGTAGTGACGGTGCGCAATGACGGCGCGGCCATCTCGGACGCGACCATCGTCCAAGGGTACGGGCTCAACGGGTTGCCACTGACGCCACGCGTGACGCTGGCGCCAATTCCTTCGGGCAGTAGCGCGAGCGTCTCGCTGCCCATCTCCACCATCGGCGCTGAAGGAACCACCCAGCTCTTCGTCGTGGTCGACCCCGACAACCTCGACGGAGAGTCCAAGCGGGACGACAACCAGTTCGCGACGGCTTTCCAGGTCATCGGCGTTCCCGCGGGCGCCGAGCTCTACGTTGGTGAAGGCACCCTCACTACCCAGCCTCCCGCCATTTCACAGGTACCACAGGCCCTCGTCGTCACTGCGGAAGTCGGCAATGCGGGGCAGACCGCCGCAGTGGCGGCTGTGGTTTCGGTGACTGTCGGTGGGGTGACGGTCGGTTCCACCATCGTCACGTTGTCGCAGCAGTCGTCGTTGGCGGTGCAGGTGCCGGTGTCGATTTCCCAGGCCAGTGGGGCCGTCTCCTACGTGGTGACGGTCGACCCCTCGAATCAGTTCCTCGAAGCCATCGAGTCGAACAACCAGGCCAGCGGCGTCATCCCGGTTGTTCAATCGACGGACGTCGCTCTCGTCGCTGCGCAGGCATCGTCGGGCAGCGTCACCCAGGGACAAGACGTCACGGTTACCTACACCGTGCTGAATCAGGGAACGGTCCCGGTGACGACGGGAAGCCTCAACGTCGACGTCATGGCGGGTGGGGCCATCGTGCGAACGCTTCCGGCTCTGCCCGTTGCCGTCGATGTTGGCGCATCGACCACGAGGACTGCGACCTGGCGAGCGACGACGCCCGGCACCTTCACCTTGGTTGCCCACCTGCTCGTGGCTGGTGACGTCAGCAACGGAAACGACGCCCAGTCGGCCACCGTCGCGGTGACGGCCTCGAGCCTGGCGAACCTCGTGGTGAGCACCGCAGACCTGACGGTAGCGCCGGCTCAGCCTCTCGCGGGGCAGGTTGCGACCGTGACGGGGAGGGTGGCCAACAACGGTGCGGTCGCGACGCCGGCCTTCGACGTGGTGCTCCGCAACCTCACTGCCAACCAGGACCTGGGCCGCAAGACGATTCCCGCGCTCGCTGCCGGTGCGACAGCGACGTTCTCAGCGTCGCTTACCCCCAGCTCGGGCCAGTCGTTGGACCTCTCCTGGCAAGTCGACACCGGGAACTCGGTCCAGGAGTTCGATGAGTCCGACAACGTCGTGGTGACGACCATCCACCCGCTTGGCCTTGCCGACCTCGCAGTAGCAGCGGCGGAGTTGTCGGTGGTTCCCGCCTTCCCGCGCCCTGGACAAGCCGTCACGGTCAACGTGAGCGTCTCGAACCGGGGCGGTCAGGATGCGCCTTCTGCGGCGCTCAGCCTCCTTGTTGGTGGGGCCTCCGGAACGGTGGTCGCCACCCATCAAATCGCCGCTATGACGGCCGGCGCTTCCGTCGTCGACACGTTCAGTTGGACTGCCCCATCGACCGCCGGTCCCACCACACTGGGCGTCGTCGTGAATGCCGGCCACGCCTTCGCCGAAGACACGTACTCGAACAATCAGGCCGAGCGCGTCGTGTCTGTCCAGGACTCGACGCTGGCAGCCTCCGAGCCCTACTTCTCGCCCAACGGCGACGGCACCAATGACTCGACCGACCTCCAGTTCAAACTCGCACAGCCGGGAGCGTTCTCGCTGAGCGTCGTCGACGCCAGGGGCACGCCGGTCTGGAGCTATTCCTCGACCGCGGCGACGACGGACGGCGTTGCGACGTGGGACGGGTTCACAGATGCCGGTGTCGTTGCGGACGACGGCCGGTACATGGTGCGGGTCGCGGGTGTTGCTGGGCAGTTGGAGGTGGTGGTCGACAACAACCGCACCACGCTGGCGGATTCCGTCGGCACCTCCTACTTCGATCAGGAGTCTCTACAACGGGGCATCCCCATCGCTGGCGCGCCAGGCGGGGGCTTCGCGTTCGAGGGCAGGGAACGTCTCGTGACCCACGCCGCAAACGGAGACGTTCTGTTCGTTGGCTTGTTGGGTCAACCCTTCACCGGCAGCGGCTCGCTGGGACTCCATCAGGAGCGATGTGCACTCTTCCGAGAGGGCGTCTCGGGTGGGGACCCTATCCAAGTGTCGCCCAATGCGTGGGCCTGCGACGTCACCTACGACCTGGAGGCGAGCTTCAATCCCACGACGGGCGGGTTCACCGGGAACGTCGTGCTGACGTACCCGAACCACCCTGTCGCTCTTGCCGCATTCGCCAACGGGAGCAAAGTCGCGCTCCTTCGCGCACAGTCCTCGGTAACAGGGCTGTGCGTGAACTCCCAGTGCGTGGGGGTGCCCACGCCAACCGGCGAACTGTCGGTCCTCGACCTGACGACAGGAATCGAGCAACCGCTCTCAGCAGCACCTTTCCTCGCGAAGAACATCTACTCGGCCGGCATGCCAGAGCTTCGAGTGGTCGAGGGGGCCGACACCCGAATGCTGGCCTATGCGGGTACGACTGAACCATTTGCTGAGGTCACGCTCACTGGAGGTGTCCAGCCTACCTACAACGCAAATGCACCGACACCAGCCGGCGTACGGTCAGGCCCTCGCGACAAGCTTGGTGTCGGCGACGTATTGCCGCTTCGCAGTGGCGGTGCAGCGTGGACCAACCTCGGGGCGGTCATCTATGCCCCGGCTCCCGGAGCCACACCTTCAGTCATCGTTCCCACTGACCACGTCGTCGAGTTCATCGACCCCGACATTTCCTCTTCCTTCTATCCAAGCCGCTTCAGCACGAACAACGTCGCGCTCCAGGGGCGAATCTCAACTGGAACGCCGCAGTCGGGTCGAAGGCTCGACGAGCTCAGCTCCGGCCGAGTGGTGTTCGCGGGTGTTGACTCCGTCGTCGCCACCTTCGGCCAAGCGGCTTGCGCTCCCTACTTCGCCAAGCCTACGAATCAGTGCGACGTTGGCACGGGCCCGGGTCTCTTCGCGTCGGATACCAAGGGCGGCATTGCGCGACTGTTCAGCGCGTCACCCCAACAGATGGAGCAGTTCACGACCTACGCGAATCTCGCCGCGAGCACCGACGGTCGCTCAGTTGCGTTCGGCTACACCCCTGGCCAGCTGGGTGCTCCCTCCGACGTCTGGCTCCTGAACGCCGTTAGTGGTTCGGCTGCTCAGCTCGTCGCGGGACTGCCACACGTGGCGCTCACCGACCTCCAATGGTCGACCACCTCCGACGCGCTCACCTACAACTCCGGCGGCTACCGCGCGGCCACAACTCTCGCGAACCTGGCGGCCACGCTCTCGGCATTCCAGGCGCCGGGCGGGCAAGGGCTCCAGTTCTTCGGAACCGCACAGGACCTCAACTTCGACTCCTGGCTGATTCGCGCGCGTCCCTTCGCGTCGAACGGCACGTTCGTCACGGTCGCGAGCGGCACCCAGCCAGTCGTCAAAGGCTCGCTGGGGCAGTGGTTGCCGCCAGTGCCAGGCCTCTACGACCTCGAGTTGGTCGTTTCCGACAAGGCGGGTAACACCCGAACGCGGAAGACCACCGCCGGGTGGAGCGCCAGCCCCGCCATCACTGGCGTCGCTGCAGCACCTGCGTACGTCTCGCCGAACGGCGACGGGAAGAACGACGCGACGCTCGTGAGCTACTCCTACTCTGTGGCCCACAGCGCGAACTTCGTCGTCTCCAACGCTTCTGGCGCAGTGGTGCGGCAGTTTGCGCAGACCCAACTCCAGGCCGGGAGCTACAGCTTCACCTTCGACGGCCGTGACGAAGCTGGCAACACCCTGCCCGATGGGCCCTACAGCATCGGGGCTGAGACCTTCTCGACGCCCATCGCCATCGACACCACGCCGCCCACAGTCCTGCTTGCGCGCTCGCGTCTCTCGCAAGGGCCCACGCTGCTTCTTGGCTCGTCGACCGCTCAGGACTCGACGGGGCAGACCCGCACCTACCAGACGCTCCAGGTCGCCCTCGACAGCCAGGCCAACGACGCCAACCTCGACCAGTGGAACCTCGTGTCTCTGGATTCGAGCGGGCAGGGGAGCCCGCTTCGCAGCGGTAGCGACACCAGCCTCGACGAGACGCCCCTTACAGGCGACCAGGTCCGGGCTCGACGCTTCAAGCTGACGGCGACCGACAAGGCGGCAAACTCGAGCGACTCGGCGCTCATCGACTTTCCGGAGTCGCTCGTGCTGGCGGCGCTCGGCGATGCGTCTGCAGTAGACCCACTCCGAGGCTCGCTGTTGGTCAATGGGCGCTCGTTGCCCCGAATCGACCTGCTGGAGTCGGCGCTCGACGCCTCCGGCAACCCGCGCAGCTTCAGCTTCGTTCCTCAGCGTTGGGCCTTCTCCATGGCCTCCACGTTGAATACCACCCTGGTTTCGTACTCCGTCGCGTGGCGCCCAGCGGGCTCCTCGCAGGCCTTCACCGTCGAGACCTCGACCGTGGACGTTCGCGATGAAAACGTCATCGTCTGGGACGCCCGTGCGGTGCCTCCGCAGCCGCTCGAGGTCGAGCTTCGCGTGGCCGACTCGGCCGGACGTAGCTTCGTCGTGCCGATTCGGTACAGCCTCGTACGGCGGCAGGCCAACATGGTGAGCTGCAACACGGACCATCAGTCGATTCAGGTATCGCTGACTGCCAACCTTCTGCAGGCCAACGAGCTCCCGCAGCTGGCGGTGGGCGCCGCGATTGACGTGCTTCCCCGCGGAGGCAGCACCCCAGTCGCGTCCATCCAGTTTCCGTCCACCCGTCCCGACTCGATTTCAGGCGGCCTTGCAAACTGGTCGATTGCTGATGCGTACGTTCCCCTGACTGACTGCCAGTACACCCTGCGTGCCCGCGGGGAGCTCCGCAGCGGTGAGGTGCTCGTCGCCAGCACGGACATCGACATCTGTGGGGTTGGCGCGACGAATGTCGCCATTCAGGGGACGCAGGTCGCGGTGTCGGAGTTCGCCACACTGACGCACAGCACGACAAGCGTCGACACGTTCGCGCGGCCGGTCGCCGGTGGGGCGTGGCAGGTAGTCGACACTGCCTCACAAGTCAGCAGTGCGACGCCACAGCTGATTCGCACTGCCGCCTTTGGCGCCTGTGGCCAGTACGAGCTTCGGTGGGTGGTCCACCAGCAGCTCGCGCCTGATGTGGACTCCTTGGTCACCGGGGCTCAAGCCTGTGTCTTCAAGAGCCGGGTCGACCTGCCGTGCACTGGTGTCACGGTAACGGCGAGTCCGTCGGCGCCTGCCGTCAGCTACTGCCAGCCTCAAGCTGCTCCACAAACCGTGTTCCTCGCAGCGACTACCAGTGCCGGCTCGAGCGTGCAGCAGTTGTCGGCTCGCCTGGTGACCCTCGCGGGCGTCGACGTCGCGCCCCTCTCTGTCGTCGGCTTCGCCGCGGGGAGTTCCAGCGCGACTGCACACGTCGACGTTTCCGGGGCGGGGCTGTCTGACGGCCAGTACGCAGTCGTGGCGGATGCGGTGGACAACCTCGGCATCTCGGCTACCGGCGTCGGCCCGACGCCGCCGCTGCTACTCGACTCAACGTTGCCCAGCGTCTCGCTCGTACCGGTGCCTGCTCGCGTGTGTGCGGCTACGCAGGGGCTAAGCATCGCGGGCTCGGCCTCGGATGCGCAGTTGCATGACCTGGCCGTCTCCATGTCCTCGGCGCAGGGCACCTTCTCGCCGCGGCTTGTCCAGCGAGCAACAGGCACGAGCGTCTCGGGCGCTCTGGCCACCGTCGACCTCAAGGGCCTCCCCAGTGGCGACTATTGGGTGCAACTGGCGGCCCAGGACAATGCGGGGAATTCGGCGTGCAGCACGGCCTACCCGACCCACATCGAAGCCGACGTTCGCGTCGCGGGCCTGACGGCCACTCCCGCGGTGGTCTCGCCGGACGGCGATGGCGTTTCGGACACGTCGACGTTGTCCTTCTCGGTAACGGAAGCAGCCTCGCTGGCCATCGATGTCCGGCGCGCAGATGGGACGGTGGTGAAGCCCCTTCAGGCGCTCTCGGCGAACGCTGGAGCGCTTTCGCTTCCGCTCGCGCTCACAGGCATCCCCGACGGCCCGTACGCCATCGGGGTCAGCGCCTCGACGAGCTGCGGCAGTGCCGCGACTTTCACGACACCCATCACCGTCGACACCGTCGCGCCGGTCGCCCGAATCGACTCGCCCACCCCTGGTGCGACTGTTTTCGGCACGATTGTTGTCGCCGGTGAGGCGAGCGACGTGAATCTCGACTCCTACGAGCTCTCTGTCGGCTCGGGCAGCACTCCTTCCACGTGGACGGTGGTGGGCAGCGGCAGCAACGCCATTGTTGGGGGCACCCTCGGCGCCATCGACGGCGCCAGCCTGCCGACGGGCGTCAGCACCATTCGACTGGTTGCCAGAGACACCGCGGGGCACACCTCGACCACCACCAGAGGCGTAACCGTGACGGCCGCCCACCTGTTGAGCGCCTTTGTCGCGACAGACCCCGAGGTGTCACCCAACGGGGATGGGCGGCTGGACCAGACGACCGTCAGCGGGACGCTGGTGGCGACGGCGGATCTCCTCGTCGAGTTGGTGCCGTCGAGCGGCGCGCCGACACAAGTGGCGTCGAGCAACGCGCGCGCTGCTGGCCCCTTCTCCGTTGCTGTGCCCTCAGGGTTGCTCTCGCAATTCCCCGACGGCTACTACCTGCTGCGCGCGACTGCGACCTCGGGGGCCTCACAAGAGGTACTGACGGCGCCCCTGAAGCTCGACCGCGTCCCGCCGGCGCTCGCGATTACCCAACCAGGGTCGGCGGCGCGCCCGGGTGCTGACGTCCAGGTGTCGGTGTCGGGAGCCTCGCAGTGGACGCTGGCGCTCAACTCGGGCGCAGCGTCTCAGGTGCTTCGCGCAGGCAATAGCGACTTCGCTGGGTCCGCCGCTTCGCTGCCCACTACGGACGGCGCAGACGAGTTGGTGCTCGATGCGACCGACCGCGCCGGCAACCTTGCGGAGGTCCGTCTGTCGGTGGTGGTGGATGGGCAAGTCCCAGTCGCGAGCTTCCTGGCGCCCGACGCTGGTGCCTTCGTCGCGGGTGTCGTGCCGGTTGCGGCTCGAATCGTTGAACCGAACCTCGCCAACGTGGGCCTGGTGGCGGTGCTTGCGAGCGGCAGGAGTCCGATTTCTTCCGCGGCGACGGTTCCCGCCGACAACGTCATCGGGCGCTGGGACACTACGGCTCTTGGTGACGGCGACGCCGGGCTCGAACTCACGGTGGACGACCTCGCCGGCAACCGTACCGTCGTCACGACCTCGGTCGTCATCGACAACACCAAGCCGGTTGCGGTCCTTGCTGCTCCCGTCGGCGTCGTCGCGCGCTTGGCGGCGTCCTTCAGCGGCACCGCCAGCGACTCCAACCTCTCGGAGTGGGTGCTCGAGGTTGCGCCACCTCCGCCTGCCGTGAGCCCGTTTACGGCGATTCTCCGCGGCTCGAATGTCGTGAGCGGCAGCTTCGGCGCGACTCCGCTGCCTCCCAATGGCTCGTACCGCTTCAGGCTGCGGGTGACGGACAAGGCCGGCAACGAGTCGGTGGACGAGCACCTCGTCACGCTCCAGGACCAAACGGCGGTGCCGAGAGTCGTCTTGCCTCCCACGCAGTTGGTAGCGTCGCTGGTGGGCGCTAGTACGGCATCCCTGACGTGGACGGCGAGTTCGTCTCTGGGCGTCGTCCAGTACCTGGTCCGGCGCAATGGGCAGATTCGAGCCACGGTCACCAGCACCAGCTTCCAGGACCCTGGCCTCTTCGACGGCGTGTACTCGTACGACGTCATCGCTGTGGATGACCAGTCGTCGCAGAGTGCGTCGTCGAACTCTGCCACCGTCGTCGTGGACACGGGTGCGCCCGGCGTCGCCATCATCGACCCGGTCCAGGGCGGCCGAGTGGGTGGCCTCAAGACGGTAGTTGGCACGGCCACTGGCGGGGCGAACTTCACGGGCTACCAGTTGTCGTTGGGGCTCGGCGCTTCGCCGGGCAGCTTCAACCCTGTCGCCAGTGGGACGACGCCCGTAGGGCAGGGCACCCTTGGGACGCTGGATGCTCGCGGGCTGGTTGAGGGCGCCACGTACACGCTGGCGCTCACTGCCTCCTCCCGCTTCGGAGGCAACGCGCAGACGAGCGTCTCGTTCAGCGTCGACAACACTCCGCCGGATGCGCCGGTGCTGTCGAGCGCCACCAACGTTGGCGCTGCAGTCACCATCGTTTGGGTGCCCAGCAATGCCCCGGACGTCAGGGGCTACCTTGTGCTTCGCGACAACCAGATTGCGAACGCGCCGGCGGGGACCTCGGTGTCGGACTTCTCGACGTGGCTTCTGGGCGCGGCAACCACGAGCTACCAGGAGTCGGTGGTGGACGGCCCCCACACCTACGTTGTGCTGGCCGTCGACCAGGCGTTGAACATCAGCGCCCCCTCGAACGCCCGCTCGGTCTCGGTGGAGACGCGCGCCCCGAGCGCCACGGTCGTCTCTCCAGTTGCCGGCACGGTGCTGACCGGGGTGGTCCAATTGCTGGCGGATGTCGTCGACGCCGACGTCGCGTCCGTCCGTTTCGAGGCGCGCATCGCGGGGACAGACACCTTTGCCCTCATCGGCACCGCGACCACGCTGCCGTGGGCCACTACGCTCGACCCCGCGCGGTTCGGGCAGGGAGACCTCGAAGTCCGGGCCGTTGCGACCGACTTCGCTGGAAACGGCGACCCGACACCGACTTCGGTCATGTACCACCTGGAGCAGCCGCTCGGGCCCCTCAACCTCATTGCTCGTGTCGACGGGCCCCTGTTGCACCTGTCGTGGACTCGCCCGTCGTTGCTCAGCGTCGACCACTACGAGGTAACGGGCCCTGACGGACTCATCAGCAATCTCACCGCCGACGTCTTGAGCCGAGATTTCACTTCCTATACCTCGGGCCCAGCGAGCGTCTCCGTCACGGCAGTGAGTGCCAGCGGACTGCGCCGCACCGAGACGGCGAGCGTCTTCTTCTCGCAGCCCTTCTTCGACACCTTGCCGACCGCAGTCACGCAAATGCCCTTCGTCGCGACTGGCGCAGGCGCCCACCCAGGCGACGACATCGTGCTCACTGACGGCTCGCACACCTGGACAGCGGTCGCTGACTCGGTAGGACGCTTCCGGGTGACGACGAGCTACGCCGCGGGCGTTTCGCTTCGCGTGAGTGGCGTGGGCACCGACGCGCTGGGCAACCGAAGCAGCGTCTTTGACGCCGTCTTCCCAAGGTACCTGCCTGTGCCTTCTGTGGTGCCCCAACTCACGCTCGTCCCGGCGAGTGTGCCGGCCTCGTTCGTCGTGACGGCCAGCGGCGATGCCAGCGCGGTCGCGCAGGTGACGCTCTTCAGTCGCAGCGCGGGTGGGGTGGCCACGCCGTTGGAGACGCTGCCGTACTCGGCTGGAGTTCGGCTCTATGACTCGAACGGTCTTTACGGGGACTTCGAGTACTTCGCTGTCTTCTCGGGGCCGACCATCTCGGACAGCGTCGCCTCGAACTCGGTCGTCTTTGGCTTCCCGGCCCCAGTCGCCACGCTCGTGCAGACGGGCCCGACTCCGGATTTTGCGGTGAGATACCTCGACCCGTCGGGTGTCCAGTTCCTCACGCTTGTGCGGCAGGGGCTTGGTGAGGTCCCGGTGGAGATCAACTTCGCCGTTGGCGCGGCAACGAGCATCTCGGACCCATCGCCCACTGGTGGCACAGTGGATTACTTCGTCGTGCCCACCGGCGTCCTGGGGCCCGCGTCGCCGTCGAACGTGGTCCGAGTCACCCAGCCTCTCATCTACCCAGCGCCTGTGCCCTTGCTCGCCTCAGTCCAGGCAGACAACTCGGTGCAGCTGACCTGGACCGCGTCGCCCACACTCCCCGCCTACGACATCCAACGCGCCGCCGACGTGTTGCCGCTGCAGTTCGCGTCGCTGGCTACGTACTTCTCGCCCGAGACCTACCTCGACAACCCGGGCCCGGGGACGTGGCACTACCGCGTGCGCGTCAGTGACTCTGGCGCCTGGGCCGAGACGGCGATTCACGTTGCGATGCCGGCTCCGCTACCGCCCGTGCTGCTTGAGCCGTCGGCTGTCAGTTCGACATCGGAAGCCACCGTCATCCTTCACGGTGTGGCGAAGATTCCAGGCCCCGTCGAAGTACGTCGCGACCTCTCCACCATCGCATCCACCACGGCATCGCCGCAGGGCGCGGAGGCCGCCCTCGTGAGCTTGCAGTCCTCATCGACTGAGACACCCGACGGCTCGCCCTCACTTTCGGCAGATGGCATCCGTGAAGCCTTCGTGGTGGCTGGGACCGGCGGCACGGTTCTCGCGGTCGCCGACGTCTGCGCCGCCGGAGGTTCGACAAGCTGCGGCGCGGGCAACTTCGACTGGTCGCTCTACGGGAACCTCATCTTCATGCCGCCGTTCACCTTCTCTCCTGACGGGAAGAAGCTGGCAGGCATCGCGCACGACGAAGCCCTTGGCGCCGACACGCTGTTCATCCTCGACTTGAGCAGCCAGAGCGCAATTCTTCCCCTCGCGAGCTCCATCAGCGCCGCTCAGCCCATCGCGTGGTTCGACGACTCTTCGAAGTTGGCGGTCGTCCGGGCATACACGGACCCGTTCGGTTCAGTCGTGCATGCGCTGTCCACCCTCGACTCGTCCAGCTCAGACGTACCCGACAGCGTGGCTGATGTTCGGACGCTTGATGACGCGGGTGGGGTCTCAACGGTCGTGTTCGCGGCCTTTGCTGGCAGCGCCAATCAGTTGGCCGGGGTGGTGAAGCTGGCCGACGGGACTGAGCAGCTCGAATCGTGGACCACAGGGCAGGGTGCGCAGACGAGCGTCACCTTGTCTGGCCAGCAGTTCGACTCGTTCTCGACACGGGGGACGTCGCTGGCGTTTGCCCTCTTCGACGGCACCACATGGGCCGCCTATGTGCAGTCGGGCGCGCAGCCGCCTCAGCTGGCGATTGGTGGCCTCAACGCGGCGCCTCAGCTGGCGCTCTTGCCTCAGGGCGCTCAGCTGCTCGTCATCGACTCGTCGCTCAACGTGACGCAGGTGGACCTGACGACGTTGGCCTCGCAGCCCTTCGCGTGGCTCAATGGGAGTCCCGATTCTCTTGCCAATCTTCGCTGGGCAAGCTCGGCAGACGCTCCAACGGCGCTGGTGACGATGGGTGGTGTCGAGCAGCCCGCCCAGTTGGCGGTCGGCTTTGACTTCCAGGTCGAGGCACCCCTCGTGCCCGGCCTCAATGTGCTGGCGGCGAGGTCCCTGGCCGCAGACGGCACGGCTGGCAAGCAGAGCAAGACGGTGCAGGTGACGAGCTCCGCGACTGCGCCAGCCGCGGTGGACCTGTCGGTAGGTGTCGTCCTGCAGCCGGCGATGCCGAGCGCAGTCGACCTCGCGAATGCCCTGGTGACGGTGCAAAACCTTGGCTCGCTCGCTTCGGGCGCAACTCAGGTCCGCGTGTCCGTTATTCCGGCTTCGGCGGCGACCCGCAGTGTCGTTGTCGGACTGCCTGCCCTCGCGCCTGGCCGCTCAACGAGCATCTTCGTGCCCGTGGACGTCTCGGGCCTCACTGGGTCTCAGACGCTCGTCGCGGTGGTGGACCCGCAGCAGGTGCTGTTCGACTCGAACCGCGCCAACAACCTGGTCTCCATCCCGTTCCAGGTCGCACCCAGTCTGGTGCCGTCGGTGACGTTGACCTCGACGCGCGCGAGCGACCTCCTCACTGCCGATGTCACGCTCTTCAACCCCGGGGCTGCTCAGTCGATGGCTGTCAGCGTCAGGGTCGAGAGCTCGAGCGGCAATGCCCTCGTCGTGGCCTCTCCGGAGGCGTTGTCGATGCCGCCGCTCGGCACACACGAATTCATCCGGGCGCTCGACCTCTCGGGCCTGGCCTCAGGCACCTACGTCCTCAAGGCCGAGGTCTCGGTGGGTGGTACGGCCGTTTCGGCTGCTACGCAGTCCTTCACTGTGGTGCGCGCCGCAACCGCCAGCCTCGCTGTCAGCGCCTCGCGGCCGAGCTACTTGCCGGGAGAGGTCGTCTCGCTCGGCACCACCGTTACGAATGCGTCCCCCGTCGAGTTGCTGCAGGGTACGCAGCTCGACTTCGTCGTCGCTTCGCAATCGGGCACGGCGCTAATTGCCCAGTCGCTGTCGGTGAATTCGCTGAGCGCCGGCAGCAGCGCCTTGCGGACGCTCACCTTCCCGGCCTCTCAACTGCCGCCTGGTCAATTCCTCGCGACCGTGACGCTGTCCCTCAATGGCGGCGTCCTGGCGACGGCCAGCGCCAGCTTCGCCGTCGAGGCGTTGCCGGTGCTTACGGGCACGGTAGCGATCCAATCCGCTGCTCCGGGCGTCGTCCGTCAGGGGGATGCGGTCACGGTGGGTTGGACTCTTGGAAACGCCGGCAACGCGCCAGCAGTGAGCCCGCAGGTGGCGGCCTCGCTCATCGATGGCACGACGGGCGCGGTGCTTCAGGTCCTCACGGCGCCACAAGCGGATCTCCCCGCCGGTGCGCAGGTTGCTGGGCAGTTCGTCTTCAATCAGTCGCTGGAGCTCAGGGCGTACGCAGTCGTGCTGTCGGCCAGCACCAACGCGGGCCCCTTCACCTCGCTCGCCACCGCCAACTTCAGTGTCACCGACGCCACGCCCCCCGTGCTGAGCGCCAACCTTGCCCAGGACAGCCTGGTGCGGGGCACGTTGCGCTTGAGGGTCCTGGCGACCGACATCAGCGGAGTTGGTGAGGTGCGTGTCTCCATCGACGGTGCACCCGCCGCGCTGCTGTCCCGTGTCGACGGCTCTGTCGTCAGTGGCGACTGGGAGACGGACGTCACCTTCACAAGTGACGGACCTCACCTGTTGCTTGTCTCGGCGGCCGACCTCGTCGGGCAGGACGGTCTGAGCAACCCGACTGCGACCAACCCGTTGTCGATTCGTGTCCGGTCCGACGGTACCGCGCCCGCCCTGTCGATTGCCGGGGTGACGGATGGCGCCAGGTACGGCACCAGCGTGACGCCAACCTTCAGTGCGAGCGACGCGAACGGTGCGGCGGTGACGGCGCTACTCGATGGCGCGCCCTTCCTGTCTGGTGCATCCGTTGGTGATGGCCTCCACACCCTCGTAGTGACTGCTGTCGACCCGGCCGGAAACGTAACCACCACGTCCGTGCGCTTCGGGGTCGATACGCAGGCCCCAGTCATTCTCGTCAACGGCGTCATCGGCGGCGATGTGCTCGTCGCGCCCGTGGCTGTCAGCTACTCCGTCGTCGATGCCAATCCCGTCGTCACGACGGCCACCATAGACGGGGCAGCCTTCGTCGATTCGACCACCATTACCTCTCTGGGGACTCACGTCCTCACCATCACGGCGACGGACAGCGTGGGGCACGCCTCCACCGTCACCAAGACCTTCACACTCGTCGGAACGGGCCTCTCCGTCGCCATCGCAGGAGTGGTGGATGGCGATGTCACCCGTGGGCCAGTGGTACCCGTCGTCACCTTCGCCGGCGCTCAGTCGACCTCAATTCAGTTGAATGGGCGGCCCTTCGCGTCGGGCACGCCGGTGACGGCCGAGGGGAACTACACCCTGACGGCGAGCGCGACTGCGGGTGCCGCCACCCAGTCTGCCGTGGTGCACTTCACCATCGACAGGACGAATCCCGTCTTGAGCCTCAGCGGCGTCACCAACGGCGCTGCAGTGGCCGCGCCCGTGACGCTCGTCTTCACTGCTCAAGACGCCAACCTGCGTCAAGTCACGGCCACGCTTGATGGAGCCCCGGTTGGCTCGGGCGTGACGGTGTCGGTCGACGGCCAGCATGTCTGGACGGTGCAGGCGGTCGACTTGGCAGGAAACACGGCTAGCGAGACGCGTACCTTCGTTGTCGACCAGCGAGCGCCCGTCATCACCGTCACCGGCGTGACGGAGGGGTTGGTCTCTGCGCTTCCGCTGACGCCCGGAGCGACGGTGGCCGACGCCAACCTTGCGCAGACCGTCGTCACGCTCGACGGCGCGACCTTCGTGCTGGGTGCTGCGGTCTCCAGCGAAGGCGACCACACCTTCACGGTCGTGGCGTTGGACACCGCGGGTAACCGCTCGAGCTCGACGGTCCACTTCGCCATCGACACGACGCCGCCCACGCTAAGCCTCTCAGGGGTCGATGCCGGCGTTGAGGTCAACCACCCTGTGCAGTTGGCGTACTCGGCGAGCGACCTTCACCCGGGTACGACGACGTCGACCGTGGACGGCACCCCCTTCACGAGCGGCGGCACCGTCTCCAGCGAAGGCTCGCACGTGTGGCGTGTAGACTCGACGGACGTCGTGGGCAACCACGCCAGCGAGTCGCGCAGCTTCATCATCGACCTCACACCGCCCTCGGTCGCCATCGCCGGCGTCACTGACGGGCTCATCACCAACCAGGACGTGACACCCCTCGTCACTGTCCTCGGGGCTTCGACCTCGACCGTGACGCTCGACGGCGCAACCTATGCCGGCGGCATCGTCACTGCTGAGGGTGTCCATCGGCTGCAGGTGGATGCTGCTGACCTCGCCGGAAACACCACGAGCGTCGTCGTGAGCTTCGAAATCGACAAGACGCCCCCTGTGCTGTTGCTGTCCGGTGTAGCAAACGGCGCCCTCGTGGGCGGTGCCGTCACCCTGGCGTGGCAGGCGACTGACAGGAATCTGCTGACAAGCTCGGCGACGCTTGGCGCCAGCAGCATTCCGAGTGGCACCGTCGTCAGTCAGGAGGGCGTGTGGACGTGGCGGGTAGACGCACTCGATGCCGCGGGCAACGCGGCGAGCGAAACGCGGACCTTCACCATCGACCTCACGGCGCCCAGCATCACCATCACCGGCGTGTCGGATGGTTTGCTGACCTCATCCAACGTGCAAATCAACGTCGCGGTCGCCGAGCTGCATCCGGCCCAGGTGACGACGACGGTTGATGGGGTGCCGTTTGCCTCAGGAGACATCGTCAGCACTGAGGGCGCGCACACCCTGAAGGTGGTGGCAGTCGACGCTGCCGGGAACTCCGCCACTCGGACGGTCAGCTTCACCATCGACCGTACGCCCCCGCTGCTGCAGTTGTCGGGCGTCCTGGATGGGCAGGCCGTCAACCACCTCGTCACTTTGAGCTTCTCTGCGACGGACCTGCACCTGGCGGCGGTGAGTTCGACGCTCAACGGCGGCGCCATCGCCTCCGGCGCTTTGGTTGCCGCTCCAGGCAACTACACATGGGTGGTGCAGGCACAGGATGGCGCCGGCAACCAGACGGTCGAGACGCGCAGCTTCTCCATTGTGCTGACGGCGCCCGTCATCACCATCTCAGGCGTAACGGGCGGGCAGGTGACGCGTGGGCCAGTGACGCCAGTGGTCTCGGTGGCCTCGAGCCTCGCCGTGACCACGGGCATCACCCTCGACGGCGCAGCGTTCCAGAGCGGCTCGGCGGTGGTGAGCGAGGGCGCTCACGTCCTCTCGGTGCGCGCGGTCGACTCAGCAGGCAACGTCGCGACGGCTTCGGTGTCCTTCGCCATCGACAGGACAGCGCCGACGCTCACGGTCGCGGGCGTTGCGTCTGGCGCGCTGGTGAAGGGGCCCGTCACCTTGACCTTCAGTGCGACTGACACATCGCCAGTCGTCGTGGCGGCCACCCTCGACGGCGTGGTTGTCGCCTCCGGCGCGTCAGTAACCTCAGACGGTCTGCACACGCTGCTCGTCACGGCGACTGACGCGGCAGGCAACGTGGCCCAGCAGACGCTGGCCTTCACCATCGACGCGACGCCGCCCACCGTCGTCATCACCGGCGTGACGAATGGGCAGGTCTCCGCGGGCCCGCTGACGCCTAACTTCACGGCAACCGACGCTCACCTCGCGAGCACCAGCGCGACCCTCAATGGGGCTGCCTTCCTCTCGGGTACGTCGGTCAGCGTGCCCGGCTCCTACCTGCTCGTGGTGGTGGCGACCGATGCCGTTGGCAATACGACAACGTCATCGACGTCCTTCACCATCTCTCAGCCGACGGGCCCTGGGGTATGTCGAGACGTGTCGCTCCACGCAGTGCGTTCGTCGGTGCGGCCCGGCAATGCCTTCGACGCTGTCGCCAGCCCTGCGCCGACGCTTCGGTTCGCTCTGCCGGCGACACTGACCGCGACGGCTGGTGCTGGGACGACTGAAGCGCTCCTGACGTTCAGCAGAGGCGGCGCTGCGACGAACTGCGCCTACCGCGGGGTCGTCACGAGCTGCCGGGACGGGGTGGGTTCGACCAACCTCAGCCTCGTCTCGTGCTCCCCTGGGCTGGCAGCTGGCAGCGTGGTGGTGGCTGATGCCATTCGGTTGAGTGTCACCACGCGGGTGCCAGCGGACGTCACGGTGACGCTGCACGAGAGCCAGCCCTGCACTGGCGACGAGGTCCGGCCGCAATTCCAATTCGCGGCGTGCGCCTACGGCGACCTCGCGGTCACCAGTAACTCGAGCGTCGACGGTAACGTCGCAGCGGACGGGAACGTCTCCGTCGGTCAGTCGGGAGAGGTTGCAGGCGCGGTGGTGGCAGGCGGCTCGGTGACAAGGGCAGGGCGGGCGGAGATTGACGGCACCGTCTACTACGGCGGCACGGCCTCGCTCGGGTGCCTGTCCGGCCACGGAGGTTGTCCTCCAAGCCAGCATCTGCGGCCAGCTCCCGTCGTTTGCTCATGCGGTTACGACGTCGCCGCCCGCCTGGCAGAGGTCGCCAACAACAACGACAACAACCTGCTGCAGGCCGACCCCGCAATCGCGTCCCGCCTCGTCAACGGGGGACTCCGAATGAGCAATGGGTTCATCACCCTGCGTGGAGGTCGCTACTCGCTCGCGTCCCTGGACCTCTCGGGCGGGCAGGTACAGGTGGCACGAGGCGAGTCGGTCGAGCTCTTCGTCACCGGTGACGTCAAGCTCGGGAGCAGCATCGACCTCGACGGCCGCGGGCAGTTGCTCATCGTCAGCGGAGCGGACTCGAGCCGCGGCGGGGCCGTGACGTTGGGGCCGAATCGAGAACTCAGGTTGAAGGTGTACGCGCCGTGGGCAGATGTCACGGTGCAGGGGAGTACCTGGATCGATGGGGCTCTCGTAGCCCACGACATCACGTTCAGAGGGAGCTCGGGGCTTGCGGCGGTCGACGCGCAGGTCTCACCGCCCCCGCTGAGTTGTCCATGATGGGGGATTGGTGAAGAACTTCGTCGCCTTCACATTGATGTGCGCGGCAACGCTGGCGCTGGCGCGTGCGCCGGACGTCGAGGTGTTGCGCAACCCGTACTCCGGGCAGCCGCTCACCAACGCACGAATCGCGTCGGAGGCCGCGAGGCACGTCGCGGAAGTCGAAGCGAAGGAGCGGCCGAAGACCAAGCCGACTGGGCGCACGCTGGAACTCGCTGAGCATCTCGCTCGACTCGTCGGCACTCCGAGGAGCACCTACTTTCGTTGCCACCTCCTGTCGCTTCTCGACGCCCGGGAACCAGGTGACGGAGCGCGTCAACAGGCGGCCGAGGCGATGGTTGCCCTTGAGTTCCTCGAGAAGACCGTCGACGTGGATGTGCTCGCAGTTGATGCTGTGCTTGCGCACTCACTCAAGAACGACGACCCCGCGCAGACACCGCTCGTTGCCGAGCAGCGAGCCACGCTGCAGGCGAGACACCAGTCGGTACGTGACCTCGCCACGGGCATCGCCAAGGGCCTCCAGCGTCGCACGGGTGGAGTATTCGCCCGAGGTGTGGAGGTGATGCACGGCTGCCTGGGCGACGATGCGGCTTCGACTGCGAGGGAGTTGACCGAGAGCCTGCGGAAGTGGGGCGCAGTCGGCAGCGCTGGGGTGTTGGGCGTCGCCGACCTCACCTACAACGTCGGCGGTGTACCAACACCGGCGCTCCCTCAGGGCTCCGTGACGCCCAGCTACGTGCAGTCAGGAGTCTCGGGGACGACCCTCGCAGACGTCACCGCCGGGCACGAAGTCGTCCTGACGGATTCCATCGTCGCCAAGGCGACGCAGCTTGGCTCGGCAGCCGCCGCGTATGACTTCGTCAAGAACGACATCCGCCTCGACTGGAGCTACGGCGCGATGAAACGCCCGGACGTGACGCTGGCAAGCGGCGCGGGCAACCCTGCGGAACTCGCGGGGCTCTTGATTGCCCTCCTGCGGGCTCAAAACATCCCGGCGCGCTACGTGTGGGGCACCATTTCGCTGTCGGCCGAGCGCCTGGCCGGCACGATGGGCTTCTTGACGAGCACCGAGGCTGACACTCTCGACTCAGGGTCCGCCTTTGCGCTCGACGCCACCCGCCGGAACAGCGTCCTCGCGGCGCTGACCGCCGCCGGCGTGCCGTTTGTGGTGAGCAACGGTGACGTCCAGCTTGGACACGTCTGGGTAGAGGCGTTTCTTCCCTACGGCTCCTACCGGGGAGCGTCGGTTGGCCGCGAGGCGAGCCAATGGGTCTCCATCGAGCCGTCCTTTGGAGGCAAGGCACGCGTCGCGCGCACCGCGCCCCAGGTCGATGCCCTGACGCTCCTGCACACCACTGCGCAGGGGCTCACCGATGACTACCTGGCGCAGCCAAGAGGGCAGGGGTTCCTCGACTTCGTCCGAGCTCGCGTAGCCGCGGCGCTGGCCGCATCAGGCTCGAGCAGCACCGTCGACCAGGTGCTGGGGGCAGTCATTCAGCGTCCGGAGCGGCTCGGCCTGATTCCGGGCAGCTTGCCGTACGCGGTGGTGTCGGTTGCCGGTGAAGCATCCTTCTTGCCGGACTCGCTGCTCCATCAGGTCCACTTCGACGTGAGTGATGGGAGCGGCTCGCTGTTCGCCGCCACCATCCCACTGCACCAGTTGACCGCCCAGCGCACAGTGCTGACTTTCAAGCCGGCGACGCAAGCAGACGAGGTGTTGGTCTCAGGTTTTGGCAGCCTCTACGACGTTCCGGCGGCGACACTGAATCTGCTTCCAACTCTGCGCGTCAACGGAGTCGAGCTCGCGGTAGCGACCCGGGCGCTGTCGATGGGCAGCTCCGCAAAGTTCGTCACCGAGTTGGTACTACCCTCGGGCGAACGGCGTCGCATCGAGAACGACCTCACGTTCGGCAACGTGGTGGCGCTCGGTTTTGCGGCCCCCACCAATACCTTTATTGAAGGGACCTTCCCAAACGACGCCGATGGTGCCGCCGAGAGGTGGCTGTATGCGCGGGCAGTCGATTACGCGACCCGCTGGACTGCGGCCGAAGAGCAGCTGTCCGGTTTGCTGGGCCTTCCGCTCTTCCGCCTCACGCCCAACGTGGTGTTGGTCGACAACCAGCTCGCGGTGGAGGAGTCGCTGGGCGTGCGGACGCGGGTGGCGTGGAACGGAGTGCAGGTTGATGCTGACCTCCGGACAACCGCGCCCATTGGGCCCGCGCAGGCAGTGCACGACTTCATGCGGTTGTCCGGTTTTGCGGGCTCGTCGCTCGAGGCCTCGGTGTTGGTTGCTGGGACGGGCGAAGACTCCATCAGCACTACCGGAGCCCTTCAGGAGGCGCTGGCGCAGGGTGTTCCCATCTTGACGATTACCGAGGCGACGGCCGCCTCACAGTTGCCATCCCTCGCGGCATCTCCAGCAGTATTGAGGGAGATTTCGGCGGCGCTCTCCGCACATCGCGAAGTCCGCATCCCCGTGGCGCCGCTGACGGTAAAGAGCTGGACTGGCACCGGCTTCACGGTCCGCAACCCCGCGACAGAGGAAGCCAGCTACTTTCTGTCAGGGGTGGTGTCTGGCGGTCAGACGGTCGTCTCGCCGGACGCCTACACCGACAAAGCGCTCGTCAAACAACTGCAAAGCCCGGGCGCGCTCCCAACAGTCACGGACACCAGCCTCGTCGCGCGCATCGTGAAGGTGCCTGGGTTTCCTGATGTCGAGACTTCGACGCTCGACAACCTCAAGCCTCGAGTGGTGAGGGTCTATGTCACGACGTCCAAAGGAAACCCTGTCGCTGGCGCCCCTGTCACCTTCCGTCACGATGGCGGTTTGTCGGTTGCACGCTTCGTGGACCCTGGCCAGCAGTGCCCAGACACCACTGATGCGCGGACCGCGCTGCCCTCGACCCATCTCACGAGCACCAACGCCAGCGGCGAAGCGACCGCGTTTGTCTGCCCTGAGACCAACATCGGTGCCTTCTTCCTCAGGGAGCGGCTCGCGACGGGCGTGGATCGCGCCCGGGGCATCACCGACGTGCAGGCAGAGGCTTTCCCGACAGGAGTCCCAAACCCGGTTGGAGTGCGCCTCACGACCCCCTTCGTGTTGTTCGCCAACTCAGGGCCAGTCTTCAAGCTGACCAAGAACCCGAACGCCCAGGCGTTCGCGGCCCAGGAGGCGTCCACGGTCCTCTGGGTCCAGGCGACGGACCTCTTTGGCAACCCCGTCTCGGGGGCAACGGTGTCGTGGGTTCAGAATTTGGTTGCGAACGGTCGATTCATGGTCACGCCGCACGACGCGACCTCGCTGAGCGTTGGGCCCGTCTTTCTCCAGCTCTTGAGTCCGGACCAACTCGGCTCGGAGGAAGACGTGACGGACTTCCTTGGATTCTCGGTTACCACCTACATTGCCCCGAGCTACGCGTCACCGTGCCGTGGGGTCCAAAACGGCTGCGTCGAGCCAACGGGCCCGCAAGTCACGGTGACCGCGGCGAGTGGCGGGCAGCAAGCGGACTTCCCATTGGAGCTCACCGACCCAGAATTCATGGCGCGGGGTCGCTCGAAGGTGGACCTGGGGGGGACGTACGGAACGGAGATGTCGAGTCCCATTCTGGTGAACGTGTTCCGGCGAGGAGGGAGCTGGAAACCTCTTACCGCCTTGGAGCTCGCTACGGCTGGCGCGACTGCCACCTACACAGCATTTGGGGCGACACCGGGCACATTCGAGAGGAAGACCGTCTCAGCTGAAGAAATCCTCAACTCCGTACCCGTTGTTGACGACGACGCGACCTTCGCGTTCTGGCCGCGCTACTCGGTGAAGCAAGGTGTGCAGGAAATCTGGATTGATGTTTTTGCGAACATCGATGGCCGTCATCCCTTTTCGACCCGCCTCACGGCTGCCGTACCAGTGGCACCAGCGACGTTGGTGCCGATTCACCAGGGCCTCGGAACACCAATCGACGTTTCCACGTCGGGAGCAAGAATTTCGTCGAGTGACAATAGAACAGGGTTCTTCCTCAATAATCCCGGCGCCACGACCCTCTACCTCGTTGTTGACCAGCCTTCGCCGCGAATTCTCGACTTTCCAACGCCCACGAGTCCTACGGGAGCGGTAACCCAACCAGGAGCCCCTTTGCTACTGCCGCCGGCATCGCTGCCCAACGGGCTCCCGGTGCTGGGCCTGAGCGGGACCTTCTTCATTCAGAAGATTCTCGGTTCTGGTGGACCCGTCAGGGGTCTCGTCTATGCATCCTGGCCCAGTCAGGGCCCAGATGCGGTCGAGCTTTTGAAAGCCGAATTCATCGCTGACCTGTCGCTGACGACGGGTAATGCGGGCGAGGACAGCAGCACAAGCTTCACCATCGACTCTCGGAGCCCGGGCATCGTGACGACGCCGAGCTCGACACCGTCGACGCTTGACGTCGCCAATGGCGTTGACGTCGTTGCCAGCCTGACGTTCCCAGTAAGGACGCTTGGGAACCAGCGGGCGATGCCGCAGCAACCCCCCGTGGGGCAGCCCGACAGCGAAGACCCGATTCCTGCGCCTGGGCGGCTCAATCTTCAGCCCAACTTCTCCGGTGACGTTCGGGTCTTCGTGGGCACACCGCCCACGCTCGCGGCTCAGGGGCGCGTGACGGTGGATACCAGCGGGCTTGTCTCAGGCGTCGACGACATTCCAACTCAGTCGGCGGTCTCCCGGTTGCTGCTCGATGCTGACGGGCTGCTGTACGCCCAGCTCTACCCCAACGACCCAGCGGGCGTGCCTGTCGATGTCGAGTTCACGCCTGCTGACCAGAGCCCAGCGCTGCATTCGCAGCTCGTGCTGAAGACCGTACTGAGGGACCTGGGCGTGATGCCCCTGGGGCAGACCTTCGTCAAAGACGTCAGCGTCGCAGACGGACATCTGGTGAAGCAGTTCTCGGACCTGGAAGTCCCTGGGCGAATGCCACTCCAGTTCGCTCGTACCTACTCGAGCAACGGCACGGACCGCTCGCCGCTTGGCATGGGCTGGAACCACTCGTACCGCATCTACCTTCAGGAGTACCCGCTAGGCGATGTCACCAAGCAGGTTGTCGTGGGCGGCTCTGGCGGCGGGCAGGCGTTCGCGTGCGGCTCAAGCGGGTGCCTGCCCCAGCGCGGCTACCACGGGACGTTGCAGTTGGTGACCGGGCTCAGCGGAACACAGGAATGGGCGTACCGAACGAAGGGTGGCGTCACCTACTATTTCAGCGTCAATCCTGATGCCCACAACCGACGTTGGGTGTCGCGCGTGCAGGACGCCGTGGGGCGCGTGACGACCTTCGCGTACGACTCCTCGCTGACGCCTTACGAAGTGACCCGTGTGACTGAGCCACCCGGGACAAGCGGCTTCGGCAGGTACCTCCAATTCACCTATGACGCGCCCGCCCCGACCAAGCTGCCAGTCTTGAGCAAGGTCGAGTTGATGACCGGGGACGCGCTCAACAGCCCCACCTCACTCAATGTCTGCGTCTTCTTTGGCTTCAACGCCGATGCCAACCTCAGTTCGGCGGAGCGAAGGCCCTGTGTTGGGCCCGGCGAGCGCCGCACTGAGGCCTTCGGCTACGTGCAGGGGCAGACCACGGAGCAGTTGAAGTCGAACCTCCACACCTACACGGACGCAAACAGCAACGTCACGACCTTCGACTGGCTCGGCCCCAACGACACCATCGCTGGCGTGTCGGCCTACTCGCTCTTCACGCCGGAGCAGCGGGCCGAGCGCATCAAGGCCGTCACCGAGCCGTCCAACTACCAAACCCAGTTCAACTACAGCATCGTCCAGCGCAACGGCGGGTTCGTCTTCCAGACGGTTGTCACGCCGGCGCGGGCCGACATGCAGGGCCCCGACGGACAGACTACCTACGTGATGGACGGGTACGGCTCGACCTCGAGCATCGTCCGTCCAATGGTCTCGGCGACCCCTGGCCCGGCTCGCTTCGTAACGACGTCACAGACCTTCGACCCGGCCACCCACCTGCTCGCCAACGAAGTGGACGCGCGGGGTCGCCCGTCACAGTTCCTCTATGACGCGAATGGGAACCTGTCTTCGAAGGTCATGCTCACACCTGCACTCGCAGGCGTCGGCGACATCCCTGCCACAGCCCAGCCGGGCGATGCCACGGGGACGGTCACCTACCCCCAGGTCTCGGAGACCTGGCGGTACGACGACGACTTCGCCGAATGGACCTGCCACATCGACGCGGAGGGGCGGGTTGAGTCACGGGTGGTTGACCCAACCACGGGCCTCGTTACGGAAATTCGCCGACACTTCCTGCCTACCGCCTGCCCGCAACCGGCGACGCACCCGAACGACAGTGTCACGGCGTTCGTCTACTTCAAGCCGGGCTCGACCCTGTCAGCGTCGAACGCCGTGGCGGGTGACCTGGTCCAACGCACCGACCCCAACGGGGGGCACTCGCGGGTCACGTCCTACGACACCTACGGAAACGCGACGAGTCAGGAGCAGGAGGTCGACAGCAATAGCTCCATTTCCACAACCAACAAGTTCGACGACCGCAGCAGGTTGTACGAGACCTACGACTCCTCTGGGCACCACTCGACGACGGAGTGGGACGAGCTTGACCGTCCCCGTCACGTACAAAAGCTTAACGACCTCTCCGCGCCCGAGGCTCGAGTCTCGCCCGGAAGCGACGTCAACTACTCGTACTACCCCGCAGGCCAGAAGCACGTTGAGACCGACAACGGAGTCGGCCTCACGCGCACGTACACGCTCGATGGCCTCAATCGCGTCGTCCAGGTGCTCGAGCAAGGCGCGCAGCTGCCGACCGCGGGCTTTGCGACTGTCATGGGTTACGACGAGCACTCGAATCTCGTCGCCAAGGTGGACCGTCGCGGTGTCGCGACCTTCACCGACTTCGACTTCGCCGACCGCCCGGTGCGCACCTCGGTTGCGCTCTGTGACGCGGCCACCGCACAAGGGAGCGTCACCAACGTCGCCGTGGGCGCCCAGCCGCCGCCGCTTCAGCGAAAATGCCCTGGAAGCGGCTCAACCGTGTCGGCCTACATCGTGGGCTCGACCAGGTACGACGACGCTGGCAACAAGGTGGGCGAGACCAACGCCCAGGGGCACGAGACGCTCTATGGCCTCGACAGTCTCTACCGGACGGTGACTGTTACGTCGCCGCAGATGCCGGATGAGGCCCTCGGCAATGTCCTGAAACACTGGGTGACGACGAGGCGCTACGACCGCACCAACAAGCTGCGCTACGAAAGCGACGGCAATCAGCGGGTGCAGTCCACCGACTACGACGGCCTCGGTCGATTGCATTCGACGACTTACGGAAAAGGGCGGGTCGACACCCGGACCTATGCGGGCGGCAGCGACAACGTCTCCAACGAGACTTTCGGCGCGGGCCTTGGTGGGTTGAATCGCTGGTGGTCCAGGGACACCAACTTCGACAAGCTCAATCGCGCGACCCATTCGGTGCAGACCGTCACTGATGCGCCGACCTACACCACCGACACCCGCTACAACGACACGGCGGCCGGACACTCGGTCGCGACGAAGGACGCGGAAGGCTTCGTGTCAGTCCAGTTGCTCGACGGGCTCGACCGCATCTACCAGGCGACCACCGACACGGCGCAGGCGAACGGGCTGACTCGGACTACCCCAGCGGATCCACTCCTCGCCTCGGCGCTCGAGCTGACCTCCAAGTACCAGTACGACGCGCACAACAACCGAACTCACACCGTCGACGCCCTCAACCGGGCAACGGTCGAGACCTACGATGGCCTCAACCACCTGACCGCGCGCACTCGTCTGCTCGCAGACGGAAGGCCCGCGGGCGTGTCGGAGTCTTTCACTGTCGACGGCGAGGGGCGGCTCTTTGACTCGACCGATGCCCGGCAACTTCGACACACGGCCACCTTCGACCTCCTGGGACGCCAGAGGAGCTGGACGCTGTACGAGTTGCTGTCGAACGGCAACCAGCCCCTGGTGGAACGCAGGGCGGATTACAACGACACGCCAGATGCGCAGCGGCGGACGACGCGAGTCGACACGGACGCGCTGCAGCACTTGACGACGAGCTACAGCGACGCCTTCGGGCGGACGGTGCGTGTCGAGGACCCGCCCGTCAACGGCATCACCTACTTCGCTGAGACCAGGTACGACGCGAAGGCCAAGCGAGTCGAACTCGACCGCAACGGCTTCGTTACCCACCTGACCTACGACGAGGTCTACCGGTTGACGAACACCGAGGATTTCGAAAGCGCGGCGGCCGCAGCGGCCAATTCGGCGACGTACAGCGAGCCTGCCACTTATGTCGACGACACTCGGACGGTGACGCGCGTCGACCGAAGCCTCATCACGACTGTTGGTGTCACGGACGGCCTTGGCCGACTGACCTCTTCAACGCGCGGGACGTTGCCGCAGGTGCAACTGGAGACGCACACCTTCGATGGACTCAGCCGCGAAGTGAGCATGACGGATGCCAACGTCCACACGACGACGAGCGTCTTCGATGGCGCCGGCCGAAAGGTCCGCGCGACGAAGGCGGTAGGGACCTCGGACACAGAGGAGACCGTCACCTCCTACGACGCCGTCGGCAACGTGCTTTCGACGAAGTCCTTGCGCGTGACGGGCGTGGCCTACGACGTGCGCCACACCTACGACGACCTCAACCGCGACGTGCGCATCGAGGACGCCACCGGACGGGTGACAACGCACGCTTTCGACGAGGCAGGCAACCTGGAGTGCGTGAAGCAGATGAAGGGCGGGGCGCCCATCACCTTCGGTGGAGCGGGCGGCAAGACGGTGGACGAAATCAGGGCCCTTGTGTGCCCCGGCACCTTCACGACGCACTACGTCTACGACGAGGACAACAAAGAAACGCAGCTGACTGACGCCAACGGCAATAGCTGGAACTTCGTCTACGACGCCGCCCGAAACCTGGTGGCGAAGCAGGACGCCAACGGCCACCTGACGACCTTCGGCTACGACAGCCGCAACAAGCGCAACCTCGAGCTCCAGCACCTGGTCGACCCGGGCCCCGCCTTGCCCGCGCGCGATGCGGCCCTGCTGACTCTCGACACGGCTCCGAATACCGACTTCACCTCAGGCACGCTGCGCACCCAGTGGGGCTACGACGGCAACGGCAACCTGGCCGCCCAGACCGACCCCCTGGGGCGCCAGTCGACGCACGAGTACGGGCTCCTCAACCGACTCAAGACGACGACGTACTCCCAGCACGTGCAGCCGCGAGTGCTCCCGAGCATCGACAGCGAGGTCTACACGTACACCGGGACAGGCCAGCTGAAGACGGCGACGCAGCAGAAGACGACAGCTGCTGGCGCCGTCTCCGAGCTTACGAAGCACGACTACGACGCGCTGGAGCGACGGAACCTCACCACGAGGTACGACGGCCAGCCCCTGACCTACGACTACGACATCAAGGGCAATCGGACCCTGGTGCAGGACGGGACAGGTGAATCCACGGTCTACACCTACGACGCCGCGGACCGCCTGAAGACGGCCACGACGCCGGCCGGCAAGGCGACATACGACTACTACGGTGACGGCCTACTCCGTGTGACGACGCACACCGCAGGGGCGGTGACGGGGATGGTGGAGACTCGCACGTACGACGAGGCAGGTCGGGTGCGGAAGCTGGAGACGACGACTCCGACGGTGGGCGTTGGTCCCCTCGTGGCGCGCTTCGAGTACGGCTACGACGACAACGGCAACAGAAACCAGCAGCTCGAGACTCGTGGAGGGGCGGCCACCGAGACCACCTCATACGGCTATGACGACGCCGACAGGCTGGTGGGGGTCCAGTACCCCGAGAGGACAGAAGTCTACCGGCTGGATGCGGTGGGTAACCGCAATGGCGAGAAAAAGGCCGCGCCTGGAGTGGTGGCGGCGCTGACGGTGGCGGCGTTTGCGGCGCTCAGTCCCGCGTCTGCGCTGGCGTCGATGGAGAAGCACTACAACGCCGTCGACTGGCTGACGACCGTGACTCCGGCGACGGGCCCCGCGACGACGCTGACTTATGACGCGGCTGGCGAGCGCGTGGCCGAGGGTACCAAGACGTACGCCTGGGACATCCGCGGCACCCTGACGCAGGTGAAGGACGGGGACATCATCCTCGGCAGGTACGACTACGACGCCCAGTTGCAGAGAGTGAAGGCCGACAGCTCGTCTGGGCACGTCGAGTACGTGCTGGACGGGATGTACGTGCTGCAGGAGTCGGGGGCGCGGACGAGGCGGTACCACTACGGGGAAGGGAAGGGTCTCTCCGTCGGTGACGCGACTGGCGCTCGCTGGCTCCTCAACGACGGTCTGGGCAGCGTCAGCGCCGAGGTGACGCCGACGGGCCAGACGGTGGTTTCCCGCGAATACGACGCGTGGGGCAACTACCGGTCCGGGACGACTCCGGCGTCCAATGATGCCCGACTTGGCTACACGGGGCACCAATACGACGTTGAGTCGGGGCTGACGTACGCCC
>CAIWFK010000047.1 GCA_903911905.1 uncultured Myxococcales bacterium
ACTGGTGGCGGCACGGCGACTGGTGGCGGCACGGCGACTGGTGGCGGCACGGCGACTGGCGGCGGGGCAGCGACTGGCGGCGGTACGGCGACTGGTGGCGGCGGGACAGCGACTGGTGGCGGGGCAGCGACTGGCGGAGGCATGGCGACTGGTGGCGGTACGGGGTCGTTCACCTTCGCACTCGATTTGCCGATCGTGCGGGCCGGCGCGACCGCCGTCTTGTTGCACGACGGCACGGTCCTCATCGTGGGCCGCACTGGCTATGGCGGCCCCACCGAGATCTTCCGGTACGATCCCACGGGCTTCGGCAGCATGACCACCATCGGGTCGCTGGACGCAGGTGAAGACGACGGCACGGTCACTCTTCTTCCGAGCGGGAAAGTGTTCGTGACGCAGGGCTGCTGCACCCCCGGTACGGCGACTGAAACCATCGACCCGACAGCAACTCCGCCGACCGTGACGCCGACGGCCAACCTGGTGACTCCGCGCTACGTCGACACGGCCACCCTGCTGGCGGACGGCCGCGTGCTCGTGGTCGGAGGTGACAACACCGGTTTTGCAGTCTCCGCCTCGGCCGAGATCTTCAACCCCTCAGCCGCTGGTGGGTTTGGTCTGTCGACGCAAATCGCGAGTCCGGGAACCAAGCGATGGTGGGGCAACGCGGTGCGGCTCCAGAACGACAACGTGTTGATCGTCGCGGGGGCCACCGGCAGTCTGCAGTTCATTCCACAAGCGCAGCTGTTCAAGCCTTCGCTCAACGGCTTCGTCAACACGGGCTCGTTGCACGACAGCCGAATCTGGGCCACCGCCACCATGCTCACCGACGGGCGCGTGCTGGTCGCGGGCGGTCGCGGCCCTCTCGGTCAGTTGCAGACGGCAGAGATCTACGACCCGGACGCCGGAATTTTCGCTTCGACCGGGAGCATGGCGATGACGCGTGAGAGCGCTTCTGCGGTGCGGCTGACCGACGGTCGCGTCCTCATCGCCGGCGGGTATGCCTACGACGCGGGCCAACTCGACAGCGCCGAGATCTTCGACCCGGCGGCGAATGGCGGAATCGGGGCCTTCAGTCCAGCCCCGGCCATGAACGTGGCGCGGTCGAAGGCCGCTGCGGTGCTGCTGAATTCGGGCGCGGTCTTGTTCTGCGGTGGTGAGACGAGCCAGCCCCCCTATCAGCTCACGTCCTGCGAACTCTTCCAGTGACCACGGTACCGCGTGTGTGACACTGCAACCCGGGCTAGGTTCATGCCCCCATGGAGCGTCGCTGGTTCCTCGCGCTGTTCGGCCCGGTAGGCGGCCTCTTGTCCGGCGTGATTGCGGGCCTCGTGCTCGTGGTCGTCGGCATTCCCCTCGGCACCGGCGGCTGGGTCGCGCTGTGTCTGAGCTCCATCGCCGGCTTCTCGGGCCTGGGCTACCTGGCCTGGGTGCAGTTCGCGCAGCGCGGGGCCGACGCCCGCCGGGTGGTGGTCGAGCGCTTCGCCGAAGGCGACCTCACCGTCTTGCCCTCGCGCGGTGACGACGACGAATTGATGCGCCTGGCGCTCTCGCTGCGCCGCGCGCTCTGGCAGGTGCAGCGCGTCACCACCTCGCTGCACCGCACCGCGCGCGAGGTCGAAGGGCAGGCCGGGTCGCTGCTCGAGGCCGCGCGGCGCCAGGGCTCGGCGGTCGAGCGCAGCCAGAAGGCCGTCGACGCGATGGGCGACTCGCTCGACGGCGCCCAGAAGCGGGTGGTGCAGCTCGAGGTCTTCGCCCGCGAGACCACCACCTCGCTGACCGAGATGACCGAGAGCATCGAGCAGGTCGCCGAGGCGCTGGCCTCGCTGACCGGCGCATCGGAAAAGACCAGCGGGCGCGCCGAGGCCATGGGCCAGCGCTCGCAGGCGGTCGCCGAGGCCGGCAACGCGGTGAGCGCGCTCACGGTGAAGACCCGCGACGCGGTGTCCGACGCCGAAGACGCCATCGACGCCGTGCGCCGCCGCACCGACGAGACCGGCGCGCTGGCCCGCGAGGTCACCGACACCGCCGAGCAGGGCGCGGCGCTGGTGTACGACGCGCTCAAGGGCCTGCAGCGCATCGACGACACCGTGCGCCGCGCCGCCAACCTGGTCGACGCGCTCGGCGGCTCGAGCCTCGAAATCGGCCGGGTGGTCGACGTCATTCAGGAAATCGCCGACCAGACCAACCTGCTGGCCCTCAATGCTGCCATCGAGGCCGCTCGGGCCGGCGAACAGGGTCGCGGATTTGCCGTCGTCGCCGACGAAGTCCGCAAGCTGGCCGAAC
>CAIWFK010000048.1 GCA_903911905.1 uncultured Myxococcales bacterium
CCTTGCCTCCGCAGCGGGTGGCGGTCGACGCCTGGGTGGGCAGGAACACCTGGCCGGCCGACTCCAGCCGCCCGGTCACCATCACGCAGGAATGGGCCCCGTACGGTTCGGTGCCGCCTTCGCCCAGCTCGAGCACCAGCGTGCGCGGGGCCGGCGCGTCGTCGACCACCACGCCGTGCAGCCGCAGCTGCTCCTCGACGGCCTGCCGGGTGGCCGCGATGACCCGCGGGTTCGAGTCGAAGAGCCGCGCGCGATCGACCACCTCGACCGACAGGTGCTGACCCTCGAGGCCCGAGAACGAATACTCGCGCGAAGGAGCGCTCGAGGGGCGCGTTGAGCCGCACACGCACAGACCGCCAGGGTAATGACGAGGAGCAGACGGGGCATGGGGTCACCATGCCGCCCTCCGTCACCGATGGCGAGGCCGAAGCGGGCGCACGCCATGGTCGAGGACCAGCGTCTTGTGCTAGGCGCGCGGGTCATGCGCCACGTGTTCCCGCCTCCCTCGGCCGTCGCGGTGCTGCTGGTGGTCTTCATGGCGTGTGGTGTGCCCCCGCCGTCGGCGAAGCCCGCCGCTCCCGACGCCAACGACGCGGCCTTCGCCATCGATGGGCTGCATGCCTGGTACCTGGTGGGGAACGCGGCGACGCCGGGCAACGACGAGCTCGACGTGGCGGTGACCGCGCCCGATGGCACCAGCGTGGTCGACGTGTGGGTGGGCGACCTGCCGCCCCAGCGCCTGAGCCTGAAGTACGGCCACTTCCTGGGCTCGGTCAGCATCGCCTCGCTGGCGCCCGGCAGCTACGACGTGTTGCTGTCGGCCGACGGCAAGCACACCGCGTTCGCGAAGGTGCGCTTCAGCCGCAGCGCGCCGTACTACGTGCTGGTGAGCACCGACTGGGACTTCTCGGACCCGTCCGACACCGCCCTCGCCGACATCGACGCGATGCACGTCAATCACCCCGAGGTGGTCATCACGCACTTCGTGGGGCCGTACACCTTCACTGACCCGGCCGTGACGAGTGCGAGGGCCATGGCCATCACCTCCTGGGTGCTCGAGCAGCGCGACACCTTCCACGACGAGGTGGGGCTGCACATTCACCCGTACTGCAACTTCGTCACCCACGCGGGGCTGACCTGCGTGACCGACCAGTCGACCGTGTACCCGGGCGGCGACACCAGCGGCTACACCATCAAGCTGGGGGCCTACGGCCGCACCAACATGGCGACGCTGCTGACCCACGCGTCGGACCTGTTCGCGATGAACGGGCTCAACCGGCCGAAGACCTTCCGCGCCGGTGGGTGGACCGCCACCATCGACACGTTGGGTGCCCTCGCCGACACCGGCTTCATCGCCGACACCAGCGCGCTCAACTGGGCGCGCATCGAGGAATGGAAGGGCTACGAGCTCTACCGGTGGACGCAGGAAAACTGGGGCCCCATCACCGACACCACCCAGCCGTACTGGCCGGGGCCGGGCAGCGCGGTGATGGCGGGAACGCCGCCGCTGGGGCTGCTCGAGGTGCCCGACAACGGCGTGATGATCGACTACGTGTCGCTGGCCGAAATGACGGGCCTCTTCGACTCGAACTGGGCGGGTGGGGCGCTCGACGCCCCGCGCACCCTGATGATGGGCTTCCACCCGTCGAAGTACTACTCGGCCGACGAGAACGGCCGAGTCGAGGGGTTCCTGACCTACGCCGACCAGCACCTGGCCGCGCGGGACCTGGGCCCGGTGGTCTACGTCACCCTGTCGGGCGTGACGCCCGCCTTCCCGCGCTGAGCCACCCACGCGAACGCTCGCGGTGACGGGGTTGACCGTGCTCGGCCAATCGCATTGTTGATCGCCAGACTTGCCGGGGTCGACCCGACGGAACGCGACGGCGCGCTCATCGAGGTCTTCCTGGCGCGTTCGTGGCGGTGCGGCGCGCTGCCGCACCGGGTCCAGGGAAGCTCCTGGTACTCGCAGGTCGAGCGGGTCGAGATGCTGGCGAAGGGAACCGCCGAGGCCTTCACCGCCGATCGCTGCGGGTCAGGACGGCGCCGAGCTGCCGACCGACGACCTTCCGGCGGAGGACGTCATGGCCCTCGTTCAGGGAGCGTCGAAGGGCTTCGAGCAGAACCGCCAGGCACCGTGAGCGCCGCCTGCGGGTCGCGCGTCGACGCCCTCGGAATGAGCCTCACACCCACTTCACCCGCAACCTCGCCCCCGGCAACGACACCTCATCGACCACCACCGTCCCCTCGCGGCCCAGCAACTCGAGCCCGCCCTCGAGAATGCCGACCCAGAACGACGGGAATCGATGCACCTCATTGATGCTGACCAACGCCTCGTTGGGCCCCAACAGCTCGGTCGTCGCCTTGGTGAAATTATCCGACGTGCGAAACGCGCGATCCAACCGGGTCAGGGTGCGCGACGGGCCGACCAGCCGCAGCACGGCCGACGCCGCCGCGCCGAGGGTCGTCTTCCGCCATCCGCGAATGAACGACAACCCCAGCAAGCGCATGGCCTCCTCGGGTGATTCCTTCGGCCAGGCGAACACCGCGATGCGTTCGAGCTGAGGCGACCAGGTCTCGATGGGAATGGCGGGAGGCACCTTGTCGACGTCGATTCCATGCTTCGACAGGTGGGCCTTGAGCTCGGGGGTGGCCAGGGGGCCGAGCCCCTTGATGATGCCTTCGACCGACGAAGGAAAGACGTAGCGCGCTTCAGCCATGACGCACGCACTGTACCGACAAGCCCCCAGGACCGCTCGCAATCAGGAAGCGAGGGGCCAGCGGCCCGTGCTATCCGCCCGGCGCATGGAACTGCCCCCGTGCCCGAAGTGCGCCTCGGCGCTGACCTACGAAGACGGCTCGTTGCTGGTCTGCCCGGAATGCGCCCACGAATGGTCACCAACCGCGGCGGCCTCGGCAGCCACGGAAGACGGCCCGACCGCCCTCGTCGTCAAGGACGTCAACGGCACGGTGCTCGCCGACGGCGACACCATCACCATCATCAAGGACCTGAAGGTCAAGGGCGCCACCTCGGCGTTGAAGGTCGGCACCAGGGTGAAGGGCATTCGGCTGGTGGAAGGCGACCACAACATCGACTGCCGCATCGAGGGCTTCGGCGCGATGCAGCTCAAGAGCGAGTTCGTGAAGAAGTCTTGAACTCGTCACTTGTGAGCGCGGGGCGACCGGCCTACGCCAACCTCATGCGAAACCTCGCCCTGCTGCTGGTGGTGGCCCTGAGCGCCTGCGTCACCCTGGTACCGCACGACGGCTTCCAGTTGCGTGAAGACTGGTGGGCGGCCGACGAGCAGATGCTCCGTGTTCAGGCGGCCAGCGACATGGACTGCGCCGCGCCGTCGCTCACCGTGCAGGTGCTCGGCGTCTTCGACAGCGCCTTCGCGAACCTGGTGAACGTGAGCGGCTGTGGCAAGCGCACCACCTACGTGCGCGACCAGCACGAGTACGCGTCGAAGTGGAAGGCGATGAAGGTGCCCTGAAACGGGGAGCGCGCCGAGCGCTCAGTCCATCGGGTGCAGCTTCTTGAGCGCCGCGATGACCTTGTCCCGCTTGAAGGCGCGAGGAGACCCCGGCACGGTGGGCTTCGGCGGAGGCAACGGCTTCTTCTCGGCCGACCCGGCGACCGCGCGCGCCTTCTCGAGCACCTCGACCGGCAACCGCAGCTTCCGTCGCGTGCTCATGGGCTCAGTACCCCCGCTTCCGGGCGATGGAGCGCAGCAGCCCGCCATTCGCGTCGAGGAACGCGCGGAACACCCCCTCGTCGAGCCGCATCTTGGTCAGCACGCCCTTGACCAGCTCGTCGAGCGGCCGGGCATCGGCCTTCTTCAATTCCATCGCGATCTTGAGCATCGCCACGCCGTAGAGCGGGCTGGTCTCGACCTCGGGCGGCAAGGTGGTCTTCGCGACCGTCACCTCGTCGACCTTCACCGACACCGCGCGGCTCTTCGCGTTGGGCATGCCGTGACCATACGTGACACTGCATGACATGCACAAGAACTCCATGATCTCGCTACACAATCTTCACGATTCGTTGCGTCAACCAGAGGCCTGTGATTGTCTGCCCCGCCCCCTTTTCGAGGCCGATTTACCGGCCCCGCACGACGATTCGAGCCCATGAAACTGGAGCACCGCTACATCGTCGTCGAGGGTCCGATTGGGGTCGGCAAGAGCTCGCTGACCAACATCGTCGCCAGCCGCTTCGAGGCCCGCCGGGTGATGGAGGTGGTCGAAGAAAACCCCTTCCTCGCCAGCTTCTACGGCGACCGCGCGAAGTACGCCTTCCAGACCCAGATGTTCTTCCTGCTCTCGCGCTTCCGCCAGCAGCAAGAACTCTTCCAGCAAGACCTGTTCTCCTCGGTGACGGTGTCCGATTACCTGTTCGCCAAGGACCGCATCTTCGCCGCGCTCACGCTCGACAAGAACGAGCTGTCGCTCTACGAGCGCGTCTTCGAGGCCTTGAGCCCGCGCGTCACCAAGCCCGACCTGGTCATCTACCTGCAGGCCCGAATGGACGTGCTGCTGGCCCGCATCAAGAAGCGCAACCGCGAGTTCGAGCGCAAGTTCGACGTCGAGTACCTCGACTCGCTGTGCCACGCGTACAACGACTTCTTCTTCCACTACACCGACACGCCGCTGCTGGTGGTCAACACGTCGGACATCGACTTCGTCAACAAGCCGGAAGATCTGGAAGATCTGCTCTCGGTCATCCGTCAGACGAAAAAAGGCACCGTGCACTATCAGCCGCTGCCAAGCAGGCGATAGAACGAGAACTTCACCGGTCCAGACCGCGATGACCCCGAAAAGGGCAGCGCAACCATTCGGCCCGGGCAGCACCCAAGTCACACCAGCCACTCCTCGCAGTCCCTCGAAGGAGGTGAACCCGTGAACAAGGTCACCATCCACACGATCAAGAAGCTGAAGACCGCAGGTCAGAAGATCTGCATGGTCACCGCCTACGACGCCACCTTCGCGCGCGTGCTCGACGACGCCGGCGCCGACATGCTGCTGGTGGGTGATTCGCTGGGCATGGTGGTGCAGGGCAACGACTCGACCCTGCCCGTCACCATGGACCAGATGGTGTACCACTCGAAGGCGGTCAGCCGCGGCGCCAAGCGCGCCCACGTGGTCGGCGACCTGCCCTTCATGAGCTACCAGAACTCCGTCGACGAAGCGGTGCGCAACGCCGGTCGCCTGGTGTCCGAGGGCGGCGTGGGCAGCGTGAAGCTCGAGGGCGGCGCCGAGTTCGCCGACGTGGTCTCGCGCATCGTGCGCGCCTCGATTCCGGTGGTCGGCCACATCGGGCTGACGCCCCAGTCGGTGCACAAGATGGGCGGCTACGTGGTGCAGGGGCGCGACGAAGACACCGCGCGCAAGCTGCTCGACGACGCCGTGGCGCTCGAGCAGGC
>CAIWFK010000049.1 GCA_903911905.1 uncultured Myxococcales bacterium
CTCGCCGGCCGGCTGTTCGGTCAGCGCCGCCGAGCCCTCGACCGCGCTGGACTCGGCCCACGCCTGTTCGGCCGGCGCCTCGGCAGGCAACGCCTGGTCCGCTGGCTGCTCGGTCCACTCGCCCTGGTTCGCCGCCGCCTGTGCCTGCTGCTCGTATTCCGACGGTGCGTCACCCACGCTGGCCCACGAATCGTCGGACGACGCGGTGGGCTCGGTGAAGTGCTGCGCCGGTTCGGTGGTGGTCCACGCCTCGTCGGGGTTGGGCGCGGCCGGTTCCTGCGCCTGCTCCCAGGCCTCGGGCGCCGCGCTCGCCGCTTCGTCCATCGCGGTGGGCTCGCCTTCGCCTTCCATCGGCACGTCGGCCACCGTCTCGGTCACCCACATCGGCGCATCGCTCGGCGCGGCGCCTTCCGACGCCTCGAGCTTGAGCCACGCCGGCACCTCGGTCGGAGCGGGCGCGACCTCGACGGTCGTCGCTTCCACCGTGACCTCGCCGTCGAGCAAGGGCAGCTCGCCGCTTTCGGGCATCGGCTCGAGCGGCTGGTCGATCGGCTCGAGCGGTGCGTCGACCGGCATCAGTGGCGAGTCGTTCCCCATCGCCCCCGGGCCTTCGTCTTCGGCGAACCGCAGCTCGTCGTCGGTCGGAGCGGGCGCGGGTGCAGGCCCGGCCTCGAGGCCCTCCACCACCACCGTCGGCTCGGACGGCGCGGGCGCGGGCAATTGCGAACCCCAGTCGGCGCCCAGCGACGCCGACGGCGGCGGCTCGGCGTCGGGCGGCACGTCGACCACCTCGTCGCTCATCACCTCGATGGCATCTTCCTGGACCGGCGGCGGCGTCGGCGTGCTCGGCAGGGGCGGGGGCGCCGCGATCACCGGCTCGGGCGGAGGGGGCAGGGGCGCGGCGACTGCTTCGGCCACCACCTGCGCGGGCTGGTTGGTCACCGCGTACGCGGTGGCCTGGGGCGCCGAGGGCACCGTCAGCCCCGGGCTCGAGGGCAGCGCGTTGGCGCGGTTGATCAGCGCCTTTTCCATCTTTTCGGCCATCTGGTCCGAGCCGGCGAGCGTGAAGTGCTCTCGCGCCTTGCCGTAGTCACCGACCTGCGCCAACGCGAGGCCCAGGTAGTTGTGCGCCTTCTTGTGCCCCGGCTCGAGATCGGTGGCGGTCTCGAACTCCTTGACCGCGCGCTCGAGGTTGTTCGACTTCAGGTACACCAGGCCCAGGTTCACCCGCAGCGTGGGGTCGGCCGGGTTCTCGCGCACCAGCAGCTCGTACACGTGCGAGGCCTGATCGAAGAGCCCCAGCTTGAAGTACGCCAGCCCGAGCAGGTTCTGCGCCTTCTCGTTCTTCGGCTCGAGCTCGTGCGCCTTCTCGAGGTGGGGGCGCGCTTCGAGCACGTTGCCGGCCGCGAGCAGCTCGCCACCCTTGTACAGCGCAGCGACGAACGCCTCTTCGTTGGCGGGGTCGCTCTTCCTTGCAGTGGTGCCGGGCATGAAAGCGTCGTGTCCTTTTGATCGATGAACTGACGTCAGCGCTGGGGCTCTCTGGCCTCAGCCTGCGCCTTGTACTGGAAATAGAGCTGCAGCACCTTGCGCACGTAGGCCTGCGTCTCGGCGAAGGGCGGCACCTGGCCGTTGTACTTGCGCACGGCGTCGGGGCCCGCGTTGTAGGCGGCGACCATCTTCACCATGTCGCCGTCGAACTCGTTGGCCAGCACCCGCAGGTACCGCACGCCGCCCTCGATGTTGTCGCGCGCATCGAAGATGTCCTTGACGAACATTTCGCGGGCGGTCTGCGGCATCAGCTGCATCAGCCCCGAGGCGCCCACCGCCGAGATCGCGTTGGGGTCGAAGGCCGACTCGGTGTGCATGATGGCCCGCACCAGGTTCACCGGAATGCGGTAGCGCACCGCCGATTCCTCGATCAGCTCGTCGTAGGCGGTCAGGCTCTTCCTGGTGTCGCTGGTGATCTTCGCCGGCGCGGTGGGCGGGGGAGGGGGCCGGAAGTCGCCCTCGAGCTTGCGCGCTTGCCGCGCCTGGTTCCCCCTGGGTGGAACGTTCGTGTACACGACCGTGCCGTCCGCCTCGACGTAGCGGTAGATCGACCCCGCCGCGGCAGTGAGCGGAAGCAGAAATGCGAGCAACGTGGCGTGTTTGAGCGAAATCACGAACGGGCGTGAGCGATCCTAATCGCGAATCGTCGGCCCCCGCAAAGAACCTCCACCCGGCCTGCGCATTCCTTCGGGCGGCCGCGCCGGTTGCGCTGTAAAGCTGCGCACCATGGTTCGTCACTTCGACTTCCTCGTCCTCGGCGGCGGTGTGGCCGGGCTCTCGTTCGCGGTGGAAGCCGCGCGGCACGGCTCGGTGGGGTTGCTGACCAAGCGCACCCGGTCCGAAGGCAACACCGTCTATGCCCAGGGTGGCATCGCCGCCGTGCTTTCACCCGAAGATTCGTTCGACCGGCACGTGGAAGACACCATGATCGCCGGCGCGGGGCTCAACCACCGCGACATCGTCGAACTGACCGTGCGCGAAGGCCCCGAACGGCTCAAGCGCCTGGTCGAGCTCGGCGCCGACTTCAACAAACGCAACGACGGCGAGTTCGACCTCACCAAGGAAGGCGGGCACAGCAAGCGCCGCATCGTGCACGCGGGCGACGTCACCGGCCGTGAGGTCGAGCGCGCGCTGCTCGCCGCCTGCGACGCCACCGGCCGCATCGAGTTCTTCGAAGACGCGACCGGCATCGACCTCATCGTCGAAGACGGCAAGCCGCGCGGCCAGGCCCGCTGCCAGGGGGTGTACGTGCTGCGCGACGACGGGTCGATCGACACCTTCCTGGGCAAGGTGGTGGTGCTGGCCACCGGCGGCGCCGGCAAGGTCTACCTGTACACGACCAACCCCGACGTCGCGACCGGCGACGGGGTGGCCATGGCGTACCGGGCGGGCGCGAAGATCGCGAACATGGAATTCTACCAGTTCCACCCCACCTGCCTGTACCACCCCGAGGCGAAGAACTTCCTCATCAGCGAGGCGCTGCGCGGTGAAGGCGGGCGGCTGAAGCTGCGCTCGACCGGAGAGCGCTTCATGAAGCGCTACGACTCGCGGCTCGAACTGGCTCCACGCGACATCGTGGCCCGCGCCATCGACGCCGAGATCAAGCGCACCGGTGACGAGTGCGTGCACCTCGACATGACCCACCTGGGCAAGCCCTACCTCGTCGAGCGCTTCCCCAACATCTACGCCACCTGCCGCGAGTTCGGCATCGACCTCGCCACCCAGCCCATTCCGGTGGTGCCCGCGGCCCACTACATGTGCGGCGGCGTGGTGACCGACGCGCACGGTCGCACCTCGGTGCCCGGGCTCTACGCCATCGGCGAAGTCAGTTGCACCGGCTTGCACGGCGCCAACCGACTGGCCTCGAACTCGCTGCTCGAGGGCCTGGTCTTCGGTACCCGCGCGGTCGCCACCGGCGCCGAAGAACTCAAGACCGTCTCGGCGCCCACCGCCGTCAAGGAATGGGACTCGGGGCGCGCCGTGCCCAGCGACGAGATCGTGGTCGTCTCGCAGAACTGGGAAGAGATTCGCCGCCTGATGTGGAATTTCGTCGGCATCGTGCGCACCGGCAAGCGGCTGGCCCGCGCGCGCCGCCGCCTCGACATGCTGCGTGACGAGATCAGCCAGTACTACTGGGACTACCAGGTCACCCGCGACGTGATCGAACTGCGCAACATCGCCGACGTCGCGCACCTGATCGTCGAGTGCGCCACCCGCCGCAAGGAAAGCCGCGGACTGCACTACACGCTCGATTACCCGAACCTCGACGAAGCGCAGCACCACGACACGGTCGTGCAGCGGGAGGACTGAGCTCGTGGCGCTCAAGCCCAGGGAAGTGCTGCCCGACGAACCGTTCGCCGATGCCCACCGCCGAAGGACCGAGCCTCCGCGCGCCACCGCCGGCTTCACGCCCGTGAGTTTCGCCTTCATTGGCGTCGCCGGCGCGGTCTTCCTCGCGCAGCTCGCCGACCCCGGGCTCACCGAGAAGCTGTCGCTCTACGGCCCCCGCGTGCGGGAAGGCGAATGGTGGCGCTTGTTCACCTGGGCCTTCGTGCATGGCGGCCCGCTCCACCTCTTCTTCAATCTGTCGGCCGTGTGGACCCTGGGGCGCGCGGTCGAACACGTGCTGGGCACCGTGCGCTTCCTGATGGTCTCGTTGGTCGGCACGCTCGGCGCGTCGGCCGCGGTGCTGGCCTTCAGCTATGCCTCGCCCACCGTCGGCCTGTCGGGCACCATCCTCTCGTGGATGGGGGCGTTGTTGCCCGTGCTGGCCCCCGCCGCGCGTCGCCAGGCGATGATCTGGCTGGTGCAGGTGCTGGTGGTCAGC
>CAIWFK010000050.1 GCA_903911905.1 uncultured Myxococcales bacterium
CGCGCAGCGCACCGGCCTGCACGTGGCCTTCATTCCCAACTACCGGGTCTCGCTGGCCGAGCACATCATCCCCGCGGCCGACTTGAGCGAGCAGATCAGCACCGCGGGCATGGAAGCCTCGGGCACCGGCAACATGAAGTTCGCGATGAACGGCGCGCTCACCATCGGCACGCTCGACGGCGCGAACATCGAGATTCGCGACGCGGTGGGCCCCGACAACTTCTTCCTGTTCGGCCTGACCACCGAAGAGGTCGAAGAACAGAAGCGCAACGGCTACCGCGGCCGCACGGTGTACGAATCGAACCCCGGGGTGCGCGAGGTACTCGACCTGCTCTCGAGCGGCTTCTTCAGCCCCGAAGACAAGAACCTCTTCAAGCCCATCGTCGACTCGCTGCTCGACGACGATCGCTACCTGGTGCTGGCCGACTTCGACGCCTACTGCAAGGCGCAGGAAGCGGTGGTGCACCGGTACACCGACCCCAGGGCCTGGTGGAAGTCGTCGATTCTCAACGTGGCCCGCATGAGCTTCTTCTCGTCGGACCGCACCATTCGCGAGTACGCCAACGAGATCTGGGACATCACCGCCGAGCCGCCCGGCCCCAACGAGGGCTGAGCCCCACCGTCACTCGAAGAACAGCTTGCCGAAGCGGGGCAGCGCGTGGAAATCGCCGACGAAGGTCGGCGAGAACGACTGCCCTTCGATCTGCTTGCCGCGCACCAGGTGCTCGAGCCGGTAGGCGTTGAAGCGCCACACGTCGCCCTTGAGCGGCGGCACGTGGGGCACGTGGTTCAGGTTGGCGATGGGAATGGCCATTTCCACCGTCCACCGCTCGTCGACGTCGCTGGCGTCGTCGAGCGTGCCCTTGACCTGCACCGCGGTGATCATGCCCGATTCCCACTTCATGGCCTCGGCGAGATCGCTGCGGCGGGCCACGAAGCTGGCGTCGAAGTTGGTGTTGTGGGGCGAGACCTGCAGCTCGTTGTAGGTGGCGCCGTCGCCGTCGGCATCGAAGAACACCTCGCAGGCCTCTTCGTTGTAGATGTCGTCGTCCTTCTTGAGCTTGGTGCCCCAGATGTCGGGGTCCTCGGCGTCGAAGGCCACGTAGACGTTCTTCTCGTCCCACAGCAGGCGCACGTCGGTGCGACGGGTGACGGGGCGACCGTCGAGGCTGCCCTGCAGGGTCACCACGGGCGCGGCCTTCCACGCCTCGTCGTCGAGCTTGCCGTCGATGACCGGCGGCTTCGCGGTGTGGGGCATGTGGTACTCGGGCAACGCCTGCTGCGGGCTGGCGAGCGTGGGGCCGACCGCGCGAGATTCCTGGTCGGTCAACGGCGAGACGTCGACCGGCAGGCGACCCGAATCGTTCCAGAAGCCCAGGCGCAACTTCAGCGGGTTCGGGTAGTTCGGGTACTGGAAGCCGTGCACGTCTTCGATGATCTTGCCCACGGGCCAGGTGCCCAGCGGGGAATTGCCGCCCTGCAGCTCGTGGTCGAGGTTGGCGACCTGTTGACCGGTCTCGCCGTCGAGCACGTGCACGAAGAACTTGAAGCCGGTCGGCACCGCCTCGGTGGCCTTGAAGTAGTGGCGAAGCGTGACCTGGTCGCCGGCCTTGGGCTTCTGCGGGTCGACCACCGAGCCCAGGTACTGCACCTTGCCGCCGGCCCAGGTCGCGCCGCTGGTGAAGGTCAGGGTGGTGGGAGCCGCGTCGAGTACGCGGGCCGCAGGCGCCGCCGGGGGCGGCCGACTGGTCTGGCGAGGCTTCGGCCCCGCCTGTTCATCGCGACAGCCGGTCAGCACCACCACGAGCACCAGCACCAGGAACGAGCGCATGACCCCGGGCACACTACACGGGCGAGACGGTGGCCAGCATTTTCGCCGAACGATTCCAGCCACCTGGCGCGGCAAGCGGCTTGCTGTGGCCCTGCCCCATGCAGCTCGAGCTCATTTGCGAGACCCAGACCACCACCGTCGACCTGGCTCACGGCCTGACCCGACTGGGAGGCGGCCCGGCCGACGACATCGTGATCGCCGGGCTGGCCCCTGGGCTGCTGACGCTCGAGCTGGGCCAGGGGCAACTGACGCTCACCGCCCGTCACCCGGTGCGGGTCGGCGCGGCGGTCTTCCCCGCGCGGGTGCCCCGGCTGCTGCTCGACGGCGAGGTGGTGACGCTCTCGAACGGGGTCAGCGTGCGGCGGCGGGTCGACGAGGCGCGGCGCGCGTCGCGCAAGAACATCGGCACCGCGTTCGTGGCCCGGGGCCTGCTGGCGGGCGACCTCTCGCCCGACACCACCCGCGCGGCGACCTTCACCTGCGTCACCGGTCGAGATCAGGGGCAGACCTTCGCGGTGGCCTTCACCGAGTCGATCATCGGCCGCGCCGACGACGCGCACGTGCGCATCAGGGACCGGGCGGCCTCTCGCCGACACGCGGCCCTGGTGCGCGAAGGCAACGCGTGGAAGCTGACGCCGCTGTCGACCACCAACGGCCTGTTCGTCAACGGCGTGCGGGTGCGCCGGGTGCAGTCTCTGGGCAGTGGTGACGTGGTCGAACTGGGCCAGACGGTGCTGCGCTTCGAGAGCGCCGAACGGGCCCCGGACGAGCTGACCGTGCTCGAGCCCGTCGAGGCACCCGCGCCCCCGGCTTCCCCGGTCGACGAAGCCGCACCGACGCCGACGACCTCGCCCATGCGCCGCCGCGAGCTGCTGCTGGTGGTCTCGGGCGTGGTGCTGTGGCTGGCCGGGCTGGCCGTGGCGACGCTGACCGCCATCGACGGCTAGGGGCTAGAACGAGTTGCCGATGGTGAACTCGAACTGAATCGGCTGGTCGGTCAGGCGCTTGTTGAGCGGAATGCCCCACTCGAAGCGCAGCGGGCCGATGGGCGAGAACCAGCGCACGCCGAAGCCGACCGAGTGGAAGAGCCCGAGCGGCAGCTTGAGGTTCTTGTTGGCCTCGTCGGGCACCCACTGGAACCACTGGGCGTCGCGCGCGAAGGCGTTGCCGGCGTCGTAGAAGAGCACGCCGCGAATGCCGACCTTCTCGATGAGCGGGAACTCGAGTTCGACGTTGACGATGAACTGCTTGTTGCCGCCGATGGCGAACGGGGTCACCGAGACGTCGGGGCTGGTGGCGGTGCCGACCAGGGTCGACGGCGCCACGGTGCGCAGCGGGTAGCCGCGAATGGTGTTGATGCCGCCCAGGAAGTACAGCTCGGAGCTGGGCAGCGGGTTCGACGGGTCGAGCTCTTGAATGTAGCCCACCGTGGCCTGGGCCTTGAACACCGCGCCCAGCGGCAGGGGCACGTAGCCGCGCACGTTGCCGGTGTACCGATTGAAGTTGAGCGAGCTGGTGTAGCGCACCGGCGCGGTCTCGAACGAGAAGGTCGAGAGCGTGCCCGCGGTGGGGAAGAGGCGGTTGTTGCGGCGGTCCCAGTTCCACGACAGGCGCAGGGCCGAGGTGTAGGCGAGGCCGGCGCGGAACTGGTTGGCCAGCGACACCGTGCTCGACGCCGCGGGCTCGACGAACACCGACTCGAACGTGCCGCCGACGCTGACGCTCATTTCGTCGGGCAGCAGGTAGTAGCCCAGGCTGGCCGTGCCGCCGGTCGCGGTACGAATGAAGCCGAAGTAGTTGAGCTGGGTGCGGTACGCGTCGAGGCTGAAGATGAAGTTGGTGTCGAAGAAGTACGGGTCGAAGAAGCTGAGCTGGAAGAAGCTGCGCAGGCCCGACAACTGGGCGCTGGCCGACACCGACTGACCCCACCCCAGGAAGTTCTGCTGCGCGATCTGCGCGGTGAAGATGAAGCTCTCGACGTTCGAGAAGCCCAGGCCCACCTGGAAGGTGCCGGTCGACTTTTCCTTCACCTCGACGGTGACCACCACGTGCTCGCCGTCGCTGCCCGGCTTGTGGGTGACCTCGACGGTCTCGAAGAAGCCCAGTTGGGTGATCTTTTCCTTCGAGCGCCGCATGCCGGTGCCCGAGAAGAGTTCCCCTTCGAACACGCGCATCTGCCGGCGAATGACCTTGTCGCGGGTCTTGGTGTTGCCGGTGATGTCGATGCGCTCGATGGTGACCGGCGAGCCCTTCTGGGCGTCGAAGGTGAGGTCGATGGTACGGGCCTCGGCGTTCACCGCGGTGACGGGGGTGACGTTCGCGTAGGCGAAGCCCTGGTCGTAATAGACGTCGGTGATGGTCTGAATGTCCTTGGCGAGCAACGAGCGGTTGAAGGTCTCGTTTTCCTTCGAGGCCATTCGCAGGTGCATCAACTGCTTGCTCAGCAGCAGGTCGCCCGAGAAGTCGAGCTTGCCGACCTTGTAGGCCTCGCCCTCTTCGACCCGAATGGTGATCGAGATGTGGCGCTTGTCGGGCGAGAGGCTGACCACCGGCTTGTCGACCTTCACGTTGATGAAGCCGCGGTCGAAGTACGCCATCTGAATCAACTGCAGGTCGCGCTGGAAGGCCTCTTCGCGGTACGTGCCCTCGCTGGTGAGGAACGACAGGTAACCGCCCTCCTTGGTGCCCAGCACGGCCTTGAGCTCGTCACCGGGCACCTTCACCGCGCCGATGAAGTTGATGTCCTTCACCATCACCTTGGCGTGCTCGTCGATGACGAACACCACGTCGACCTCGTCCTTGCCGTCTTCGAACGGTTTGATCTCGTGGTGGACCTCGGCGAGGAAGAAGCCCTTCTCGACGTACTTGTCCTGGATCTTCTTGACGTTCCGCTTCACCGCCGCGACGTCGAGAATGTTGTAGGCCTTGAGGTCGATGACGTCCTTGAAGTCGTCCTTCGACAGCTCGTCGTTGCCCTGCAGCGACACCGAGTGGATGGCGGGCTTTTCCTGCACCCGCACCACGTACGCCACGCCCTTGGGCGTGCGCTGCACCAGCAACTGCACGTCGCTGAAGTACTTGAGCGCCCAGAGCGCGCGAATGTCGTCGCCGGTCTTGGTGGGGTCGAAGGTCGAGCCCACCTTCTGCTTGAGCGCGCGCTTGACCGCTTCGGCTTCGACCCGGCGGTTGTTCTCGACCCGCACCTCGATGATGGTGCCGCTCGCGTCTTCACGCGGCGCGTCGGCAGGCTGCGCAGACGCAGGGGCCCCCACCGCGAACAGGGCCAGGGCAAAGACAGCGATGACGCAACGCGTACTCACGACGGGCGGCGGACCATAGGGAAGAAGGCTCTGCGGTACGAGGGAAATGTTCCGCAGGGCCTCACGCCCCGGCTCCCTCGGCGATTGCATCGGCCGCCGAGACGACCTGGCCGTCCTTCAAACGCAGGCGCCGGGGCATCGAGCGGGCCAGCACCTCGTTGTGGGTGACCACGATGGCAGTGATGCCCAGGTCGCGGTTCACCTCGCGCAGCAGCGCGTGAATGCCCTCGCCGGTGGCCGGGTCGAGGTTGCCGGTGGGCTCGTCGGCCAGCAGCAGCTCGGGTTGCAACATCAGCGCCCGGGCCAGGGCCACGCGCTGCGATTCGCCGCCCGACAGCTCGCCGGGCCGGTGGTGGGCCCGGGCAGAAAGCCCCACCCGCTCGAGCAACCCGGTGGCGCGAACGACGGCCTCGCGGCGATCGCGCCGCTGAATGAGCGCCGGCATCATCACGTTCTCGAGCGCGTTGAATTCCGGCAGCAGGTAATGCGACTGGAAGACGAAGCCCACGCTGGTGTTGCGGAACCTGGCCACGTCGGCGTCGTTCATGTCGAAGACCGACTGGCCCTTGAAGGTCATGCGACCCGCGGCGGGCATGTCGAGCGTGCCCACCACCTGCAGGAAGGTGCTCTTGCCC
>CAIWFK010000051.1 GCA_903911905.1 uncultured Myxococcales bacterium
CCACACGACGGGAGCACCGCGACCGAGAACCCGATCACCGCGCCGACCAACACCGCGCGCACCGCTGCCTGCTGCTTCATTGACGACTCCTGAGTGACCTGCGCCCCTTGCGAGGCGCGTCCTACTCAGTGGTCGGGTTTGTCACAAGGGCCGGCGCTGATCAGCGCGCTTCGGCTCGCGACGACGTGCGGCGGGGCTTGGCCTCGGCCTCTTCCGCCTTCTCGTCTTCGATGATGGCCTGAATCTTCTTCATGCGCTTGCGAATGAGCTCCCGCTTGAGCGCGCTGATGTGGTCCACGAACATCACGCCCTTCAAGTGGTCGCACTCGTGCTGCACGGCGATGGCGAGCAGGCCGTCGGCCTTGATTTCCTGCTGCACGCCCTGCTCGTCCTGGTAGCGGACGACGATTTCCTTGGCGCGCTCGACCTCTTCGGCCTCGCCAGGCACCGAGAGGCAGCCTTCCTTGTAGATGATCTTCCCGTCGAGGGTGAGGATCTCGGGGTTGATCATCGCGATGGGGCGCGACTCGGGCTGCTTGGGCGTGGTGTCGAGCACGATGATGTTCTTGAGCACGCCGATCTGCGGAGCGGCCAGGCCGACCCCGTCAGCGGCGTACATCGACTCGAACAGATCCTTGCAGAGCGTGCGAATCTCGTCGTCGACCTTCGCGACGGGCTGCGCCTTCTGCTTCAGCAGCGGGTGGGGCCACACCAGGATCTCGTGAACCATGCGTCTTTTGTAACCTCAGCCTCGTTCCGACGCAAACCGTCGGAGCGGGCTCGTAACCAGTGAAACCGACGGGTTATGGCCCCCCTGCTCAGTCGAACAGGGCGGCGACGAACTCCCTGGGCTCGAACGGCCGCAGGTCTTCCACCTTCTCGCCGACGCCAGCCCAGAGCACCGGCACCTTGAGCTCGTCGCAGATGCCGATGATGACGCCGCCCTTGGCGGTGCCGTCGAGCTTGGTGAGCGCGATGCCGGTCAAGGCGACCGCGTCGTGGAACTGCCGCGCCTGCAGAATCGCGTTCTGGCCGTTGGTCGAATCGAGCACCAGCAGCACTTCGTGCGGAGCCCCCGGCAGCGCCTTGTCGATGACCCGGCGCACCTTCTTGAGCTCCTCCATCAGGTTGGCCTTGGTGTGCAGCCGCCCGGCGGTGTCGCAGATGACGAGGTCGAACCCGCCTTCCTTGCCCTTCTTCACCGCCTCGAAGAGCACCGACGCAGGGTCCGCGCCCTCGGTCCCCTTGTGAATCTCGACGCCGGCGCGCTCGGCCCACACGTCGAGCTGTTCGGTGGCGGCCGCGCGGAACGTGTCGCCGGCGCCCAGCAGCACCTTCTTGCCCGCCAGCTTCGACTTCGCGGCCAGCTTGCCGATGGTGGTGGTCTTGCCCGCGCCGTTGACGCCGACCACCATCACCACGTGCGGCGGCCCACCGCCTTCGAGCACCTTCGGGCGCGGCAGGTCGACGATCTTCTCGACCTCCTTGCGAATGACGCCCTTGAGCTGATCGGCCCCCAGGTCCTTCGACTTGGCCTTTTCCCGAGCCAGCTCGACCAGGTTCGACGCGGTCTTGACGCCGATGTCGGCGGTGAAGAGCACCTCTTCGAGCTCGGCGAGCACCTTCTCGTCGATGGCCTTCGGCGCCCCCCCGAACAGGGAATTGAGCCGCGCCATGAAGCCTTCGGTGCGGGTCTTCGACAGGCCGTGCGCCAGGGTCTGGCCGGCCTCGGCGTCGATCTTCGCACGCGCGGCAGCCTTCGCTTCGGCGGCCACCCGCTCGGCTTCGGCCTTCGCCTTCGCCTCTTCTTCGGCGCGCAGCCGCTCGGCCTCTTCGCGCTCGCGCTTCTTGCGGTCCTTCGCTTCGGCCTCGGCGGCCTTCTCGGCGCGGTACGCTTCCTTGCGCGCAGCCTCGAGCTCGTCGCGCAGGCGCGCCTTCTCGGCCTCGTCGGCACCCTGCAGCTTGGCCTTGGTCTCTTCGGCCTGGCGGCGCAGCGCTTCGGCCTCGGCCAGCTTCTTCGCCTCGGCTTCCGAGGGCGGCAGCGTGACCTTCGGCGCTTCGGGGCGCGGCGGCGACGGCGCGGCCACCGGCACGCCCGTCTGCGGCGCGAGCGGCCTGGGCGTGGTGCCCAGGCCCGGCGGCGGCGGCCCGCGGCGGTTCATCACCCGGCGCAGCACCAGGGCCATGAACACCAGCAGGCCCAGCACCATCAGCACACCCACCACCGTGCCCGACGAGTCGGCGGCGGCCGGCGTTCCGTCCCCGGCGCCGCCCAGGGGGCTTTGCAGCGCGAGGAGCATCATGGCTGGGTGACGGGAATCGAGGCCACGAAGACGCGATCGTGACCGTCGTTCTTGACCTGCCCGGGGTTACGCACCGGCAGGCGCTGCTGGTCGCCCGCCGCGTCCCACAGGCCCAGCAGCAGCGTCACGCCCTTGACCGGCATGCCGGGGGGAATGGCGACCTCGAAGTCGTCACGCACCACTTCGCCGACCTTCCATTGCGAGGTGGGCCGGCGCGGCGGGTGGTCGGCGTTGAGGCGGTCGATGCGGCCCTCGACGTCTTCGACGTGCACGAAGATGGACCAGTCGCGGTCGATGGGCGCGAGCACCTTGAAGTTGAGGGCCACGTGCAGCGTGTCACCGGCCACCAGGCGGCCAGGCGCGAGAATGACGTTGGTCAGCTCGAGCTTGTCGCCGAAGTTGGCGCCGTTGGGCACCTGAACCGGGGCGGCAGGTGGAGGCCGGGTCGCGGTCGGCTGGGTGCCGTCGGAGGTCGGCGCCTGGACGATGCAGGCCGAGAGGCCGAGGCCGAAGAGAAGCAGTGCGCGTCGCATGGCAGGCGGCATAGCCACTCTGACGCGCTTTGGGGAGCCCTTTCCCGGTCAGCGGAACCGTGTCGACGTCGGGGCGGCCGGGGGTGGGTCAGGGCGTGTAGACGGAAGGGAAGGTTTCGATCAGGCCTTCGGCGTCACGCGCAGGCCGAACATGCGGCGCAGGGTGCCGTCCTTGCTGCGCAGCGCTCGTCGGGTCAGACCGATGACGTGAAGCACCACGCCGGCGAGAATGACGTCGCCTCCGAGCGAGTGCCCGTTGCCGGCGAGGTTGGCCCAGGGCTGCACCTTCACGCCCGAGGTGGCGACCAGCTCGACCCCGAAGAAGAAGAGCCCGCGGCCACCGGCCACGTTCATCACGATGCCGCTGAGCGGCATGAAGAGCGAGGCGACCAGCAAGAGCCAGTGGTCGCCTTTCTTCAGCACCTGTTCCCACTTCGGCGTGTTGGACAGCGGCGGGGGAAAGCCTTCCTTGATGCGCCAGGACACGCGCACGAAGGCCACCACCAGCACGATGAGGCCGAGCGAGCGGTGAAAGTCGATCCACCCGCTGCGGAAGGGGCCCTTCTCGAACTCGTCGATGACCAGCCCGCCGGGAATCATGAAGAGCAGCAGCGCCGCGGCGACCCAGTGCAAGACGATGGTGGGCCTGGACAACCTGGTCGCGTCGCTCCTACCCGGGTCATCGCTCTTTTCCTGCCCAGCCGTTCGAGAATTTCATAGGTGAGGAGGCGTCATGCCTGGCAACGCCTTCTTCGAGCGGCTCTCGGCGCACCTCAAGGCGGTGCCGTCGAAGACCATGGAAGCGGCGGGCATGACCTTGAAGGAAGCGGCGGTCCTGGCGCCCCTGCTGTGGGACGGCGGCGAGCCGTGGGCGCTCTTGACGCGGCGGCCGATGACCATGCGCAAGCACCCGGGGCAGATCGCGTTTCCGGGCGGCGGGCGCGAGAGCGGTGACGTCACTCCGCTGCACACGGCGCTGCGCGAGACGCACGAAGAGCTGGGCATTCGGCCCGAGCAGGTCAAGGTGCTGGGCATGCTGGGCGCGATGCCGACCATCACCAGCTTCTGGGTCACGCCGTTCGTGGGGGTGGTGCCAGCCGACGTGGCGCTCACGCCGAACGCGACGGAGATCGAAGAAGTGATTCGCGCGCCGCTGTTCCGGCTGCGACGAGAGAAGCGGCGGCTCTACGAGGTCGATCGCGACGTCTTCGTGTGGGACGACGCGAAGCACGTGGTGTGGGGCGCGACGTGGGGATGGTCGATCAGTTGGTGGCGCACGTCGAGGCCGTGCGCGGAGGTTGAAAGGACGAAGCCGGAGCTCTGGCCTACCTCGTGCGCAAGAGTCGCTGCAGAGGTTGAGTTGTGAGCGTCGGTCAGCGCTACAGTGCGGCCCCACATGGACAGCTTCGACCTGGTGGTGATCGGCGGCGGCGCGGCTGGTGAAAAAGGCGCCGTGCAGGCCGCGTACTTCGGCAAGAAGGTCGCGCTCATCGAGAAGGAGCCGGTGCACGGCGGGGCGATGGTCAACACCGGCACCCTGCCCAGCAAGACGCTGCGCGAGACGGCGCTGACGCTCTCGGGCTTCCGCCAGCGTGGGCTCGACGGGGTGGACTTCGGGCTCTCGCACCAGGCCTCGGTGAAGGAACTGCTGACCCGCCTGGGCCGGGTGGTGGCCGAGGAGCGAACGCGGCTGCGCGCGAACTTGAACCGCCACGGCGTGACCTGCTTCGAGGGCGCGGCGCGCTTCGTCGACGCGCACACCATCGGCATCGACCGCGGCGGCACCGAGTACAAGATCGAAGCGAAGCACGTGCTCATCGCCACCGGCAGCCGGCCCGTGCGGCCCGCGCTGTTCCCTTTCGACCTGCGGTCGGTCTACGACTCGGACGAGATCGTCAACGTCGACGAGATTCCGAAGAGCATGTTGGTGGTCGGCGGCGGGGTCATCGGCTGCGAGTACGCGTGCCTCTTCGCCACCCTGGGCACCAAGGTGACCATCGTCGAGACGCGCGATTCGATTCTGGGCTTCCTCGACGAGGAGATGATCGAGGCGCTCACCGCGCGCATGACCGCGTTGGGTATCGACCTGCGCACCAGCACTGCGGTGACTAAGTGCGAGGCGACTGCAAACCACGTCGCGCTCGAGCTCTCGCCTGGCGGGCGGCTGGAGGCCGACGTGGTGCTGGTCTGCGCGGGGCGGCAGGCGTCGACCGCGTCGCTCAACCTGGCGGCCGCGGGCATCACCGCCGGCAAGCGCGGGCAGTTGGACGTCGACGCGCAGTTCGCGACCACCGTGAAGCACATCGCGGCGTGCGGCGACGTCATCGGCTTTCCGTCGCTGGCGTCAACTTCCATGGAGCAGGCGCGGGTCGCCGTCGTGCACTTCTTCGACCTTGGCTACAAGAAGCAGGTCGCGCGCATCTTCCCCTACGGCATCTACACGATTCCGGAAGTATCGATGGCCGGCGAGACCGAGGCGGCGCTGAGAGAGAGGAAGGTCGACTACGTGAAGGGCGTGGCCAACTTCGGCGACAACGCGCGCGGCCTCATCATCGGCGAGCACGGCAAGCTGAAGCTGCTCTTCGAGCGCTCGAGCATGAAGCTGCTGGGCGTGCACTGCATCGGCGAGGGCGCGACCGAGCTCATTCACATCGGGCTCCTGGCGATGATGCGCGAGGCGGGGGCCGACCTCTTCATCGAGACCTGCTTCAACTACCCGACGCTGAGCGAGGCCTACAAGTACGCGACCTACGACGCCCTCGGGCGACGCGGGAGAGCGACGTGAGCTGGAACCAGGACGGCTTCAAGAAGGCGCTCGACTTCGCTGCGGCGGCCCACGGAGCGCAGGTGGTGCCGGGCAGCGGCTTTCCGTACGTGGTGCACGTGGTGAAGGTGGCCAGCGAGGTGCTGCGGGCGGCGCAGGAGGACCGGTTCGATGTCGACCTGGCCGTCGCCTGCGCGCTGCTGCACGACACCGTGGAAGACGCGGGCGTCACGCACGCGCAGTTGCTCGCAGCGTTCGGGGCGCAGGTGGCCGATGGGGTGCTCTGCCTGACCAAGAACGACGCGCTGCCCAAGGAGCAGCGCATGCCTGACAGTCTGGCGCGCATCGCCGCGGCGCCGCGAGAGGTGGCCATCGTGAAGCTGGCGGACCGCATCACCAACCTCGAGCCGCCTCCGCCGAAGTGGTCGGTCGAGAAGCGGGTGGCGTACCGGGAAGAGGCGAAGGTGATTCGTGAGGCGCTGCGGGGGAAGTGCGGGCCGCTCGAGACGCGCATCGACGGGAAGATTGCCGAGTACGAGCAGTACTGTCGGTGATCGATTTTCGCGGCTGGTTGCTACGTGAGGGTGGAGGGGAGATTTCATGCGACTGCTGATGGTGGTGGTGTCGTTGATGGGGAGCGTCGCGCTCGATAAGCCGAGTGTCGTCGCGGGCGTCGTCACCGATGCCGCGACGAAGAAACCGCTCGTTGATGTCATCGTGACCGCCCGACCGACCGACGGACGAGAAGAGACCGTCGTCGTGACGGACCGCGACGGTAGGTATCGGCTCCCACTCGACCCAGGGACCATCGTCGTGAAGTGGGAAAAGGAGTCCTACGAGCAACTTGAACGAGAAGTGAACGTCAAAGCGGACCGCACCGTGCAGTTGGACGCCGAGCTCGTTGGGGTGGGCCCCGGGGATGGAGAGGTGCAGATCCTCGACGGCCCGACCGGAGTCCACCTCGAAGCCACCTCCCTCACCAACACACCAGACGAACTCGAGTTCGCTCGGTTCCTCCCCTTCGTTCAGCCCAATGCGGCTGGGGTCAGGTCCTTCGAGTCGCTCGCCCTGATGGCCCCTCAGGTGGTGCGCGACCAATTCGGCTTCGGCTTCTCGGGGGCGCAGTCTCCCGAGAACCGATACCTCGTCGACGGTCTCTCGACGAACGACCCGCTGTTGGGGACCAACGGGTTGCAGCTGCCGATCGAGTTCGTCGAGCAGACGACCATCACCACCGCGGGCCTCACCGCCGAGCAACGCACCAGCACCGGCGGGCTGCTCTCGGTCGCCACGCGCTCGGGCAGCGACGAGTTCCACGGCGCCGTCTGGGGCAACCTCACGCCGGGCGCGCTCACGGTCGCCCCGAAGACGATTCCCAACGACAGTTCGATGTTTGTTACTGGTCAGCGCAACTGGAACACCGTCGACTTCGGCGTCGACGTCGGCGGCCCCATCATCAAGGACCACCTGTGGTTCTTCGTCGGCTTCGCGCCGTCGTTCGCGCGGGTGCAGCGCACGCAGTCCCTGCGCCGCTTCCTCATCAACGCCGACGGCACCGACTTCCAGTACAACGCCGCCGGCTACGTGCAGAGCGAGACGCTGCCGGGCACGACGCAGCATCGCTTCGATGACACGCGGGCCCTGAGCACCATCGCCAAGCTGACCTGGATCATCAAATCCGACCACTACCTCGAGCTGAGCTTCATCACGACCCCGACCACCGCGACGACACCGTTCGCGTTCAACGACACCCACACCGCGTGGAACGGCGGTGGCGACCAGGTCTCGAACACACAGCTCGCCTCGTTGTCCTACTGGGGCGCCTTCCTCCAAAAACACCTTCTCGTCGACGCGCGACTGGGGTGGTTTCACACCGACTCGACGTACCAGCCAAACGACGGCAGTCGACCCGGTTCGATGGATCGATCGACCGCCTATGGAGCGCCGTCCATCAGCTTCAACCGGTACAATGCCGATCCCACCCAGGGCCCGCTGAGGTCGCCGTATTCCATCAACGACCTGACGGCGCTGAACGGCGATGCGGCGGCGCTCTGTGAGCCTGCGGGTACCAACTCGTCGAATGTCGTCTCCGTTCGAGGGACGGACCGCATCCTCTTCGCGTGTCCGGGCGCCGTGCCCGGCAGCCCCTTCGTGACCGGAGGGCTGGGCCGTTTCGCGAACAACTCGGCCGATCGCCTGCAGGGCACCGCTTCGGCGACCTGGTTCGTGAAGGCGCTCGGGCACCACGTCGCGAAGGCGGGCATCGACGTCGAGTACGTGCAGTCGACGCAGGTGCAAGGCTTCTCGGGTGGTGGGTTGCTGACGGAGAGCGGCTCGACGTTCTCGAACCAGCTCTACGGCGCGCTCACCGGGCCGAAGGCGCTCTCGGCGTTGCCCACCGTGACGACCTCACCAAGCTCGTGGCTCATCGGTGGGTTCATGCAGGACACCTGGTCGATTCTCGACCGGGTGAGGGTGAACGCGGGACTCCGCTACGACAACCAACAGCTCTTCTCATCGCCGGGCGTGCTGGCGCTCACGCTCAACAACCAGCTCTCGGGACGCATCGGAGTCGCGTACGACGTGACGCAACTGGGCCTGATGAAGATCTTCGCCAACTTCGCGCAGTACACCGAAACCGTGCCGCTGCAGCTCGCGACGGCGGTGAGCGGTGCTCCGACGACCTACACGCTGCGCCGCCGGTGCCAGCCGCTGGTCGACCCGACGCCGTGCACGGACCTCACGCCAAATGCGTTCGACTCGTATACACCGACCTCCTCGTCAGCCGCGACCGTCGATCCGAAGCTGCGTCCCCAGACCACCGACGAGCTGCTGGCGGGCGTTCAGTACGAGGTGATCTCTAACGGCGTGCTCTCAGCCACCTGGACTCGGCGGTGGATGGTCTCGGTCATCGAGGACATGTCGACCGAGCAGGGGGCGTACTTCCTCGGCAACCCGGGCTACGGCATGGGCGCGGCGTTCCCGAAGGCGGTGCGCGACTACGACGCCTTCACTGCGTCGTTCACCAAGGCCTTCGCCGAGCAATGGACGATGCAGGCCAGCTACACGTACTCGTCGCTGCGCGGGAACACCTCGGGGCTCTTCCGGCCGGAGACGGGGCAGCTCGCGCCGAACACGACCTCCGACTTCGACCAACTCGCGTACGTCGCCAACCGCACCGGGCCGCTCGACGCCGACCTGAGCCATTACCTCAAGGTGTTCGCGGCCAAGCAGTTCATCCTCGGCGAGCACGTGGCCCTCAGCGTTGGCCTCGCGTACCTCGGCCACTCGGGCGCGCCCATCAACTACCTCGCGGCAGCGCCTGGCTATGGCACCGACGAGAGCTTCGTGTTGCCGCGCGGCTCGGGCGGTCGCCTGCCCTTCGTGCACGAGGTCGACGCGAAGGTCGGCGTGACGTATCGGTTCGACCGAGACACCGCGGTGACCGTCACGGCCGACGTGTTCAACCTGTTCAACCTCCAGGCGGTGACGTCCGTCGACCAGTCGATCTCCACCGCGTACCTGCTGCCCTACCAGGCGCCAGCCGGTTCGAACCCGCAGCAGGGGCTCTGTGTGAGCGGCTCGAACCTCGCGCAGTGCCCGAGCGACGGAACGCTGAGCGTCAAGGCCTACGACCCGAACACCGGCGCCATCGTCAACGCCAACTCGAGTCAGCTCAACTCCGACTTCAAGCGGCCCACCGGGTACCAGGCGCCCATTACGGTGCGCGTCGGCGCGAAGTTCACGTTCTGAGGCGACGATTCACGCGAGGACCAGCGCTCCCGTCATCAGGTTCCCATGCTCGGGCTTGCCGGGCGCCGTGCACCCCTGCTCTCCGAAGTGGAACGCGCCCGCAATCGCCGCGGGCCCTGCGACCGAGCGCAGCGACTGCACCATCGTTTCGGTCGCCGGGTCGATGGCCAGCATGCACCCCGCGCAGTACACGAGCAGCACGCCCTTCACGTCCACGCCGCGCACCCCCGCATCGGCCAACGCGCGCAGGAGCAGGTTCGACGGCCGCCCATGCAGGCCCACTTTCGTCGACTTCACCAGCGCGACGGTCTCCCCGACCTTCACCTCGGCGAACGTCGCCAGGCCACGGGAGGGCAGCACCACGCGCTCGGGGTGCACCAGCGTGATGCCCGAGGCCCGCATCACGCCCAGCGGCGACAGACTGGTCAGGCTCAAGATGTTCGCGCCGGTGGTGAGGGCCTCGTCGAGCGTGCCGCCCAACCACCGATTGTAGACCTCGGCCGCCGGTTGCCGGTCGACCTCGATGATGGTTCGCCCCTCGGCCCGCGTCACCACGCCGCGGTGCTCGGTGGGCATCGCGCCCGAGACGAACGGGGCCAGCACCTTTCCGGGCCAGGACACCAACGCCAGCGCCGCACCCGCGCCGTGCACCTGCTCGTGGGTGAAGACGCTCCACTTGCCGGCGATGGCCTCGTCTGCGGCCGACCCGCCGAGCAGCGGCGTCTTGAGCTCGGGCGTGAGGCCGCGCAGCAGCGGTTCCTCGAGGCCCGGCGTCGCGTGAAAGAGCGCGAAGGCGGGCGTGAACCCGGCCCCCAACGCCGAGGCGGCCTGACGCGCGAGCTGTCGACCCGCCGCTTCGTCGCTCGAGGTGAGCGCCTGCGAGACCACGCCGGCCTTCACGTCACCACACAGCCACCACGCCGCCGCCGCGACTGGCCCACGCACCAGCTCGCCTGCGCCGATGACCGAACGGCACGAGGTCACGCCGATGAAGGGCACGTTCGGCAGCGCCTCGACGAGCGAACGGCGCAGCGCTGCGACGTCGACCCCTTCGGTGCAGGTGATGAAGCCGAACCGGGCGCCAGCCGTTCGAGCAGTGACCGCCAGCTCGCCGGCCATGGCCGAAACGTCAGCGCGACTCGACTTCGCAGCGACACACGACGCGACTGGCATGGGGCCCCCTGCGTGGAATGCCCATCTGACGAGGACGCGCGGCCAGCGTCAAGCCGTCACAGTCCGGCGTCGCGGGCGACCAGGGCAGCGGCGCGATCGAGGCTCTCTTCGACGCCCTTGCATTCGAGCGGCGACCACTCGGCGCGCAGCTTCGCCATCACCTCGTCGATCTCCTTCTTGGGCGACTTCCCATCGGCCTCGAGCTCGACCCGCAGCGCCGCCAATTCCTTCTCGAGCTTGTGGCCACGCACACAGTCCAGCGTCGCCGCGTCGAAGGCCTTGCACTGACCGACCCACGCCACGCCCAGCCGCTCCTTCGCGTCCGGCAGCTTCTTGAACAACGAAGGAGGTTCACCCTTGAGTTCGCGCGCCGAGAACGCCTTCCACACGTTGCTCCAGAGCGACGTACACGGGCGTTCGTCGACCGCGAGCATCAACACCATCAAGGTGAGCGCTCTCATTTCGCGCCGAAGAACGACTTCGCCTGCTCGAGCGCAACGTGGTCCTGCTCGACGTCGCCGGGGCGATTCGCGTGGCCCACCAGCACGCCACCGACCTTCATCGACAGGTAGTCGGCGGTCATGCGCATGGTGGCCAGCAGCGGGTCAGACGAGGTCGACGGCGCCCCCAGGTCATCGGAGTTCACCGTGATGACCCACAGCGTCTTCTTTGCCATGCGCGCCTTGAAGTCGAGCTCGGGCACCCGCATCCAATGACTCCAATGGTCGAGGTAGCGCTTGGTCGAGGCCGGCACGGTGTACCAATAGGTCGGCGCCGCGAAGACCAGGTCGGTGCAGGCCAACGTGGCGTCGGCGAGCGTGCGCGCGGTCGCACCGAGCGGTCCGAAGCCCTCACCGTGCCGCACGTCGACGAACTCCGGCAGCGGGTGGTCGTCGAGCCGCAGCCACTCGTGCACGGCATTGGCCGGTAACGAGCTCGCCGCGACGCGCGCCAGGCGCTCGGTGTTGCCGTCACGCCGCGAGCTGCCCAGCAAGAACAGGCAGTGCATGGTCAGTCCAGCAGGTGCCGCGCGTACTCGACGCGACGTCGGTCGTCTTCGAGCGCGCGGGTCGCCTCTTCGAGCAGCCCGTACACCACCTGCGCCCGCTGCTGCAGGCCCGCGTCGGGGTGCCCCGAGAAGCGCAGGGGGTGGAACTCGGTCGACAGACGCTGCCAGGCGCGCTGCACGTCTTCCGAACTCGCGCCGCGCGGCAGACCGAGAATCGAGAAGTAGTCGGCGTCCTGCACCTCGTCGTACTTGGCCTCGAGGCGCCGAATGTCGAGGTCGACGTCGACCGGCGGTCGAGGGGTCTGGGGCACGCGCAGCTCGATGACGCCCAGCAGCTTGGCCACCAGCAGCGCGCGGAACGCCGTCTCGGGCTTGAGCCCCGAGGCCAGCGACACGTCTTCCACCGTGGCCTCACCGTCGACCCAGGTCAGCATCTTGCGCTCGCGGTCGCTGAAGCCCAGCCCGCGCAGGTCGAGCTCGCTGTCGGTCGCCGAGGGCACCGCCTCCCCGCCCCCGAGCTGCTCCAGCAACGCGTCGACGGGTACGGAGCGACGCAGCGCTTCGGCCAGCAAGGGCAAGGTCGAGCGCGGCACGGTCACCGGCAGCACGTCACCGGGCACCGGCTCGTCGCTCAAGCGATACTGCGTCGAGTCTTCCGAGAGCGCGGCGAGCGCGATCTGCTCGGCGCAGCGCTGCACCAGCGGCACCGCTTCGATGTCGCGAATGAAGCCGCGGCCCTTGAGCGCGTCCAACTGCTCACGCACGGTGGCGGTGCGCAGCAGCCGGAGCTCGGCCTCTTGCCGCCCGTCGAGCAACCCGTCACGGCGCGCGCGGTCGATGAGGCTCTCGGTCTCGAAGGTCGAGACGGCAGCGATGATCTGCCCCTTCTTGAGCCACAGCGTACGCGTGCCGCCCGCCGCGCCCAGCTCGAGCCGCAGGTCGGCGCCCGAGAGCACCAACTGGCAGATGAGCTTCGCGGTGCCCGCGAGGTCGAGGCTGCCGTGGCGCGCCACGCCCAGCGCCCGGCGGCCGGGCAGCGACAAGGGCATGGTGTTCTTCGACTCCAGCTCCTTCACCTTCTCGGTGACCAACGTCGCGGTGGCCTCGGCCTCTTCGGCGCGGGTGCGGGTGGTGTCGAGCGAGTCCTTCAGCGCGGCCAGCTCCTTCACCGCCGCCGCGAGACGCGCGTGGGCCCGCTCGAGCTCGTCGCGCAGCTCGGCCTTCTCGGCTTCCTGCTTCGCGACCGCGCTGCGGGCCTCGCTCAAGGTCGACTGGAGCACCGCGTAGTCCTTCTGCAATTGCTGGCGCTGCAGCGAGGCCTCTTCGACCAGCTCGGTGGCGCTCGCCACGTCAGCCTCGAGCGCCAACACCTGCTTCTTCAAGGCGTCGCGCTCGGCGTCGGACTTCTCACGGGCCTCGTCGGCGCTCATGCGCGCCAGCTCGGCGCTGGTGCGCGCGTCTTCGACCAGGGTGTTCTCGGTCTCGACCTCGACCACCTTGGCCAACGCGTCGGTCAGCGCCACGCGCGTCGCTTCGTGCGCGACCTGCTCCTTCTCGAGCGCGGTGGTCAGCGCGGCGGCGCCCGCGGCGTCGGCCTTGGCGATGTCGACCGCGGCCAGGGCCTCGGCCAGC
>CAIWFK010000052.1 GCA_903911905.1 uncultured Myxococcales bacterium
GTGGGTGGGTTGGTGGCAAACGGTGGCGGGAGTGATGTGGGCATTGCGAGGCGGTGGTGGAGATGTGGTGGTGGTGGTCGTCTCGCACGTCGCGGCACTCCCGCCTCCTGTGCCTCCACCTCCGCCCGTCGCCCCTCCCCCGCCGCCAGCGCCAGCGTCGTCAGCAGGGGGTGACCGAGGAACACGAGATGAGGAACACGCAAACAGAAGCCCACCCCCACCAGACACGAGCACCCATGACCGAAACCTACCACTGTCAAGGCGCAACTACGGGCAGCTTGGCCAGTTCGTGGGGAAGTTCGCCGTGTCGTCGTTGCCGGCGTTGCCCATGCTCCGCTGGTACTTCGGCCACGCGCCGGCAGTGTCGAGCAACTTCGGCGAGTCGACGATGATGCTGAGCACCTTGCCGCTCGCTGCGCCGATGTAGAGCACCCCGGTCTTCGAGGTCGGAGCGCTCCGGTTGCAGTCGAAAGCCATATGAGTGAGGACCGTGTCGCCAGGCAGCAGCGGAGCTGCCCAAAGAGCCGCTGTGCCTGTCCCCTGCGGGAAGACGAGCAATGTGCCGCCGCGAGAGACCGCATAGCCCTCAGCAGTTGCGCCTGCCTTGCGCGGAGCTCCGAGAACGGGCGCTGTGCGAATGAGGTCGTTCGGAGCGCCGCTAATGTTGGTGGACGTCGCGAGCGCCGACGGGTTGAAGCGAACGAAGGTCGAACCCTCGCCAACGTATGCCTCGGACGATGAAGCGATGGATGGCGTCCCCTTCTCCGAGGTCATTCCCAGCGAGCCACCAACCTGAACCCCGCCGTCAGTGACCGAGTACATCTGGCTTCCGTTCCCTGTGTCTCCTGTGCCGATGAGGAACTGGCCTGAACTGACCGCCTGACCAGCAGCTGGGACTCCGACCAGCGTAGTGAGGCGCGTCTGGGTCCCTGCGGACGGCGACGCAGTCAATGCGACCGACTGAAAATAGATCCCTGGACTCCCGCTGCTGTCCTGCCTGAGAAAGGACGCCGTTGCGCCAGAGACGACCACGTTCGTGGCAACGTCGACCTTGTTTGGAACAGGTGCAGCATCAAGGAGTCCGGGCCCAATGATGTTACTCGCGCCATTGACCACGTCGTACAGACAACCCTTGCTGTTTCCCACGCCTGCGTTCATTGCCGCGATCGCGGTTGTCACGGCACCCGCCTTGTAGAGCGCGATGCCCGAGTAGGTCTTGCTAGACGAACTCCCCTGGCACGGACCAAGTGTTTGAGGACCAAGAGTCGCGCCAGCGACGGCACCCACATTGCCAGTGGCCGAATTGTACCCAATGAACACGACGTCCCCAGATGCACTCGGATCAACTGCAATCGACTGCACATCCCCTGGAGAGATGCTGTGGACGGTCGATCCTGTAGATGAGTTCAAAGACAGCAACTCAGTCCCGTTCGTCGATGTACCAACGTACAGCGTCCCATCGCTCCCGATTGCGAGCGCTTGCACGGTGTGGCCGTTCGGTGTTGCAGTCCATCGCACTCGCGTCACCGGCAGCACCTCGCCGGGCGTCAACGCCACGTTCGCGTAGTCATCGACGCCGCCGAGCAACACCGCAAAACCACCATCCAACCCATTCAGCACGGGCTGACTGAAGTCCAACTGGTAACACCCCACGCCACCATCGACGGCCCCCAGGCCGCTGCACAACGCATTCGACACCTGCGGCATCGCCACCCCCGCAAGCGACACGCCAGCGTCCGCAATTGGCTCGTTCGAGGTCAACTCGGCATAAACCACGGCATCTCGCTGGTACGGCGCCGTCCCGGGCACCACCAACCCCAGCACCGGAGGCGTCGCATCGACCTGGAAGTGCCGAATCGGCTGCGCGGGCCCATTCGCCCAACCCGCTGAAAGCGTCGTCTGCACGCTGCTCGTCGCGCTCGTCACGCTACCAGTCCACGCCCCCAACTGCGGCAACAAGTCACCCGCATCGGCACCATCGACCGTGAAGGGCACCGGCTTGTTGAACGCACCGCCGTCCGCCCGCGTCACCGCCAGCGCCAGCGACACCATCGTCGACGGCCTCACCTTCGAGCCCTCAGCGGGAGTCGGCGTCGTCCACGACAGCGTCAGGCCCAGGTCCGCACACGTTCCGCCATCGGCGTTCGCGACGCACTCTTCCCACGGCTGGCACATCGCCATGCAGACGTCGACCAGCACCGTCACGGTCGCCTCCGCACCCGTCCACCCCACGTGGAAGGTCTTCGCGCCCGCCACGTTGGGCATCGTGAAGGCGCCGGTGAACTCCGTGCCCTGCTTCGTCAGCGTCGCCGGGCCCGTCACGCCTGCCGGCACCGTCACTGGTACCGAGTTCCCGCTCCAGGCTGCCCCAGCCGCGTCCGTCACCGTCGCGCGCAGCGTCACCATCGACAGCCCGCTCGCGTGCCCGTTGTCCATCGGCGCGACGAGAGCCACCGTCAACGCCTTGCACTCCGTTCCACCAGCAGGACACGAGGTCCCGTCGGTGCAGGTCGTGGGGCACATCGCGGTACCGCCGCCAGTCCCTCCGCCCGTCGCCACGCCACCACCCGTACCGCCATCACTCCCGTCCCTGAGCACGCACACGTGAAAGTCCGTGTCACACGTGCCACCCATCGACGCACAATCCGCCTCGGTCTCGCAGTGCGTGCCCAGCGACGGACACCCGCTCAACGCCACGACGGCCAACAACCCCAGTACCCGGCGCATCAGAACCTCCCTCCAACCACCAACGCGGCGCCATCGGCCTGAGGCACGATCGCCGTGGTGACGACTTCATCCTTGTGCAGCAGCGACCACACCAGGCCGCCCGCCGCGACGACGCCTCCGGCGATCATCACGCCCACCCCGACGCGCTGCTGGTTGCCCGCCGCATCGACCGCCGCTCGGCTGTTGAGCCCGGCCGTCAGCGTGCTCGTCGACGTCTCGACCACCACCAGGCCCGCGACGACTGCGGCAGCGCCGACGCCTGCGACGATCCACCCACCCAGGCGCTCCTTCGCGTGCGAGCGCACCTCGGTGTGCTTCACCTCGGCTGGCGGCAACGGCGGCGGTACCAGGTCAGGGTGCTTCTCGACCGGAGGCGCCACCACCACCGGCACATCGGGGGCCTTCTCGACCGGGCGATAGGGCGGCAGCGACGCCACCTTCAGCTCGTCGAGCAACCGAACCAGCGCGACCTTCGCCATGTCCTTGAACGCGTCCTTCCCCTTTACCATCGACACCTTCGCGGGTGCGCCCATCAGCTTGCCGTCGTCGCGAATGACGCGACCCGTGGCGACCACCTGGCCGGTGAGCGTGAACTCCACGTCGGCGAACAGGGCGTAGAGGGTCGACCCCTTCTGCGCCAACTGCTTGAGGCACTCGTCTTCGCGCTCACAGTCCTGCCGCTTGAGCTCAGCGAGCGCGCTGTCGAGCGACGCGTTGTCGGGCACCAGCGACACCTTTCGGGTCAGGCGCACGAATTCCTTCTTCAGTTCGTCGCCGTCCTTCTTTGAGAACGAGCTCGGCGTGCGCTTGATTTCGAGTGGAAACGGCGTGAGCGACGGCTGCGCCACCTGCGCGCCCGCCACGCCCGCAAACAGAACTGTCACCAGAATCGAGCGCACACGAACCTCCCCGCGTTACGACGGAGAGGCCGTTCTAGCAGCCTCGATCGATCTGCCAACTTCGAAGCGCCTACTCGTCGGGAAGACCCAACTTCTTGCGCGCCGCCTTGAGCGCGGCTTGCACTTCACCGCACTCCTCTTCCGTGTTGGCGGACCGGTACTTGCTCAGCGCGACCTCGAACTGCCGATAGTCGAGGTTGTTCTTCTGGTACTCCGCCAATTCGTTCGCGATCGACTTCTTCCACTTGGAATCGGGGTTGCAGCGAAGCGCGACCTTCTTGACTGGCGCGACCGTCCCGATCGGGGCGAGGTCGTCTTCGACGACTGGCTTCACGGGCTCCGGCGCTGCCACCTTCGCGACCTCGACTGGAGCAGGCGGTGGCACCACGGGCCCAGACACCACCTTCGGCGCCTCGACCACCACCGCGGGCTTCTCTTCGGTCCGCAACGCGAACGCCGCCACGACGCCACCGCACACCACCCCCGCGACGACCAGCGGCCACAGCGCCCGCTGCTTCTTCGGGAAGGCCTGCTGCAGCGACTGATCGGTGGTCATCGCCGGCGCCACCGCGCGATCGATCTTCAGCGTGGGGACGGGAGGCGGCAGCACAGTGCGCACCGCCGTCGAGTCCGAAGCGATGCGCTTGAGCAACCGCCCAATCGTCAGCCGCGCGAGGTCCGCCGAGGCCGGTCGCTTCGCCGGTTCCTTTTCGAGCAACGAGTCGACGAACGCCTCGACGCCCTCGGGCAGGCCATTGACGCGCGACGACAGCGCCGGCGCCCGCTCGCTGACGTGCTTCTGCATCAACTCGGTCACGCTGCCCGCGGTGAACGGCAACTCCCCCGCCAGCATCTCGAACAGCATCACGCCCAGCGAATAGAGATCGGCCGCGCCGTCGACTTTCAGCCCCTGCGCCTGCTCGGGCGCGATGTATTCGGGCGTACCGGCCAGCAACGACGCGCCACCGCCAGTGCGAGGCAGCTTGAGCGCCGCGTCCGACAGCAGGACCGGGTCCTGCCGCGCCAGACCAAAGTCGATCACCTTCACCAGCAGCTCGCCGTTGTGCTCGCGAAGCAGGAACACGTTCGACGGCTTCAGGTCGCGGTGCACCACGCCCTTCTTGTGCGCCTCGGCCAGGCCATTGAGCACCTGGTCCACCAGGCCCAGCGCCGCCGCGGGCGACATCTGCCCAACCCGGTGCATGTACGCATCAAGGGGCTCGCCCTCGAGGAACTCCATCATCAGGTACTGCCGACCGTCGGGCGTCTTGCCGAAGTTGAGCACCTCGATCAGGTTCCGGTGCTTCATGCTGGCCAGCGCGCGCGCCTCGGTGAGGAACCGCGCCGTCCATTCCGCGTCGGCCGCCACCTCGGGCTTGAGCACCTTCACCGCCGCCCGCCGACCGATGGTCTCGTGCTCGGCCAGGTACACCAGGCCCATGCCGCCAGCCGCGAGCAGCCTGGTCACCACGAACCCCGAGAGGTTCAGCCCCACCAGGGGGTCGACGCCGCCTTCCACCTGCACGGAGGAGGGCTCGGTGAACGGGGGCAACATGCGGTCGGTGCCTGACATGACGAAGCGGTTGTACCAGCGAACCGCGCCCGCTTGAAAATCACGGCCACGAAAGGCTGACCGGCCCCTGCCCTGCCTGCACGAAGAGCACCTGGTTCTCGCCACCAGCCCACTCGAATTTTCCAGCCTCGCCGCGAACCAGCTTGAACTCGAAGACCCCGCCCTCGGGCAGCTCGAGCGTCACCGGCAGGGCCTGGCCCTTCGCAGGCGCCCAATCACCCAGCTCGGCGCCGCTCCCCACCAGCCGCGTCCCCACCGGCCCCGAGAAGGACACCGACACCGTCTTCGCCCCCGTTCGCCACTGGTGCTCGAGCGCCGCGACGTCGAAGGTGCCTCGCAGGAAGGTGGTCTGATTCGTGTCGCAGCGAACCACCTGACCGAACGCCGTGACCTGGTGCGACCCCGCACGCCACACGCAGGTCAGCGCGACCTCCTGCGTACTGACCCGGGCGAGCAGCAGGTGATCGCCGTCGACCGACAGCACCTTCGGCACGCCATGATCGAGCGACGGGTGCGCCCGCCGCCGCGACAACGCCTCGCGCACGTGCCCCACCAGCGGGTGGTCGACGAAGCGCATCGACGCACGGTTGGCGGGTTCCCGTTCGCCGGTCGCGCCCCACCTCGGTGCCCCAGGCCATCGACGGAATGCCGCGCGCCTCGAACAGAAAGGTCAGCGCCCGCTTCACCTTCTCGACGTCACCGCCACAGCGGCTCATCACCCGGGGCAAGTCGTGGTTGTCGACCAGCGTCACCAGCCGTGACGGGTCGGGGTAGCGCCGATCGTTGCTCAGCACCGCCGCCAACTTCGCAGGCGAGGCTCCACCGCAGAAGACGTCGCTCATCGCGAAGGCCAGCGGGAAGTCGAAGAGCGCCGAAAAACCGCCCTCGGTCCAGGTTCGGGCCACCACCGCGGGGTCGCCGTCGAGCAATTCCCCCAGCAGGAAGGTGCGGGGGAACCGCGCGTTGAAGCTGCGCCAGAACGAGAGCGGCAGGTGCTTCACCGCGTCCAGCCGGAAGCCCTCAGGCCGCGCGAGCTCGAAGCCACCTCCGCGTGGCGGTCGTCAGGTACGCGTCGACGTCGATCCGCTCGGTCGCGAGATCGGGCAGGCCATGCACGTCGCGCGTGACCAACTGCTCGGGGTCGTTCCAGTCGGTGATGCCACCGAGCCGATGAAACCAGTCGGGGCGCTGCGTCACCAGGGGCGCATCGGGACCGACGTGGTTGAGCACCAGGTCCATCATCAGCGACAGGTGCCGCCGATCGAGCCCCGCCCGCAGCGCCGCGAGTTCGGCCTCGGTGCCGAACGCCGGCTCGAGCTTCGAGAGGTCCCACGTCCAGTACCCGTGGAAGGCGCCGAAGCCGTGGTACGGGCTGGTGCGCATCGCGAAGATCGGGCTGACCCACACGGTGTCGAAGCCCAGCTCGGCGATCCACGGCAAGCGCGCGGTCAGCCCACGCAGGTCGCCACCATGAAAGGCCTGCGGGTCGTCGGGGTTCACGTTCACGTCGTTGGTGCGATCGCCGTTCTCGAAGCGGTCGACCATCACGAAGTAGATGGCCTTCGGCGCGGCCACCGCCACCGGCGCGGTCGACCCCACCAGCACGCCGTCGAGCAGCGCTCCCGCTCGAGTCGCCACGTCGCCAGCCGCCTCGACGATCGCTTCGGGCTCCTTCTCGTGCTCGAACATCAAAAGGATCGGCAGCTCGAACGGGTCGCGCGAGCCGGGGCCCACCTTCTTGCCGCCGGTGATCGACGTCGACACCACCCAGCGGTACCGCCCGTCCAACTGCGAGAAGAACTGCACCCGCTGCTCGACCAACAACAGATAGGGCGCTTCGGCCGACGCGGTCCGCAGCGCCTCGTACCGCGCGTCGCTCAGCCGCTGACCGTTGAGCGAAGCGACCGGCACCTCGACCACCTCGAGGTTGCGCGCATCGAGCTCGGCGGCCACCTTCTGCTTGAGCGCGTCAGGTGCACTGGTCGCCGCCCCGCTGTTGCCGGGGTCGACCACGTACGCCACGGCGATTCTGGCCCGCGCGCCCAGCCGCTGTTGCGGCACCCGGGGAATGCAGCCGACCGACATGACGAGCAGGGCCAGCAGTGCGGCGCGCATGATCAGAACCACCCTTCCGCTTCCAAAGACACCAGGTGATGCCACGAGATGGTCCCGGTCGGCATGAACGCGTTGAATTGCCCGAGCTGCGTGATGAAGGCGTTGCCGAACGCCGCGTGCTGCGAGCTGTACTGAAACCCGTAGAGCAGCCGAATCGACGGCCGCGCGTAGATGCCGTACCCCGAGGGGTTGAGCACCACGCCCGCTTTCACCTGCCAGGTGTTGCGCAAGGGGCTGTCGCCGTATTGCAGGCCACGCGAGTCGACCACCCCGTTGGTGTTGGCGAAGATCGAATCGAAGTTGCTGCGGTACAGGTTGCCGTTGAGCGAGCGCTCCTGGGCCAGCGAGGTCTCGGCCAGCAGGTGCACCGCCTTGGTGAGAAAGAGCTGCAGCCGCAACACGGTCGACAGGTAGGTGCGGTTGGCTTCCGAGGCCTGAATGGTGTTCGCGTAGTCGCGATCGCTGCCGTAGAGCACGCCCCAGGCCGCGTCGAGGCGATCGGGAATCAGGCGAAACTGCATCTCGTTGCCGACCTGCAGTTGGTAGCGATCGCGCGTCTGGTCGGCGACGTACACGGTCACCGACTGGTTGTTGAACGAATCGACGTACGAGGTCTGCGGGTGCAGCCGCGCGTAGCGGGCGAAGAGGCTGCTCCAGCGCAGCGGCCCCAGCTTGCCGAAGCCCAGGTAGCCGACGGTGCGCCACGAGACGTTGGTCTGCGCCGCGCGCTGCGGGTTGGGGAACGAATCGATGCCGCCCAGCGGGTTCTGGGTGAGGTAGCTCTTGAGCACCTCGCCCCGAACGAAGTCCTCGTAGTTGACGCCCGGCGTCTCGTACGACGAGTTCTTGTTGCCGGCGATGAAGGGCTCGACCGCCACTTGCCCGCCGCCGCCCACTTCCAGGTGCTCACCCAGCCGCACGCGCACCGCACCACCGGCGGTCAGCAGCGGCACGTAGGCCGTGGCTTTCTGGCCGTACCCCGAGTCACCCACGCCGACGAGCACGTCGACGTACTTGCTGGTGAAGCGCCCCGACAGGCCGACGGTGTCTTCGAAGATCTGCGCGCCGCGAATGTCGTACAGCCCGAGATCGCCGAAGTAGTACCAGAGCGTGCCCAGCTGCCACACCACGTTGGGCGCGAGGATGTTGCCGGCCCGCACGTAGAGCTGCGAGACGCGGAAGTTGACCAGGTTGCCCTTGCCCGCATCGGCGCTCTGCACCGAGCTGCCCTCGACCCGGCCGATGAGGCTGGCCCAGATCTCGTTCGAGCCCGGCGGCGCCTGCAGCAGATCGAGCTTCATCTCGAGCGCGGCGTACGAGCCTTCGTTCATCAGGCGCCCGTAGAGGTTCGAATACCCCAGTTGGCCGTTGCCCCCCTGGAAGTCGGGCCGCGCCGCGATTCGGAAATACCCGCCTGCGCTGAAGCGGCTGTCCGGTGCCTGCGCGAGCGTCTGCGAGGCGAAGAGGGTCAGGGCCAGAGTGACGAGACGCACGGCCCGGCAGGGTACACGACCTTCGCTTCAGCTGCGCAGCGACTTCATCGCCTCGCGGAAGAGGGCTTCGAAGGGAGCCTCGGCACCGGCCCGCTCGCTGGCCAACTGCGCCGCCTGCTCGGCCTGGGCTTCCTTGTAGCCCAGGTTCACCAGCGCGCTGACCAGGTCGCTCGACACCGCTCCCTTCGGAGCGGCCTTCGTCTTCTGATCGCCGGGCAAGGAAATGAGCTTCATCTTGTCCTTGAGCTCGAGCACCAGCCGCTCGGCGGTCTTCTTGCCCACGCCGTGGATCTTGGTCAGCCGCGCCACGTCGCCCTTGGCGATGGCCTGGGTCAATTCTTCGACCTCGAGCCCCGAGAGCACCGCCACCGCCATCTTGGGCCCCACGTGACTGACCGAGGTCAGCAGCAGGAAGAGCTCTTCTTCAGCGCGGGTGGCGAAGCCGTAGAGGTCGAAGGCGTCTTCGCGCACCACGGTGCGGATGCGCAGGCTGACCGGCTGGCCAGTCTCGGGCAGGCGCGAGAGCCCCAGCAGCGAGACCATCACCCGGTACCCCACCCCGTTCACGTCGATGACCACGTCGGTCAGGTTGCGCTCGAGCACCACGCCCTTCAGGTGGGCGATCATCGCGCGCTCCGGGCGGGAATGACCGACGGCTTGAGTCGCGAGGCGAAGTCACTGGGAATGCCGCGCTTGGTCGACCCCGGGAGTCTCACCACCCGCGCACCGCCGAGGCCCGCTCGAAACTGGTGCAGGTGGCACAGGCCGACCGCGAGCGCGTCGTAGGCGTCGGCCCGCTCGAGTGGCTCGGTCAAGCGCAACAGCGTGGTGACCATGCGCGCCACCGAGCCCTTCGAATCGTTGCCGCCCGCGCCCACCGACTTCTTCACCCGCGCGGGTGCGTACTCGAAGACCGGGAGGTTCGACTGCGCTGCCACCAGGAGCGCCACCCCGCGGGCGTGCCCGAGCACCAGGGCCGAGCGCGCGTTCTTGTGGGTGAAGACGCCTTCCACCGCCATCGCCTCGGGCCGGTACACGTCGAGCACCTGGCCCAGCTCGACGAAGATTTGATGCAACCGGGTGGCGAGCGGCGCCCTCGCGTCGCACTTCACCACCCCCGAGGCCACGTGCCACGAGCGCCCCGTTCGCCATTCGACGAGGCCAAAACCGAGATACCGACTGCCGGGGTCGACTCCGAGAACGCGCACGAGGAAGCGGAGTCTACCGCTTGAGCAGCGCGCGCGCCTCGTCTGCGTGCTGCCCCGTGGGGTCGAGGTCGAGGTACTTCTGCAGTTCGGCCTTGCCCAGGTCGCGATCGCCGGCGTCGAAGGCCATCGAGGCGAGCAGAATGTGCACTCGCGAATTCTTCGCGTCGAGCGAGAGCACCTTGTCGGCCGCGGTCTTCGCGGCAGCGCTTTCGCCGGCGTCGTAGCGAACCAGGCCCATCAGCAGCCACGCGTCGGCCGAAGTGGGAGCGTCAGCCAGCACCTGGTCGAGCACCGAGACGGCCTTGCCATACTGGCCCGCTTCGTACAGGCGACGGGCCTCGGTCAGGTTGTCGGTCACGTCGGCGGCGGGTTCGACGGCCACGACCGGCTCGGCTTCGACCGCTGCGGGCGCGGGCGCTTCTTCTGCCACGGGGGCGGCCTCGACCGGCGCGGGCACCACGGGCTCGACCACCGGCTGGCGGGGCGCACCGAAGAGCGATTCCCCCAGCACCGCGACCACCACCAGGCCCAGGCCCACCAGCACCACCGGCCACACCGCGCGGGGCTTCTTCACCGGCGCTTCGTCGAGGAACGACGCTTCGAGCGCAGCGGCCACGGGCGCCGCGACGCCGGTCGAGGCCGACGAGTCACGGAAGAACGCGTCTTCGAGGGCGGCCGGGGCGGCGACGATGGCGGGCATCATCAGCGGCGTGACGATCGCCGACTGCGCGGCGGTCTGGGCGCGCTGCGCCGAGGGAGGCGTGGGAGCGAACTCGGGCGCCACGTCCGGCTGGGCGACCGGGGCCTGCTCCAGCTGTGCGGGAGCCGGAGCCGGAGCCGGAGCGACCTCGACCTGCGCCGCCACCACGTTGGCCACGGCCTGCTCGAGGGCGGTGGTGAAGATGGGCTCGTCTTCCCCACGCACGAAGGTGCCCAGCTCTCGGGCTTCGGCACTGGTGACCGGCGCCTCGACTTCGATCTGAATGTTGAAAGCGTCGAGCTGCGCCTGCAGGTCATCGGGCAGCGACGAGGTCAGCTCGGTGGGCGCACCCGCCAGCCAGCCCCCCGACGCGTCGACCACCTCGAGGCCCGAGCCGCGCGGCTCTTCGAACCAGTCGCCTTGATCGGCGGGGAACTCGGCGGGCTGGGGCTGCGCGGTGCCCTCGAACAGCTCGTTCATCAGCGAGACCGCCTCGTCCGGGCGGGGCTCGAAGAGCCGGGGCGCACGGGGCGCGACCGCCTGGTCGTCCTTGCGAACCGCCATCACCACGCCCATCAGGTACAGCCGGGTGGCGATCTCGAGCGTGATGGTCTCGGTGTACGGGCTCTCGGCCAGCACGTCCTGCAGGGTGCGGAAGCCGTCGAAGAGCTGGGTCACCTGGTTGATGCCGTCGGGCATCGACTTGATGGTGCTGGCCAGCCGCTGGAAATCGACCACCAGCTTCGAGCCCAGGGGCAGGCTGCGGGCCTGCACTGCGGCGTAGCGGGCCAGCCGCGGGAGCACCACGTTCACCAGCTCGCGCAGGGCGATCTGCACCTCGGCGAAGCCTTCGATCGGCTCGAGCGACAGCTCGTAGGGGGTGGTGGTCAGGGCCAGCGCGCGCACCAGCGCGTCGACGTCACCGGCGCGGTCGAAACGCACGTCGACCACCCGGCCATTGCGGAAGGACACCGTGGCCCGGCCGCCGGCCAACGTCAGCCGACCCGAGCGGGGCGAGGTCAGCAGCGCGCGCAGCAACTGGGCCGCGGGCAACTGCGCCGGGTCGAAGGTCAGGGTCTTGCCGTGCTCGCGGCGGGCCAGCTCCAACCGCACCAGCGAGACCACGTCGCGGGCGAAGGCCGGCTTCTGAATGAACTCGTCGACGCCCACGATGTCGGCCAGCGCCTCGACGTTGCGGTCTTCGACCCGGGCCAACAAGAGCACCGGCACCCGGGCGGTCGCCGAAGCGCCGCGCAACTGGGCCACGAACGAGAAGCCGTCTTCGGCGCCCAGGTCCGACTCCAACACCACCACGTCGGGCGTGCGCTGCTTGACCAGCTCGAGCGCCGCCGCGCCGGTCACGGCACTGGCCACGTCGAAGCCATCGCGGCGAAGCGCCACCTCGAGCACCGACCTCGCGGTGTCGTTGGGGTCGAGCACCAGCACCAGCGGCTGCTGACGTGCATCAACCTTCGACGGCGTCGCGGGGGTGACAGGAAGCGAAGTGTGCTGCGACATGGGTCCTCCTCGGACAGGCGCAGACACCCTACTCGCACTGCCTACACCGAGGTCAATGGCACCCGAGTCGATTGATTTCCCTGCTGTTTTTGTCGACACCTGTGACACTCCTGCCCTGTGGGTTCAGGCGGGAGTGTCAGGCAGGGGGCAAAACCGATCAGAGCTCGAGCTCGGTGACCGGCCGTTTTTCGAGGTTGGGCAGGGCCGCTGCGCCGAACTCGCCGAGCAGCGAATGACCCAGCACCTGCAGGTCGTCGGGCTCGACTTCCTCGAAGGTCAGCAGCCAACCGCGCTCGGAGCGCCGGGCCGAGCAGCGCGCCTTGAACATGCGCTCGCGCATGGGCAGCGAGAGGAACAAAGTGGCCTCGGTGGCGAAGGGGCTGGTGCAGGTCACGGGCAGCAGCGCGTTGCGCACCGAGACCTCGAGACCACGGCCCATGCTCGAACCACCGGCCGACTCGACGAACCAGTCGATGTCGAGCGTGAAGCGGGGGTACCGACGCGTCGCGGGAGCCTTCGAACGGGGCATGCGACAAGGCTGAAGCACGCTGATCGCCTGTCAACATTCCAGCGTGTCGGTGCATGTCGTTCCGGAGTCGTTTCAGGGTGATGGACTGGCGGAAAACTGGAGCTCGAAGCGGCGGGCGTTAGGGTTCAGGCCATGCTCAGCGCGATTCTCGTGGCCACCCTGCTCACCGCTGAACCTCCTGCGACGGGCGCGGCGGTGGCGCCGGCGGTGCTTCCCGAAGGCTCGACCGCGCTCTACGGCGTGCTCGGCGCTCCCGACCTCGGTGTGGGGTTCCGCCAGGGCTTCGCGCCGCTCGAGGTCGAAGCGCGGGCCATGTTCAACATCTTCCAGCTCTCGGGGCTGATCGAGGGTGGCGTGAAGTTCGGCGTGGTGAAGCAGGACGCGCTGTTGATCGCCGTGCGCGGGGCGCTGGGGCTCAACTTCGACAGCGGCTCGCGGTACTTCGACCGGGCGAACTTCTCGTCGATCTTCCTGCGGCCGCGAATCGGCGGGGTGCTGACGTATCGCTTCACCGACCTGGTCACCGGCATCGCGCAGATCGACGTGCCCTTCGCGTTCTCCCTCTCGGTGCTGGGGCAGATGTTCGCGCCGACCGCCGGCATCGGCGCCGAGATTCAGTTGGGCGGCGCGCTGTCGCTGCTGGCCATGGGCGAGCTGGGCGTGGACCTGACCAAAGAGCCGCTGGGCGTGACCCAGGTTCGGCCGGCGTGGGCGCTGCGACTGGGTATCGGCTGGCGGCTGTTCTAGTCAGCGACGCCTTCGAGCGCGGTCGCGA
>CAIWFK010000053.1 GCA_903911905.1 uncultured Myxococcales bacterium
GTCCTTCGCGTCCTTCGCGTCCTTCGCGTCCTTCGCGTCCTTCGCGTCTTTGACCGCGGGAATGGGCTTGCGGACCTCGGGTTCATCGACCGGCTCGGGCGAGTTCGTGGTGTCGGCCGGGTCGACGTCATCGACGTCGGAAGGAGGCGGCGGAGCCTTCTTCTTCGGAGCGGGCTTGCGTCGGACCGACGGTGCGTCGGGGTCGACCAGCTCGACCTGCGCGCGCGCGACGCCCCCGACCAGCGAGAGCACCAACGCGAACGTGAAGGGCCTCAACGGCCACCGCAGAACCGGCCTCATCGGGATGCCCTCGAAACTACTTGGTTCGGGCGGAACCGGCGAGAGTTTCGCGCGATCATTCCGGGCGGGCGGTAAAGAGCAGCCCATGAGCACGGCAGGCGAGGCCATGGACCGGTTGGTGATCATCATGCGGACCCTGCGGGCGCCCAACGGCTGCCCCTGGGACCGGGAACAGGACCTGCGCAGCCTGCGGCCCTACCTGGTCGAGGAATGCTACGAGGTGCTCGACGAGATGGACCGGGTGGCCTTCGGTGGCCCCTGGGCGCCGCTGGCCGAGGAGCTGGGCGACCTGCTGTTCCAGATCGTCTTCCACGCGCAGTTGGCCGACGAGCAGAAGGAGTTCGACTTCGCCGCGGTGGCCAACGCCATCGCCGACAAGATCGAGCGCCGGCACCCGCATGTGTTCGGCGAGCAATTGAAGGCAGTCTCGGGGTCGACCCAGGTGCTCGAGAACTGGGCCAAGCTCAAGGCGGCCGAGCGGAAGAAGAAGAACGGGCACGTGGGCAGCGCCCTCGACGGCGTGCCCTCGGGAGCGCCGGGGTTGCAGCGGGCCGAACGGCTGACCGAGAAGGCCTCGCGGGTGGGGTTCGACTGGCCTGATCTGGCCGGGGTGCGGGCCAAGCTCGACGAGGAAATCAAGGAACTGGACGAGGCCATCGCCTCCAAAGACCGCGACGCCATCGAACACGAGCTGGGCGACGTGCTCTTCACCCTGGCCAACGTGGGGCGGAAGCTGAATTGCCCCCCGGAAGACGCGGTGCGCGGGGCCAACCGGCGCTTCACCGAGCGCTTCCAGGCGGTGGAAAAGAAGCTCGAGGCGCGAGGGGTGCCCTTCGGGGAAGCGACCCTGGAATTGATGGACGCGCTGTGGGACGAAGTGAAGGCCGAGCAGAAGAAGATCGCCGACCGCCCTTGACCTGCTGGTGCAGGCCCGGTAAGCGCGCAGCCTCATCTTTCGACTGGAGAAGTACCCGTGGCGAACACGCACTCCGCAGAGAAGCGCAACCGTCAGGCAACCAAGCGCAACGCGCGCAACACCGCCGTCAAGAGCGCGGTGAAGACGGCCATCAAGAAGGCCCGTGAGGCCATGGCGTCGGGCGACAAGACCAAGGCCAACGCGGCCCTGGTTGCGGCGACCAGCCTGATCAGCAAGGCGGCCTCGCGTGGCGTGCTGCACTCGCGCAACGCCAGCCGTCACGTCTCGCGCCTCACCCTCCAGGCCAACAAGCCGGTGGTGGCGCCGGTCGCGAAGGCGCCCAAGGCCGACAAGGCCGCTGCGCCCGCGGCGAAGTAATTCAGCTCCCTTCGTGGAGTCTCCGGCCGATCGGTTCGCTTTGTGCGAGCTGATCGGCTGGTTTCGTTTGCACGGACGAACTCGTTCAGGTCGCGAGGTGATCGGCAGCCTTGATGGCAGGCAGCGCGCTTCTGCTCCCTCGCGCTGCGAACCACAGCCAGCCCCTCGGTTCGTGGCGATGAACCCGACCTCGAGCCTTCGGGGCGGTGCGCGGGATTCCCACCCTTCTGGCAGTCGCTTTTGTTGTCCCCACGACAAAAGTGACTGCCAGAACCTTCGCCGCCAGCGCCGAGGTGCTCGTGGTGGCGGGCACGTCGACCGAACCCAGCCCCGCCTGCCCCCATCGAGCGCGTTTCGCCGCCGACGATTCTGCCCACCCGCCGAGCGCTTCACCGAGTCCCACCGATCACGATTCGCATCGGCCAGCCGCTGACCTGCTCCCAGGACTTCCCGCGCAGCGGCGTCCTGATCGTCACCGTGTGCCACTGCCCCAGACCCGCGCATCGACGACGTGCGGAACGTTCGACGTGCGCTCGAGCGGTGACGGTCGGTTGGTCATTCACCGCGGTGGCCAGAAGATTCGCTCGAGGGGCATCCCGAACGTGCGGCTCAACCAGCCTCTGACCTGCTCCCGGTGCTTCCCACGCAGGGAGGTGTTGATCGTGACCGAGGCCCACTTGCTGGCGCGCTGAATCGACTGCGTGGCTTCAGCGAGTGAGCGGCCGCTCAGCGAGCTGATCTTCCGCTCCGACTCGCCGGCCCGAACCGCCCGTACCACGTCCAGCGTACCGTCGACCGCCTTCGCGGCCCTCCCATCGACGATCAACCGCGCCGAGGAACGCGTCCGCCAATCGTCTCCCGGCGCCTCGAGCGACGCCCTGAAGCGCAGCCGCCTGGGGGGGCACGCCAAGCTCCGTGGCGAGGGTGTCGACTCCCGACGCAGCCAATTTCTGGGTCCACGAGCGCGAGAGCCCCTCTCGCAGCCGGCTCAAGCCGTCGGATCCCGGCAGCTTGTCGAGCACTGCCCGCAGCAGTTCCAGCAACGCGACGTCACCTTCGAGCGCGCGCGCGGCGTGCGGCATCAACGCGTCGAGTGAGGCCTCGCTCGCGTCGGCGGCCAGCACCGCGAACCAGTCGATCTCGAGCGGCTCGGTCGCGGTCACCACCACCGTCCGCACCGCGTCGACCAGCAGCGGCCGCTGCGCGAGCGCCCGAAGGGTGGCCAGCCGCTTGCGCGAACCCCACTTGTCGCTTCGGGCGATCTCCGGGTTGGTCAACTTCCGCAGCGCGTCGATGCCTTCGACCCACTGTTCGACGACCTCGGGCCCTGGCGCATGAAGAGCGATTGGAGATCGCCCTGCACCTCGAGTCGACGGAGCACCTCGACGATCACCTCGGGCGTTCGACACTGGCGAGCGATCTGCCAGTACCCTTCGCGTGCGTACGACTCGATGGTCGCCGGGTCGTCGGGCTCCGCCTTCTTGAGTCGCACGCGAAGGCCTTTCGTCAGTTGCTGAACCGCTCGCCCACGTCGCGGCCCACCAGCTCGGCCAGGCGCTTGAGCGCCGAGGCGCGGTTGCCTTCGGTCAGCAAGGTGTCGCCGCCCGAGGGGAACTCTTCCTTCTGCGTCGAGACGAACTGCCCGACGATGGCCCCCGCGCGGTTGAGCTTCACTTCGACCTGCAGTTGCAATCGATACGTGGGCAACCGACCGGGACCTGAGACGAACGGAGCGCCCTGCACGTTGAGCACCGTCAGCTCGAGCGCGGTCTCGCTCTTCTCGTCATACTTCCCCGCGCGCGCGTAGTCCTCGCGCACCGCCTCGGTCACGAAGACCTCGCAGTTCGGCTCGGCGGTGCGGTTGACGGCCAGCGGCACCCGCACCTTCGAGACGCCCTGAGGCAGCCGCGAATTGGGCGTGCCCAGGTGGTAGCCGCACGAGGCCGAGACCAGCAGCACCGTGAGCGCGAGGGCTCGCATCACCCGACGACGAAGTTGACCAGGCGCTTGGGTACGAAGACGAACTTCTTCACCGTCTTGCCCGCGATGGCGGCCTTCACGTTGTCGTTGGCCTCGGCCAGCGCGCGAACCTCGGCCTCGGTGGCGGCGAGCGGCGCCATGATCTCGGCGCGCAGCTTGCCCATCACCTGCACGGCGTAGGGAATGACGTCGTCGACGACGAGCGCGGGGTCGTAGGCGGGCCAACTCTGTTCTTCGAGCGGGCTGGTGGCGCCGTAGGCCTGGGCCAGCTCGTTGGCGAAGTGCGGCACGAAGGGCACGAGAATGAACGAGAGCAGGCGAACCGCTTCGTTCATCGCGGCGCGCTCCTCGACCGTCGAGAGCTCGCGCAAGCCCTGCTTCGGGTCGTACAGCGCGTTGACCGCTTCCATGATGCCGGCGATGGCGGTGTTGAAGCTCAAGCGCTCGATGGCCTCGGTGGTGCGCTTGAGGCACTTGTGGGCGATCTTGCGAATCTCGAGCGCCTTGCCGGTGTGCGGGCCTTCATGGGTCACGCCGCGCGCCTGGTCGTGGGCGTCGCTGGCCAGGGTCCACACGCGATTGAGGAACTTCCAGATGCCTTCGACGGCCTTGTCGTTCCAGTCGAAGTCGCGCTCGGGCGGCCCGGCGAAGACCACGTAGCCACGCGCGGTGTCGGCGCCGAACTTCTTGACGATCTCCGAGGGCGCGACGCCATTGCCGCGACGCTTGCTCATCTTGAACCCGTCGGCGCCATTCACGATGCCCTGGGTGATGAGCCGGGTGACGGGCTCTTCCACCGTGCACAACCCCAGTTCCTTCATCACCCGCGTCCAGAAGCGGAAGTAGAGCAGGTGCATCGTCGCGTGCTCGGGCCCGCCGACGTAGATGTCGACCGGCAGCATCTTCTTCGCGACCTCGGCGTCGAACGGCGCAGTCTCGAAGTGCGGCGAGAGGTAGCGCGCGAAGTACCAGCAGGAGTCGACGAAGGTATCCATCGTCTCGGCTTCGCGGCGCGCCGGGCCGCCGCACCTGGGACAGGTCGTGTTCACCCACGAGGCGACCTTGGCCAGCGGCGGCTCACCCTTGCCGGTGAGCACTTCCTCGACCTTGATCTCGGGCAGCGTGACCGGCAATTGCGCGTACGGCACGGGAATACCGTGGCGCTCGGGGTCGCACTTCTCGCAGTACACGATGGGAATCGGCGTGCCCCAGTACCGCTGACGCGAGAAGCCCCAGTCCTTCTGCCGCCAGGTGACCTTGGGCGTGCCGATGCCGGCCTTCTCGAGAAAGGCGGCCATCGAGGTGCGGGCCTCGGCGCTGGTCTTGCCGGTCCATTCACCCGAGCCGACGAGCACGCCGTCCTCGGTGAACGCGCCCTCGCCCGTGAACGGGCCCTTCGCGTCGGGGTGCACCACGGTGACGATGGGCAGCGAGTACTTCACCGCGAACTCGTGGTCGCGCTCGTCGTGCGCGGGCACGCTCATCACCGCCCCGGTGCCGTAGTCGCTGAGCACGAAGTTGGCGATCCACACCGGGACCTTCGCCCTGGTGAACGGGTTGATGGCGAAGCCGCCGGTGAAGACGCCTTCCTTCTCGACGCCCTCTTCGGTGCGCTCGGTCTTGGACCGCGCGGCCATCTTCTTCACGAACGCGTCGACCTCGGCCTTCTGCGCGGGAGTCGTCAGCTTGGCGACGCTGGCGTGGTCCGGCGCGACCACCACGTACGTGCACCCGTGAATGGTGTCGACGCGGGTGGTGAAGACGCGAATCTTTTCCGTCGAGCCCTCGACCGCGAAGTCGGCCTCGACGCCCTCGCTGCGCCCGATCCAATTGCGCTGGGCGCTGGTGATGCGGTCGGGCCATTCCTTCAGGCCGTCGAGCGCGTCGAGCAGCGACTGGCTGTACTTCGTGATGCGGAACGCCCACTCGGGCATGTTCTTGTCGATGACCTTCGAGTCGCAGCGCTCGCAGACGCCGTCCTTGACCTGCTCGTTGGCGATGACGGTGTTGCACGGCACCGAGCCCTTCACCGACTCGCCGCACCAGTTGACCTTCGAGAAGCGGCGGTAGACCAGCCCGCGCTCGAGCATCTTCAGGAAGAACCACTGATTCCACCGGTAGTACTCGGGCGAGCTGGTGTTGACCTCGAGGTCCCAGTCGTACGAGTAGCCCAGGGTCTGAATTTCGGCCTTGAAGCTGGCGATGTTCTGCGCGGTGCGGGTCGCGGGGTGCACGCCGTCCTTGATGGCGGCGTTCTCGGCGGGCAGGCCGAACGCGTCCCACCCCATGGGGTGCACCACGTCGTAGCCGAGCATGCGGAAGTAGCGCGCGTACACGTCACCCAGCAGGTAGTTGCGCACGTGGCCCATGTGCATCGAACCCGACGGGTACGGCAGCATCTCGAGGACGTACTTCTTGCCCTTCGTCGAGGGGCGACCCATGCGGAAGGTGCCGCGTTGGGTCCACTGCTGCTGCCACTTCGGTTCAATGACGGACGGCTGGTACTCGTGCATCGGCATGGGTGCGCCTTGTAGGGTGAGACCGGCACTGACGCAACGAGTCGCCCTGTCCTGAACGGTGGAATTCCGCTGGGCGCTGGGGTGAGGTCACCAGCCCATGACCCGCTTCGACCAGGTGCTGGCCGCGTTGGAGACGTTTCGACTTCCCCTGGGAACCGCGTGGACCGAAGGGCAGGTGCTGGTGCACTGCGCGCAGAGCGTGGAGTTTTCGCTCACCGGCTTTCCGAAACCGCGCTCCCTCATCGTGCGCAAGCTCTTCGGGCCGGTGGTGATGCGGAAGTTCCTGAAGAACGGCGTGATGTCGCACGACCTCGCCGCCGAGATTCCCGGGGCGCCCGCGCTGGGCTCGCCGTCGCGCGAGGAGGGTATCGCCCGCCTGAAGAAGTCCATCGCCGACTTCCGCGCGCACCAGGGGCCGCTGAAGCCCCACTTCGCCTACGGCGAAGTGACCCGAGAGCAGTACGAAGCGCTGCACTCGATGCACTTCGCCAACCACCTCACCGGCCAAGCCGCTTGAGCACCTGCGCGTCGCGCTGCTGACCACGCTCGCGGGCCTTGCGCTGCTCTTCTTCTCGGGTGCGGGGCGGCGTGTTGGGCGCCTCGAGCGACTCGAGCAGGTGCCTGGTCAGGTGGGCGATTTCGGCCACCGTGTCGTTGAAGACCTTCTCGTTCTTCTTCGAGGGCACCCGCATGCCCGAGAGCTTGCGCACGTACTGCAGCGCCGAGGCCTGCACCTCGTCGGAGGTGGCGGGCGGCGCGAAGTGGTGAAGCGTCTTGATGTTCCGGCACATGATCTTCAGGCTACCACCACGGCTAGACTGAGCGGTTCATGACGCCCGTCGCCCACTGCGCGAACCACCCTGACCAGCCCTCGGTCGCGACGTGCACCCGGTGCGGGCGGTTCATGTGCAGGTCGTGTCGGACGGGCCTGGGGTCGTGCACCGAGTGCCTGGCGCGCGAGCTGCCGAGTGGGTCCGGGCGAGCTGCGCTGGCAGTGAAGTTGCTGCGGGTGATGCTGGTCTCCGAAGCCGCGTACACCGTGATTTCTGCCGTCCGTTACGCGTCGCCGTCCTCCCAGGTCGCGTTGATCGCCCTGGGGCTGGCAGCCATCGTGCAACTGGCGCTGCTGACGACGACCGCGGTGGCGTTCCTCCGCTGGTGGCACCTGACCGTACGTCACGCCCTCGCGCGTGGCGCCGAGCTCGACGCAAGCCCCGGCCTGGCGGTTGGAGTGTGGTTCATTCCCATCGTGAATCTCTTTCGCCCCAGGCGGCTGGCCGACCACATGGCCAGCGTCGTCGAGGGTGGCGCGGCGGCGCCCATCGACACCTGGTGGACGCTGTGGGTCATCTGGAACGTCGGAGGACAGATCAGCGCGCGCCTGGGGGGCGCGACCTCACCCACCTTTCTGCTCGTCGAGGTGGCCAGAGGGCTGATTGGCGCGGCGGCGGCCTGGTACGCAGCCCAGGTCGTGCAGGTGCTGCAGGCGGGCTTGAGTCGACCACCGAACGCTTCCTGAGGTTTTTTCCGGGGGTGTGGCGCGACCACGCATACAGTGAGCGCCACGGCCGAATGGGTGAACCTGAAGACCGCAGAAGACCCGAAGTACACCCAGACCTGGGCTGACCTGATGGGCAAGTTCGAGACCGCGGTCATCGAAGGCCTGCGTGAGCGGTACCCGTCGGCGCACCCGGTTCAGGCTGGCGCGTCGGCGGTCACGGTGGTCGTCACTCCGCACCGCTTCCAGATGGGCAAGCTCATTCCCTTCGTGCTGCCTCCCACCATCATGGACGTGAACCTGGTCTGGCAGTTCAACGGGCAGGTGACCGACGAAATCTCGTACTCGCGCTCGTACCCCGTGTCGGTGGTGCAGCCCTCGGTGTTCAACCACATCCACCCGGTCGGCGTGCAGATCGGCGAACACGCCTCGCGGTTCCTGATGTCGCGTTGAAAAGCCCGCGCCGGTCGTGAACTCGAGAAGCCGCTCCCCCCCGGAGCGGCTTCTTTCTTTCTACAGCCCGGTCTTGCGAATGCCCTTGAAGGCGGTGCTGGCGGTGCGCAGGTCGTGCACGATGCCGTACGCGCAGCCCTTCGCTTCGTAGGCCCACATCGAGCCCCAGCCGTCGCCCGACTCGTAGAGGAAGATGTGGCCGGCGCCGTTGGTGTTGTAGACGAGCGCGTCGCCCTTGAGCAGCGAGCCGCGGCTGACCGTGCTCCACTGCGAGTCGCTGCCGACGAAGGTCGCGGTGCTGTACGGGTGGCTGTCGACCTGCACGTTGGCGTTCGACGAGGGCACGCTCCAGATCTTCGCCACGTAGCCCGAGCAGTCGGCACCGTTGCTGCCAGCGTGCGTGCAACTGGGGCAGTTGCCGGTGCAGGCGCCGATGGAGGAACTGGTCGCGCCGTTGGGAATCCACCGGCCGTGGCCCCACCAGTACGAGAAGCCGACGCCGCCCTGCGCGCGGGTGACCAGCACGTCACGCGCGGTGGGAGGCGGAGGGGTCGCGGTGCCGCCACCGGTCGAGGTGGTGCCGCCGCCAGTGGAAGTCGTGCCGCCACCCGTCGCCGTGCCGCCGCCCGTCGCGGTACCGCCGCCCGTGGAGGTCGTGCCGCCGCCACCGCCAGTGGGAGGCGCGGCGACCAGCGTCAGGTACGCGCCGAAGCTCCAGCCGTTGAGGCCGTTGTAGATGATGTTGAACCAGCCGTTGTTCGACGGCTGGCTGCCGGCGGTGACGGTCGCGCCCGCGGGAATGACGGTGCGAATCGAATAGCTGGTGCCCGGGCCGGCGCGGAGGTTGAGGCCAGAGGTGGTCTTGAGCGTCGCGCCCGCAGGCACGCTGCCCAGCATCTGCGTGGCGTCGCTGGTCGACTCGGTCGCGCCGGTGAGCAGGGTCGAGCCGCTCGACGGGTCGTCGATGACGCCTGCGCAGGCGGTGAGTGCCAACATCGCGGACAGGAGGTGGGTTCGCATGTCCACACCAGTCAGCGAAGGGCGTGCCATGCGCGGTCTCCGAGGGGCGCGCGGCGGAGGCGTCAAGCGACCTTACGAATCGGGTGTGCACACCACGTGTCGATCGCAGGCAGATCGGCTGCCGAACTGTCCTGTTTCGAGACGTCACCCGAAGGCGACAGTTGTCGCCCCATGGTTGCCTGTGCTTTCCACGCGCGATGCAGCGAACGCTGGTCCTCATCGGTGCGGTGGCGGTGGTGACCCTGGGCCTCGTGCTGTGGACGATGCGGCCGGCGGCGAGGCCCTCGACGGGGCCCAGCGAGGTCGGCTCGACGGCGACGGGGCGGGCGGCGGTGGTCGGAACCGGCGACGCGCCGAGTCGCGCCACCGACGCGGGGAGGCTGGATGGCGGCGTTGGCGCCCGTACGGTGCTGGCCCACTTCGGGTGGGGCTCGGGCGAGGGGCAGTTGGGACGCAACCGGCCGCAAGAGGCGAACCCCGAAGGGCCGATGAGCCTGACCATCGACTCGCGGGGCCAGGTGTACGTGGTCGATCAGGTGAACAACCGGGTGGTGAAGCTGGACCGTGACGGCAAGCCTGCGGGCTCGGTCCCACTGACGGTGCAGGCACCGCAGGACGTGGCCATCGCGAAGGACGGCACCATGGTGGTGATGGACCGGCTGGTCGACCATTCACTCGCGCTCATCGGCCCCGACGGCACGCCCCGGGGAGAGCTGCCGCTGCTGGGCAAAGGCCTCGAAGAAGTCGGCGGCTCGACCGGCGTGTTCACCGATGGCAACGACGTCTACGTCGAGCGCGAGCACGGCGATCTGGTGAAGGTGGGCGACACCTCGGGTGCGCGCGATACCGAGCGGGGCGAGGTGCCGGGCAGGCCCTCGCGCGACGGCACGGCGTACCTGTCGGCGACGCTGGGAGATCATTCGCAAGGCCAGGTGTTGGTGACCGCCATCGACAAGGCCAGCCGCGCGCACCGCTTCACGCGGCAGGTGGTGATGGAGCCGCCGGTGCTGGCGCTGACCTTCCTCGACTCCGACCGGTCGGGCGTGATCTACGTCGCGGGCCTGGTGGAAACGCCGCAGTCCACCGCCGAAGCGCCGCGGTACTCGCTGAGTCTGATGTGCCTCGACCCGCTCGACGGGCACCCGTTGGGGCAGGTGGCGCTGCCTCCGAACGAGTCGGCCGACGAGACCTTCCGCGAGCTGGCGGTCAGCGACGAGGGCGGCGTGTTGTTCCTGCAGCGCACCGAAGAGGGCGCTCAGTTGGTGCGGGTGGGTTGCCCGTAGCGCCGTTTGAGGTGTTGTGGCGGCCGGTCATGGGGGCCACAGTGGCAGGGTGTCGGCGCTCTCCACTCTGCGCGAATCGTTGGGGCTGCTGTTCACGCGGCGCTTCGGCACGTTCTGGTTCGCGAGCCTGCTCTCGAGCATCGGCACCTGGGCGCAGCAGGTGGCCGAGCCGTGGTTGCTGTTGTCGCTGGGGGCGTCGTCGTTCGTCATCGGGCTCGACTCGTTCGCGATGAACGCGCCGGTGTGGGCGTTGACGCTGGTCGGAGGCGTGTTGGCCGACCGCAGCGACCGCCGCAAGGTCATCGCGCTGTTCCAGTCGATACAGCTGCTGTGCCCCACGGTGATCGTGGTGCTGCTGCTGACCCATTCGATTTCGACGTGGGTGGTGGTGGTGCTCTCGGTGGTGGTGGGCGTGACCGACGCGCTGTCCATGCCGTCGTTCGCGTCGATCGTGCCGTCGCTGGTGACGCGCGAGCAGATCGACCGGGGGTTGGCGCTCAATTCGACCCAGTTCAACCTCTCGCGCATCCTCGGGCCGGCGCTGGCCGGCGTGCTGATGGCATCGGTCGGGGCGGTGGCGTGCTTCGCGCTGAGCGCGGCGTCGTACCTGCCGTTCATCGGCGTCGCGTTGTGGATTCTGCCGGCGCGGGTGGCGAGCCCAGGTACGCGCGGAGGGCCGTCGTGGCGGCACCCCTTCGTCGGGTTGAAGGACATCGTCGCCCAGCCGGGCGCGCGGGCGGCGCTGCTCACGGTGCTCATCACTGCGGTGTTCTGCTCGCAGTTGTCGACCTTCATTCCGGTGCTGGTGCGTGACGCGTTCCACGCCGACGCGTCGTCGTTCTCGTTGACCGTCGGCGCATTCGGCCTGGGCGGGCTGCTGGGAGCGCTGACGCAGATGAGCCTGCCGGCCAGGGTCGATCGGCGCACGGTGAGCGCGGTGTTCGCCATCGTGTTCGGGGTGGCGCTGGTGCTGGTGTCGTACTCGCCGTGGTTCTGGGCGGTGCCGGTGCTGCAGGTGGTGGCGGGCGCGGCGATGACGTTGAGCAACACCTCGGCGAATGCGTCGTTGCAGTCGGCGGCGAGCGCGACGCTGCTGGGCCAGACGGTCAGCCTGTACATGTTGGCCCTTCGCGGCGGCATGTCGGTGGGCTCGCTGGTGACGGGCGCGGTGGTGGACCTCATCGGGGTGCGGTCGGCGCTGCTGCTCGATGGGGTGGCGGCGATCGCCCTGCAGGTGGCGCTGGTGGTGTGGTGGAAGCGGCGCCGAAGTCAGACGCCAGACGCGGTGTGACTGGCAAATCGGCGCCGCCGAAACGACTCGCAGTTGGGCATAGTGCGCCGCGGTGACGTGGCTCACGCTCGCGATGGTGTTGTCGACCACACCGTTTTCGGTGTCGGGGTCGGCGTGTGCGCCGCGCGCAGTCCTCGAGCGTGAGGGCCACGTGCTGGGCCTCGAGCTGGTGGCTCGGGCACCCATCTCGCTGCGACTCGACCGCGCAGGTGCTGACGGCTTCGAACTGCACGTCACGCGAGACGGCGTCGAAGTGCTGACGCGGGCGCTGCACGGCACGTGCGACGAGGCGGGAGCGGCGGCGGTGGTGATCGTCGAGCGCCTGGTGCGTGAACTCGCCGCGCGACCGGCGGAAAGTGGGCGCCGAGCACCGCCGAGCCCGGATGCCGGGACTGCGCCGCGCGATGGAGCCTCGCTCGAGAACCACGAGCGCGTGCGTGTCGACGCATCGTCCGCGCCGCCGGTGCGTGCGGCCTCGAATGGCCCACAATCGGTGCGCTCCGATTCGCCACGCGCACCGACAGTGCGCCCCGATTCGCAACCCGCACCGTCGGTGCGCTCGGCTTCCAGCGCCACACCGTCAGTGACCTCCGATTCCGGCGCCACACCGTCAGTGACCTCCAATTCCGGCGCCACACCGTCAGTGCGCTCGAATTCCAGCGCCGCACCGTCAGTGCGCACCGATTCAAGCGCCGCACCGTCA
>CAIWFK010000054.1 GCA_903911905.1 uncultured Myxococcales bacterium
GGCCCGGGCCCTGGTGCTCTCGTTCACGCCCGAGGCCGCTTCCATCGAGGCGACCCTGACCGACCTGCGCCCCCTGGTGCAGCAGCCGGGCTTCGAGCCCGAGCGGGCCAAGACGAAGTGGATCGAGGCGCGCTGGCTGGTCGCGAGCGGCAAGGCCAACGACGCCGAGCCGGCGTTGCACGAGGCCGTGGCCCTCGCCGAGGAGGCCGAAGACGACGCGACCGCAGCCGACGTGTGGCTCACGCTCTCGAGCGTCACCGGGCTGCACCGCGCGCGGCCTGCCGAGGCGCGCTGGTGGCTGCGCAACGCCGAGGCCGCCATTCACCGGCTGGGCGGCGACGCCACCCGCGAGGCCTTCCGGTTGCGACAGTTGGGACTGTTGTCGTGGCGCTTCGATCACGACCTCGACCTGGCGCGCGAGCAGGCCCGGCGGGCGATGGCGCTCCTCGAGCCCCTGGGCGAACGCGCCGAGCGGGAGCGCAACCTGACCCGCGAGCTGCTGGCCGGCATCGCCTTCGACCGGGGCGAGTTCGAGGAGGCCTTGCGCCTGCACCGCGAGGTGCGCGAGCTCGCCCTGCGGCTGCAGGGGCCCAACAACGTGGCGGTCCCCGAGGTGAACGTCGGAGAAGACCTGCTGATGCTCGGCCGCTTCGACGAGGCGCGGCCACACCTCGAGCGGGCCCTGGTGCTCGATCGCCCGCCCTTTCGCACAGTGGGAAACGACGGCTACGACCTGACCCGGCTGGCGTTGATGTACCGCCTGCAGCACCAGCCCGCGAAGGCGCTGGAGTTGGACCAGGCGGCGCTGGAAGCGGTGGCGACCTCGAAGCTGGTCGGCAGCTACTGGGAATCGTGGCCGCTGACGGGCATCGGGCTCGACCTGTTGGCGCTCGGTCGCCCGGCCGAGGCGATCGAGCCGCTCAGCCGCGCCGAGCAGGAACGGCTGGCCACGGGCCCGGCCCGCGACATCGCCGAGACCCGGGTGGCGCTGGGTGACGCCCGGTACGCGACGGGCGATCGTCACGCCGGGCGGACCTCGGTGCAGCAGGCCCTCGAGACGATGCGCGATCACGCCCAGCGCTACGGCGCGTTCTACGAGCGTCGGGTCACGGAGCTCGAGGGGTGGCTCACCACGCACCCCGAGCACCCCTGACGCCGCGTCATTCGAACTTGAAGAGATCTTCGACGTCGCGCTCGGTCAGCGCCTTGCCCACGTCGGCATCGGTGCCCAGCACGCCGGCGGCGAGCTCGCGCTTGCGCTTCTGCAGCCCGAGGATCTTCTCTTCCACCGTGTTGCGGGTGATGAGCTTGTACGAGAACACCGCGCGGGTCTGGCCGATGCGGTGCGTGCGATCGGTGGCTTGATCTTCGACGGCCGGGTTCCACCACGGGTCGTAGTGAATGACGTAGTCGGCGGCGGTCAAGTTCAAGCCGGTGCCACCGGCCTTGAGCGAAATGAAGAAGAGCGGCGGCCCCTTGGGGTCGTTGAAGGCATCGACCTTGGACATGCGGTCCTTGGTGCGGCCGTCGAGGTACATGTACTCGAGCTTCTTCTCTTCGGCGGTCCCTTTGAGAATCTCGAGCATCTCGGTGAACTGGCTGAAGACCAGCGCGCGGTGATCTTCCTTCACCAGTTCGTCGACCAGCTCGGCGAAGCGGGTGAGCTTGGCCGACGGCGGCATGCCGGCACCCGGGGGCAGCTTGAGCAGCCGCGGGTCGCAGCACACCTGACGCAGCCGCATGAGCGCCGAGAGAATCGAGATGCGCGACTTGGCGAAGCCGACCTTGTCGATGCTGTCGTAGACCTTGCGCTTGCTCTCTTCGAGCACCTCTTTGTAGAGCGCGGCCTGGCCGGGCTCCATGTCGACCCAGGTGACGACCTCGGTCTTGGGCGGCAGGTCCTTCGCCACTTCGGTCTTGATGCGACGAAGAATGAAGGGGTGAATGCGCTTCTTCAGGCGATCGCGCACTTCGTTGTCGCCCTGCACCATGATCGGGTGCTCGAAGCGATCGTGGAAGGCTTCGGCGCTGCCCAGGAAGCCGGGCATGAGGAAGTCGAACAAGCTCCACAGCTCGGTCAGACGGTTCTCGAGCGGCGTACCGGTGAGCGCCACGCGGTGGTCGCCTTCGACCGACTTGCAGGCCTGGGCGGTGGCCGAGTCGGCGTTCTTGATGTTCTGCGCTTCGTCGAGAATGACCGAGCGGAACTTCACCTTGCGCAGTTCCTCGATGTCGCGGCGAATGAGCGCGTACGAGGTCAGCACCACGTCGGCCTCTTTGAGCTTCTCGACGTAATCGCGGCGGTCGGCGCCGTGCCAGGTCAGCACGGTGAGCGAGGGCGCGAACTTCTCGATTTCGCGTTCCCAGTTCGGCAGCACGCTGGTGGGCGCGACGACCAGGGAC
>CAIWFK010000055.1 GCA_903911905.1 uncultured Myxococcales bacterium
GGGCAGCACGCGGGCGATGCAGGGCGGGTGCTTGACGCCGGCGATGGTGAAGCTGACCTTCGCCACCGGGCTCGAGGGGCGCGGGCCGTCGACCCGCAGGCCGAACTCGGCGACCGCGCGGGCCCAGGCGTTGAAGAAGGTCTCCTGGTGCTGGTAGTCGAGGCAGAGCGTCGGCGCGACGGCCAGCGTCTTGTCGACTTCCTTCATGGCCCAGGTGATGCCGCCGGTGGCGTTCACCGGGCGCAGGTGAATGAGCTCGGCGATCGCGTCACGTGAAGGCGCGCTGTTCAGGTGGTGCACGGTCGCGTCGAGCTCGAGCACCAGCGCGTCGAGCGGCGGTTCCTTGCCGTCGAAGTCGAGCAGGGCGATGAGCGGCACGTCGAGCCCGGCGTAGACCGACACCGTGCGCAGTCGCGGCGTGCCTTGCTCGAGCGGCTGCAGAGCGGCAGCGAGCGACGCGCGATGGGGCGCGGGTACCACGAGCGCGATCTGGAACTGGTCGAGTGGAGTCGTCACGCTGAAACAGGTAACGGTCGCGCCCGTCGATCGGCAAAGGGTCGATCACGCGCCGGGTCGCGGGGCCTGCCCAGGTGCGATCGCGACCCATGCACGAGCCGGGAATCGAACCCGGACGGCCCATTGAAGAGCCTGCAGATTTTAAGTCTGCTGCGTCTGCCAGTTTCGCCACTCGTGCGTGCTGCTGCCCACGTCCTGCCCATGGTTTTCACAGGTTGGGACCTCGTTTGCCAAGCAGTGAGGAGCCCTGAACTGGCGATTCCGCCCATGGGCCTGGTGGTGTAAGGCCATGGAGCCATGCTCGAAACCGTCACCAAGGGCTTCCGTGCCGCACGCAACCGTCTGATGGGAAAGGCCGAGCTCACGCCCGAGCTCATCGACGAATCGCTGCGCGACATTCGCGTCTCGCTGCTCGAGGCCGACGTGGCCTTCGACGTGGTCAAGAAGTTCGTGGCCCAGGTGCGCGAGAAGGCCGAGGGAGAGCTGGTCAAGACCACGCTCACCGACGCCAAGGGCAAGAAGCTGAAGGTCGCTCCCAGCGACCACTTCGTGAAGATCTGCCACGACCAGCTCGAGGCGCTGATGGGGCCGGTCGACACCTCGCTCACGTTCAAGAGCAAGCCGCAGGTCAGCGGCATCATGATGGTGGGTCTGCAGGGCTCGGGCAAGACGACCACCACCGGCAAGCTGGCCAACAAGCTCAAGAAGGAAGGCCGCAACGTGCTGCTGGTGGCCGCCGACATCTACCGGCCTGCCGCCGTCGATCAGCTCAAGGTGCTCGGCGAGAAGCTGGGCGTCGCGGTGTACCACGAGGCCGGGGTGCCCCCGCCCGAGCTGGCGAAGCGCGCGTACGCGAAGGCCGTGGCCGAGAAGTTCGACACGGTGATCATCGACACCGCAGGCCGTCTTGCGATCGACGAGACGCTGATGAACGAGCTCGAGGCGATCAAGACCAACGTCTCGCCCGACAACATCATTCTCGTCACCGACGCCATGATCGGTCAGGACTCGGTGAAGACCGCGGCCGAGTTCAACCGCCGCCTGGAAATCGACGGCTTCATCCTCACCAAGCTCGACGGCGATGCCCGCGGTGGCGCGGCGCTGTCGATCAAGGAAGTCACCGGCAAGCCCATCAAGTTCCTCGGCATGGGCGAGGGCCTGGACAAGCTCGAAGAATTCCGGCCCGACGGCCTGGCGGGGCGCATTCTCGGGTTCGGCGACGTGGTCGGCCTGATGAAGGACTTCGAGGGCGTCGTCGACCAGGACAAGGCCGAGGAAGACGCCAAGAAGCTGCTCTCGGGCCGTTTCAACATGAAGGACTTCATCGAGCAGATTCGCATGGTGCGGAAGATGGGGTCGCTGCGCGACCTGCTCGACAAGATGCCCTTCCTCGGGGAAATGACCGAGCAGTTGAACCCCGACGAGAAGGAGCTCGACAAGATCGACGCGCTCTACAATTCGATGACCGAGAAGGAGCGGCTCGAGCCGCACCTGATCTCGAAGTCGCGCATGGAGCGCATCGCCAAGGGCGCTGGCCGCAAGGTCGAAGAGGTGGCCGAGCTGATGCAGAAGTTCACCGGCATGCAGCAGATGATGGGCGCCATCGGCCAGGACCCGGGGCTGCTGGGCCGCATTCCGTTCTTCAAGAACCTGGGCCAGCTCAACCAGATGAAGAACCTGAACCTGGGCGACCTGATGGGCAAGGACCCCATGATGGCCCAGGCGCTCGGCATGGGCGGTATGCCCGGCATGGGTGGCATGCCCGGCATGGGCGGCATGCAGATGCAGCTGCCGCAGTTGGCTCCCGGCTACACGCCGCCGATGAGCCAGGCGCAGCTGGCCAAGGCCCGGCTGGCTGGCTACTCGATGGGCCCGGCCAAGACGGGCGTCACCGACGCCGAACGCAAGGCGCTCAAGGACAAGCGCAAGCGCGAGAAGGAAAACAAGAAGAAGAAC
>CAIWFK010000056.1 GCA_903911905.1 uncultured Myxococcales bacterium
CCCACCGCGACCACGCCGGCGAGCAGCAGCACCCAGCCTGCAGAGCCTTGCTGGGCGGGAGCCTCGTCGTCCTCCTCCTCGGCGCTCGGGCCGATGGCCGGCATGGGCGGGCGAGTCGGTGCACGGGCCGGAGCCGGGGCCTTCGCGGGCTCGGGAGCGCGCGTGGGCTCATTCGCCGGGCGCGGCGGCACCGGGGCGACGGTGGAAGCAGGAGGCACGACTCCGGGCGGCAACTGCACCGCGCGCATCATCGGCACGGTCTCGCGTCGCTCGCTCTCGGCCCACTGCCGCCGCACGAAGTCGGCGATGCCGGCGTCGATGGTGTGGCGGCGATCGGCGCGCAGTTGGTGCGACTGGGGGAAGAGGCTGTCGAGGTAACCGTTGAGCTCTTCGACCGAGGCGAGGTCGGCGCCCATGGCCGCTTCGATGGCCTCGCGCAGCGCCAGCGGGTGCGGGTAGCGCTCGGCGGCCTTCTTGCTGCAGGCCCTGGCGATCACTGGCTCGAGCGCGGGTGGAATGAGGCCCGGCGTGGCGGGGGGCAGCGGCAGCGAGAGCACCGCCTGGTCGAAATAGTCGCCCTGGTCGGCCCACGGCACGGTGCCAGTGAGCGTTTCGTACAGCATCAGGCCCAGCAGGTAGACGTCGGTGGGAATCGAGATCGCTTCGCGACCGCCGATGATCTGCTCGGGCGCGGAATGCACGCGACGCCCCTTCACGCGCTGGCCCGAAATTTCCCGTGGCGCGAAGGCCAGGGCGCCGTAGCCGGTGACCTTGGTGGTGCCTCCGAAGGAAATGAGGATCGTCTCGGGGCGCAGGTCGCCGTGCACCAGGGGCGAGCCGTCGTCGTTGCCGGCGATGTGCGCGTAATGCACGCCAGTGCAGGCGTCGATGATCACCCGCGCGGCCATGCGGGGCGGCAACTGCTTGCCGACCTCGATGACCTTGCGCAGCGACTCACCGTCGGCGAACTCCACCACCCGCGCCTGACCTTCGGCGAGCTCGGCGAAGCCCATCACCGTGACGATGTTGGGGTGATCGAGCTTGGCGGCGTGCTCGGTCTCGCGGCGAATCTTCGCGAGCAGGGTGGGGTCCTGCTGCGCGGCCTCGGGTACCCAGATGATCACCACCGGACGGGCGCGGTTTTCGGCCGAGATCGCGAGCCCCAGAAAGGCGCGTGAGCCTTCGCCGGCCTGCAACGGCCCCAGTGCCTGATAGTGGTACCCCATGTGGTGCAGGGTACGGAACCTGCGCCCAGAAGCAACGTTTCAGAAGGGCAACGTCAGGTAGTAGCCGCGCTGCCCGCGCCGCACGAGCAAAAGCACGCTGGGCTTGCCGCGGGCGTGAATGATCGCTTCACGGAACAGCTCGGAGGTGCCGACCGGCGCGTTGTTGACCTTGAGGATCACGTCGCCCGGCTCGAGCCCCACCCGTGCCGCAGCGGTGCCAGGGCGCACCGAGGTGATGGGCATGCCGCCCGGGCCGGCCTTCACCCGCAGGCCCAGGCGGTCCCACACGGTGGCGTCGACCAGCCGGGTGGGGAACTCGACCGGCGTCACGGTGACCTCGAGCGTCTGCCCACCGCGGAAGACCTTCAGCGCCACCGGCGTCTTCGCGACGAAGCTGCGGAAGCGGCTCTTCAAGTCGTCGGCGTCTTCGACCTGGGTGGTGGCCACCTGGGTGACGATGTCGCCGCGCTGCAGGCCCGCTTCGGCTGCCGGGCTCGACTCTTCGACGTTGGTGATCACCGCGCCGAAGGTGCGGTCCCACCCCAGGCGCTTCGCCAATTCGAGCGAGAGCGGCTGCACGTCGAACCCCAGCCACGCGGGCCGCACCTTCCCGAACTGCGTCAGCTCGCTGACGATGCGCTTGACCTTGTCGGCGGGAATGGCGAACCCGATGTTCTGGGCGGTGGCGATGATGGCCGAATTGATGCCGATGATTTCCCCGTCGACGTTGAGCAGCGGCCCCCCCGAATTGCCCGGGTTGATCGACGCATCGGTCTGGATGAAGTCGTTGAACACGCGATCGTCGTTGTGAATGGTGCGGCCCAGGGCAGAGACCACGCCCACGGTCACGGTCTTCTTGAGCCCCAGCGGGCTGCCGATGGCCACCACGGTCTCGCCGATCATCAGGTCCGACGAGGTGCCCAGCTTCGCCGAGGGCAGGGCCCCCTTCACGTTGACCTTGAGCACGGCCAGATCGTTGTCCGAATCGCTGCCGATCACCTCGGCGTCGACCTGCCGACCGTCGGCCAGCACCACGTGAATTTCCGAGGCGCCGCGAATGACGTGATCGTTGGTGACGATGACGCCCGACGGGTCGATGATCACGCCGCTGCCCAGGCCTTCGACCGCGCGGCGCTCGTCCTGCGGGGCGAAGAAGTCGTCGAACACCGTGCGGCCGCGGAAGCGCTGTTCCACCAGTTGCACGGTGCCGATGTAGACGACCGCCGGGCTGACCTTGTCGACCACCTGCACCACGGTGCTTCGGCGGCTGGCGAGGTCTCCGGTCACCAGGGACAGACACAGGACGAGTGCGTGAGTCATGGTTCCCGAGAACTCACCCAGCCGCGATGAAATTTCAAGCCTCGCGCGGTGGAAAGAGCGCGAACTGCTCCGAGCCACCTCCGAAGCCCCCCCGCAGTCGGCGGCCACGACGGCCGCGGCGTGACGCTCGCCACCTGCGAGCACGAAGCCCATCAGGAGAACGCCACCACGGAGTCTGGCGTCGACCTCAAGACCTCTGCCTCAACGAGTGCACGCGCAGTACGCCCACGGCGCTTCCGGAGTTCGATGCCAACGGGCGCCATCACACCACAACGAGAACTCCACGCAGCGCGCGCCACCACCGCGACCGTAGTCGCAGCTCGTTCCCGCGGGGAGCGCACAGGCCTCGGTGCTGGTGGTGAAGAACGCCTCGTACGGCGACGGGCACCCGGCGGGCAGGGTCGCCACCTGACAACTTGCTGCGTTGAAGGGCGCCGTCGGGTCGGAATCCACCACGTCGACCCACTGGTGATTGACGCACTGCCACTCGCGGTTGAAGCACCCCGGCTGCCCCGACCCATACGTGCAGTCGACGCCTTCAGGCGCGCACGCCGTCCCTCCACTTGGAGCGCTCGCCGGGCACCGCGCAGCCATCGACTCGAAGAGCAGCCCGCCCGAGGTAGGGAGGTCGCTCGGTACTGCGTTCGGGCACTCGGCGGGAGTCACCCAGATCGAACCAGCGTCGTAGGAGGGGTAGCCACCCCCGCAGCCAGCGTCGGGAACGTCGGGAGCCTCGTGGAAGATCGGCCCGTGCCGCGGCCCTCGATCACGCTCGCGGGAATGGGTCAGCGCGTCGTCGATGGGGTCCGTCGACGACCGGCCCACGCCACACCCAGCCAGCACCACGAGCACGCCGGCCGCCACGGAAAATCGGTTCATGCCCGTTCGACCCGCAGGCCCCGCGCCGTGGGACATTCACGAAACCCATGGAGTTCGCCTTCGACGTGGTGAATTCTGGGGTCCAGGTCGTCGTCACTGGAAGGAACCGCCCATGAACCGAGTGCTCGTCGTTGCCGCTGCCCTGTTCGCCCTGAACTCGTTCGCCGAAGACGACGCCGAGGCCAAGAAGGTCGCGACCACCTACCTGAACGCGCTCACCGGTCAGGGTGACGAAGCCGGCAAGGACCTGCTGCTGGGCGGCGTGACCATGAACGCGCAGCTCTTCGCGCTCGAGAACTACACCTTCAAGTCGAAGGACCCGGTGCACAAGGAAGAGGGCGACCTCGCGCACGCGGTGCAGGCCATGAACGAGCTCGACAAGGCCGGTCGCAGCGCGCTGACCAAGCTGATGGGCGTCGAGGCGGTGGGCGACGATCTGAAGATGACCGAGGTCAGCCAGGCCGACGCCGCCAAGTTGCTGGCGCCCACCCGCGAGAAGGTCACGGCCTTCGAGAAGAACCACAAGGAACTCGCCTACGTGCTGCGCGTCGGCAAGGAAGTGTACTGGCACCCCAAGAACCCCATGCGGGCGGTGCTGGCGCGCGCGGGCACCCAGGGCAAGTACAGCCTCGAGGTGCACCGCTGGGTGATTCAGACGGTCGAGGGCCCCGCCAAGACCCCGCGCGAATGGCCGATTCGCGTGGTGCGCTTCAAGTCGAACAAGCTCGACACGGGCTGGAAGATCCTGCCCGCGAGCGACTGGAACGCCGAGTAGCCCTCAGCGCTGGCTGCGCTGCGCCCAGCCGATCATCTTGTAGAGCAGTCGGGCGGCCACGTTCCCGTCCCACTCGTCTTCGGGACCTGGCGCGACTTCGTTCAAGTCGAACCCGACGATCTTCTTTCCAGCGCGCACGATTCCTTCGAGCAGGGCCGTGGCCTGCGCGAAACTCAGGCCACCTGGCACCGGCGTTCCCGTGTGCGGGCACAGCGTGGGGTCGAGGCCGTCGATGTCCCACGAGAGGTACACGTTGGCCGGCAACTGCGCGACGATCGCCTCGACCGTCTCGCGCCAAGGAATGCCATCGAGCGTGGCTCGGGCCAGCCGCGCGTCGAAGAAGGTGTGCACGCGCCCGTTCGAGCGCTGAATGAATTCGTACTCGGCCTCGCCGAAGTCCCGAATGCCCACCTGCACCAGCCGCGTGACCTGCGGCACGTGCTTCATCACGTTGAACATGATCGACGCGTGCGACCAGGTGAACCCTTCGTAGGCGTCGCGCAGGTCGGCATGGGCATCGAGGTGCAGCACCCCCAGCTCGCGGTAGTGCTCGGCGTGCGCGCGAATGTTGCCGAACGGCGTCGAATGGTCGCCGCCCACCAGGCCGACCAGCTTGCCCTTGCCGATCCATTCCCGGCTGCGCGCGTAGACCCACTCGTTCATCTGCCCGCACAGCGCATTGACGCGGTCGAGCGTCGCGGCGTCGACCTCGAGCCCGCCCGAGTCGATGATCGGCTGCGCGGCCGCCCGGGCCTCGTCGTTCCAGGCGCGCACCTCGGGCGAGATTTCGAGCATCGCGATGCCCTGCTCGTAGGGGCGACCGGTGTCGAGGTCGAACAGGTCGACCTGCTTGCTCGCCTCGAGAATGGCCGCGGGCCCGTCGGCCGTTCCACCGCCGTAGCTGGTGGTGGCCTCGAAGGGCACCGGCAACAGCACCACCCGGGCCTCGTCGGGGGTGAAGGTCAGACCGAAGATGCCCGAATCGGGCGCGGCGGGAGCGTTGGGATCGAAGGGCATGTCGGGGTCACCAGGTCAGCACGAGTTTGCCGAACGTGTCGTTGTTCGCGACGCGCACGAGTGCGGCAGGAAGTTGGGTCATGGGCAACACCGCGTCGACGATGGGCGCCAGGCGCTTCGCTTCGAAGAGCGGCACCAGGCGGCGATCGAGCTGCTGGGCGACGGCGATCTTCTCTTCCAGCGAACGCGAGCGCATCGCCGTGCCGATGATGCGCAGGCGCTTGCCCAGCATGGTGCTCAGCGGCAAGGTGGCCGACGCGCCGGCCACCAGGCCCACCAGCATCAGGGTGCCCTGGGGGGCCATCGTCTCCAGGGTCTCGGCGGTCCACGCACCGCCCACCAGATCGAGCGCCACGTCGACGCCGCCGGGCAGCAGCGCCCGCACGCCCGCCGCGAACGCCGGAGCCTCGCCAATCAGCACCGTGCCCGCCAGGCCCAGGGGTTGCGCTCGCGCCAGCTTGCCAGCGTTGCGCCCGGTGCCGACCGCGCGCGCCTGGAACTCGCGACAGATCTGCGCGGCCGCAGTGCCGACTCAACTGGCGAAGGCGTGAATGAGCACGCGCTGCCCCAACGAGAGCCCGGCCTGCGTCACCAGCGCGTCCCACGCGGTCAGGAAGGCCTCGGGAATGGCGGCCGCTTCGGCCAGCGACAGGTTCGCGGGCGCGCGCGAGAGCTCACGTTCGTGGGTCACCAGCCGCTCGGCCCACGCGCCACCGCCCACCAGCCCCATCACCCGATCGCCCAGCTTCCACCGGGAGACCCGCGCCCCGACGGCTGCGACCTCGCCCGAGAACTCCAGGCCGGGAATGTCCTGCGGGGCGCCGGGCGGGGCAGGGTAGCGCCCCATGGTCTGGAGCAGGTCGGCCCGGTTGAGCGCGGTGGCGTGCACCTTCACCAGCACCTCGTCGGGGCCGAAGACCGGGTCGGCGACCTGCGCCAGCTCGAGACCTGCGGGACCCGTGGGCTGGGCGATGCGAAAAGCTCTCATGCCGCGTCGCGTACCATAAGTCGGCACGGGTGCGGTCGGAGGCCGCTGGGAGTAGGGTGACCCTCATGGTTTTTGCGAAGCGACGCGAACGGTTGATGGGGGCGCTGACCCACCCCGTGCTGCTCTTTTCGGGCGGCTTCCTGTCGCGGAATTACCCCGCCAACCCGTACCCGTTCCGCGCGGACAGCAACTTCCTCTACTTCTTCGAGTCGCCCGAGGCGGGCTCGGCGGCCTTCATCGACCCGGCCGATCGCTCGGTGACGCTCTTCCTGCCCGCGCGCACGGTGGCCGACGCGCTCTGGCACGGCGAGCAGGAGTCGTTCGAGGCGGCGCGGGTTCGTCACCAGGTCACCAACGTGCTGCCGGTCGAGGAGCTCGAGACGCACGTGGCCCGGCTCTCGCGCGGCCGGCAGGTGCGCTCGCTGGCGGTGGCCGACGCGAAGACCACCGAACGCGCTCGCGCGCTCACCGGAGAGGACCTCCAGTTCGACGACCCGACCCGGGTGGCCAACGTCGAGGTGATCGACGCCATCGCCCAGTTGCGGTTGTTCAAGGCGCCCGAGGAACTGGCCGAGATTCGCCGGCTGGTGCCCATCACCCGGGAAGCGCATGAGCTGGCCATGCGGCACTCGCTGCCCGGAGTCACCGAGCAGTTGCTGGCCGGCCACGTCGAGGGCGCCTTCGCTCGGGGCGGCTGCGTGCCCGCCTACAACACGATTCTGTCGGTGCGCGGTGAAGTGCTCCACAACCTGGGCCACGGCAACACCCTGCGCGCGGGTGATCTGGTGCTGCTCGACGCCGGCTGTGAGTCGGCCAGCGGGTACTGCACCGACGTGACCCGCTGTTGGTCGGTGGGGCCCTTCAGCGCCGAAGCCCGCGAGGTCTACCAACTGGTGCTCTCGGCCAACGTCGAGACCATCGCCCGGGTGCGGCCCGGGGTGCGCTACCGCGATCTGCACCTCGAGGGCGCGCGGGTGCTGGCCCGGGGCCTGGTGTCGATGGGCCTGTTGCGTGGCGAGCCCGACGGCCTGGTCGAGCGGGGCGCCCACGCGGTCTTCTTCCCCCACGGCCTGGGCCACCAACTGGGCCTCGACGTGCACGACCTGGAAGCGTTCGGCGATCACGTGCACTACCCCAACCGGGCCCGCAGCACGCAGTTCGGCACCCAGTACCTGCGCATGGACCTGGACCTGAAGGCCGGCATGACCTTCACCATCGAGCCCGGCCTGTACTTCGTGCCCGCCATTCTGCTTTCGACCGAGCTGCGCGGTCGCTTCGGCGACGCGGTCGACTGGTCGCTGGCCGAGCGCTTCCTGGGCCTCAATGGCGGCCGGGGCTTCGGCGGCGTACGCCTCGAAGACGACGTGCTGTGCACCGAACAGGGCTCGGAAGTGCTCACCGCCCCCATTCCCAAGTCGCTGGCCGACATGGAGCGCCTGTCGGGCGCCGGGGTTGCCTGACGCACTGCAGCGAAGAAGCTGGTTGAAGCCAACCGGGAGCGACTGTACGAGTCGCGCCATGACGCAGCCCTGGTTCCAGAAGAAGCCGAAGATCTCCACGCCGACCGAGGCCGCTGCCGACGCCTCGAACCGCATGGAAGGTCTGTGGGTCAAGTGCGACGCCTGCGACGAGATTCTGCTGCGCGACGAGCTGCTCAAGAACCAGAACGTCTGCCCGTCGTGCAACCACCACATGGCGTGGACCGCGCGCAGGCGGCTCGACGCGCTTCTCGACGAGGGCACCTTCGAGGAATTCGACGCCGAGCTCGAGCCGATGGACCCGCTGGGGTTCGCCGATTCGAAGAAGTACAAGGATCGCATCAAGTCGACCCGCAAGGCCCTGGGCGAGAACGACGCCTTCATCAGCGGCGTGGGCGAAATCGACGGGCGCAAGGTCTCGGTCGGCTGCTTCCTCTTCGAGTACATGGGCGGGTCGATGGGCTCGGTGGTCGGCGAGAAGGTCACCCGCGTGTTCGAGCGGGCCCGCGAGCTCAGA
>CAIWFK010000057.1 GCA_903911905.1 uncultured Myxococcales bacterium
GACCACCGGCGAAGAGGCCGAGGCCCGCCGCAAGACCGACGCCCGCAACCGCGCCACCGCCACGCCGCCCCGGCCGCCGCCGCGCTCGGCCGCCTCGAGCCAGCGCCTGCCGAAGGTGGCGACCCGCTCGCAGCAGCAGTCGTCGCCCGCTCCGCCGCGACCGGGCTCGAACCCCCAGCGCACCCAGATTCGCGCGCCCTCGCGGGCGGTGTTGCCGCCGGTGGTCGACGACGTCGAGCACGAGACCACCATTCCCCCGCGTGCGCCGCCGGCTCGCGCGTCGCAGATGAAGCTCAAGCCGGTCGAGGTCGACGAGGGTGCGGCCACGCCGCCGCGGGCCAGGAAGACCGACGCCCGGCCGGCACCGGTGTTTGTATTGGCTCCTGCCGAAAAGAAGAAGGGCGGCGGAGGCGTGATCGCGGTGCTGCTGCTGGTCGGCGGCGGTGGCTGGGCGGTGACCCGCGGCCCGCTCAAGGAACAGGCGCAGGCGGTCATCAAGTCACAGGTCGAAGAGCCGGTGGTCGACACCACGGCCAAGCCGGTCGACCCCGCGTCGGTTCCGGCCGGCAAGCCCAAGCCCGCGTGGCTGGTCGAAAAGGAAAAGCAGGACGCGCAGATCGCCGCCGAGAAGGCCCGCCAGAAGGAAATCGAAGAGGCGGCCAACGACCCCGAGCTCAAGCGGCAGGCCGAAGAGGCCCAGGCGCAGCTCGACCAGATCACCAAGCTCGAAGAAGAGCAGCGCCAGCTCAAGGCCGACGCGAAGAGCAGCAAGGCCAACGGCGAGGCCAACTCGAAGAAGATCGACAGCCTGCAGAAACAGATCGACGACCTGAAGAACCTGCTCAACAAGAAGATGGGTGGCGGCAGCACCGGCTCGACCCCGCCCGGTACGCCCCGCACCACCACCGCGCAGGCGAGCAAGCCGAAGGAAAAGGAAGTGCCCGTCGACGGGTTCAAGGCCGAAGACGTGGCGGTGGTGAAGGACACCACCTCGGCCCGCCGCAACGACGTGGGCTACGTCAGCATCACCACCATCAACCCCTCGTCGGCCATGTTCCTCATGGACGGCACCGAGCTGGGCTCGAGCCCGCTGGTCAAGGCGCCACTCGACATCGGCCACCACCAGCTCAAGGTGGTCGACGGCGACGGCAAGCCGCACCTGCTCTCGGTCGACATCAAGGCCGGCGCCACGCTGACCATGACCCGCATCGACGTCGGCACGCTGCCCCCGTTCCCTTCGCCCTGAAGCGAGGCCGAGCAGCGGGCGGCCAACCAAGGGAAACGGTTCGCGACCAGCGCGGTCAGCCTGTATGGTGCGCCGCGCCATGTACTTTCAGGACCTGTTGCTGACGCTGCAGAACCATTGGGCAAAGCTGGGCTGCATCGTCACCCAGTCGTACGATCTCGAAGTGGGCGCCGGCACCATGGCCCCCTATACGTTTCTGCGAGCGCTCGGCCCCGAGCCGTGGAACGTGGCCTACGTGCAGCCCTCGCGGCGTCCGGCCGACGGTCGCTTCGGTGAAAACCCCAACCGCCTCTTCCAGCACCACCAGTTCCAGGTGCTGCTCAAGCCCGCACCCAAGAACGTGCAGGAGCTCTACCTGCAGTCGATCAAGGCCTTCGGCATCGACCCGCTCGAGCACGACATTCGCTTCGTCGAAGACGACTGGGAATCGCCCACGCTCGGCGCCTCGGGCCTGGGGTGGGAAGTCTGGTGTGACGGCATGGAAATCACCCAGTTCACCTACTTCCAGAAGTGCGGTGGGTACGAATGCAGGCCGGTCGCCGCCGAGCTGACCTACGGCCTCGAGCGCATCGCGATGTACCTGCAGGGCGTCGAGAGCGTCTACGACCTCGAGTGGGTCAAGGGCGTGAAGTACCGCGAGATCTTCCACGAGAACGAAGTCGAGATGTCGAAGTACGCGCTGCACGAGAGCGACCCCGAGCAGCTCGAGATGCTCTTCAAGAGCTACGAGGCCGAGTGCAAGCGGCTGATCGTGGAAAAGGAGCTGCCGCTGCCCGCGTACGACTACGCGCTCAAGTGCAGCCACGCCTTCAACCTGCTCGACGCGCGCGGGGCGATTTCCGTGACCGATCGCGCCGGCTACATCAAGCGCGTGCGCGACAACGCCGCGCTGTGCGCCGAGGGGTACCTGAAGATGCGGCAGAAGCTGGGCTGGCCGCTGTGCAAGACCGCGTGGACCGTGGGCGAGCAGTTGCCCATGCACGAAGGCAAGCCGGCGTCGGACTGGTGGAAGACCGTGTCGTTCGAGAAGAAGGCCGACAAGGCCGAGAAGAAGGCCGAGGTGACCCGTGGCTGAGCTGCTCTTCGAACTGGGCACCGAGGAACTGCCCGCACGCTTCGTGGTGCCCGCGCTCGACGATCTCGAGAAGTCGATCGCCGAGCTGTGCGCCGCGCTCAACCTGACCCACGGCGCGATTCGCCGCTTCGGCACGCCGCGCCGCCTGGCCCTGCTGATCGAAGGGCTGCCCGAGAAGACCGCCGACCTGATGAAGGACGTGCAGGGCCCCTCGGTGAAGGCCGCCTTCGAGGCCGACGGCACCACGCCGAAGGTTCCGGCGATCAAGTTCGCCCAGAGCGTGAAGCTGCCCGTCAGCGAGCTCAAGCGCGTCACCACGCCCAAGGGCGAGTACCTGATGGCCACGGTGGAAGAGAAGGGGCGCCGCACCTTCGAGCTGCTGGGCGAGGTGCTCTCGACGTCGATTCGCAAGCTGGTCTTCCCCAAGGCCATGCGCTGGGGCGACGTCGAGCAGACCTTCGGCCGACCGTTGCAGTGGATCGTGGCGCTGCTGGGCACCGAAGTCGTGCCCGTCACCTACAGCGACGTGAAGAGCGGGCGCGTGACGCGTGGTCACCGCTTCCTCGCCAACCAGCCCATCACCATCGACCGCCCCGGCGACTATGAAGCGTTGCTCGAGAAGGCCCACGTGGTGGCTGATCTCACCAGGCGCCGGGCGATGACCGTCGAGCGCATCGCCGCGGCCGCGAAGCAGGCGGGCGGCACCGTGCTGCAAGACGAGGCGCTGGTCGATCAGGTGCTCAACCTGGTCGAGCTGCCCAACCCGGTCGTCGGCACCTTCGAAGAGCGCCACCTCGACCTGCCGCCCGAGGTGCTCATTCAGGAAATGAAGAGCCACCAGCGCTACTTCACGCTCACCGATTCGGCCGGCAAGGTGCTGCCGAAGTTCATCGCGGTGTCGAACACGCCGGTGAAGGACGTGAAGCTCTCGGTGAAGGGCTACGAGCGCGTGCTGCGCGCGCGCCTGACCGACGGCCGCTTCTTCTTCGACGAAGATCGCCGCTCGACCCTGGCTGCGCGCTTGCCCTCGCTGGCCCGCCGCTCGTGGATCGACAAGCTCGGCAGCATGGCCGAGAAGTCCGACCGGGTGCGTGCGTTGGCGGTGTGGCTGGCGAACGCCGTGGCGCAGCAGGCCACCGTGCCCACCGTCGAGCGTGCGGCCGCGCTGTGCAAGGCCGACCTCAACACCGGCATGGTCGGTGAGTTCCCCGAACTGCAGGGCGTGATGGGCCGCGAATACGCGCTCCACGACGGTGAGCCGAAGGACGTGGCGCTCGCCATCTTCGAGCACTACCTGCCACGCGGCGCTGGCGATTCCCTGCCGACCCAGCACGCGGGTGCGCTCATCGGCCTGGCCGACCGGCTCGACTCGCTCGCCGGGCTCTTCGGCATCGGCAAGAGGCCCACCGGCGCGAAGGACGACTTCGCCCTGCGTCGTGCCGCCATCACCTTCATTCGCATCGTGGTGGCGAAGGGCTACCGGTTCTCGCTGTCGGCGGCCATCGACCAGGCCCTGGCCGCGCTCGCGCCGAAGCTGGTCGACGTCAAGCGCAAGGCCGGTGAACCTGGGGTGCGTGAGCAGTTGCTCGAGTTCATTCAAGGTCGGCTCGAGTCGACCTGGCGCGAGTCGCACCGCGCCGACGTCACCGACGCGGTGCTGGCGGTAGGCATCGACGATCTCGTCACGGCCCAACTGCGGCTCAACGCCATCTCGGCCTACGTCGAGCGCCCCGACTTCAAGGCGCTGGCCGCCACCTTCAAGCGGGTGGCCAACATCGTCGAGAAGCAGGCGAAGGACGTCGCGCGCGCCCCGGTCGACCCCTCGAAGTTGACCGACGAGGCCGAGAAGACCCTGTACGCCGAGGTCTCGAAGGTGGTCAGCGCGGTCCAGACCGCGGTGAAGGCCGACGACTTCTCGGGCGCGATGGCCAGGGTGGTGCCGCTCAAGCCGCTGGTCGACACCTTCTTCGACAAGGTCATGGTCATGGCCGACGACCAGGCCCTGCGCGAGAACCGGGTGCGCCTGCTGATGGAAATCGGCGCGTTGTTCGGCAACGTGGCCGACTTCGCCCGAATCCAGACCGAGTAGCCGTCGAAAACCCAGTGGTTGCAGCGTGTCGCGGTGCGCCGTAGGGTGCGCCGCCCGATGCGCCGTGTCCTCGTACTGACCCTTCTCGCCGTGTTGACCACCTGCTCCGGGA
>CAIWFK010000058.1 GCA_903911905.1 uncultured Myxococcales bacterium
AGTTGATGCGCCTGGTCCTCGCGTCGGCCTCTCCGCGCCGCAAGGAACTGCTGGGGCACCTGGGGGTGCCCTTCGAGGTCGCCGCCGCCGACGTCGACGAATCGGTGCGCCCCGGTGAAGGGGCGCGCGCCTACGTGGCCCGGCTGGCCGTCGCCAAGGCCGCGGTGCTCTCGAGCCCCGACGCCGTGGTGGTGGCCGCCGACACCTCGGTGGTGGTCGACGATCGCATTCTGGGCAAACCCGGTGACGACCCCGTGCTCGGCGCGCAGATGCTCCGCTCACTCTCGGGCCGTACCCACCAGGTGATGACCGGCGTGGCCGTCACCCACGGCGAGCGCCGCGAGCAGACCGTGGTGCTCACCGACGTCGCCTTCCGACCGCTCACCGACGGCGAGATCGCCTGGTACGTCGCCACGGGCGAAGGCCGCGACAAGGCCGGCGGCTACGCCCTGCAGGGCAAGGCGGGCCTCTTCATCGATCGGGTGGTGGGCAGCAGCACCAACGTCATCGGCCTGCCCTTGACCCAGACCGTGGCCCTGCTGGCGAAGGTCGGCTTTCCCCTGCCCTGGCTGGAGTCGCTGACGTGACGCGCGACGAGCTGGCCGCCAACTTCGCCGCCGTCGAGGCCCGCGTCGCTGCCGCGTGTGCGCGCGCCGGCCGGGCCCGTGAGGCCGTGACCCTGGTGGCGGTCAGCAAGAAGCACCCCGCCGACCTGGTGCACCTGGCCTTCGAGCTGGGGCAGCGCGACTTCGGCGAGAACTACGCCCAGGAATTGCGCGACAAGCACGCGGGGCTGGGCGCGGTGTGCCCCGGTCTTCGCTGGCACGCCATCGGGCCCCTGCAACCCGGCAACGCGAAGTACGTGGCGAAGGCCGCCCACACCTTCCACGCGCTCGATCGCCTCGACGTGGCCCAGGAGCTCTCGCGGCGACGCACCGGCCTGCCGCTGCGCTGCCTCATCGAGGTCAACGTGGCGCTCGAAGACTCGAAGGCCGGTGTCGCCCCCGAGGCGGTCGACGCCTTCGCGGCGCAGGTGCGCAGCCTGCCCAACCTCGAACTGGTGGGGTTGACCGGCATGCCGCCGCTGGTCGAGCTCGCCGAGCAGAACCGGCCGCACTTCGAGGCGCTGGCCGCGCTGACGCGCCGCCTGGGTCTGGCGCAGTGCTCCATGGGCACCACGGGTGACTTCGAGGTGGCGATCGAAGCGGGAGCTACCCTGGTTCGCGTGGGCACCGCGCTCTTCGGCGAGCGCCCCGTCAAATCGGCTTGAGCTTGAGTTTGCCCTCTTCGCTCACCCGGGCCTCGAACGACTGACCGCAGTAGTGGCAGGTCACCTCGTCCTTGGCCTTGAAGCCCTCGGCCCAGGGGTTGTTCGCGTCGCACTCGGTGCAGTCGAACTCGTAGAACAGGCCGCCCTTGGCCTTCGGCGCATCGTCGTCGTCGTCCAGATCGTAGGTCGCAGACATGGGTCACCACCGGTTGAGAAAATCGGCCATCTCGTCGAGCTGCGCGGTGCGGGAACGGGTCACCGCCTCGAGCACCTGCGAGATGGGCCGAGGCAACGTCCCGCTCAGCAGCAGCGCTTCGCGGGGCAGCTCGACGAAGTCCACCGTGCCGTGCGCGACGGCAGAGCAACTCCGCACCGACGTGCCGGCCGTCACCTCGGTCTCGCCGAAGACGTCACCGCGGCGCGCACTGCCCAGTTCGACCTGGTCGGGGCCCTTGCGGCCCAACAGCCTGACCTCGCCCGCCAGCACCAGCAGCAGCGCGCCACCGGCGTCTCCCTTCTGGAAGATGACGACCTTGTCGGGCGAGCGGCGCACCACGCCCTTGCCCAGCACCTCGTTCGCGCGGGCCCCCAGCGAGGCCACGAAGGCACACCCCGAGAGCACCTTGTCTGCCCGAACCAGGTCGACGGCGCTGGCGCGCTTGAGCTCGACGCGCACCACGGCTTCCTTCTCGCCGCTGCCCGCGGCCGCTGGGCCCAACGGCCCTGAGGGCGCTTTGACCTTCGGTCGCTCGTCGTTCACCGGGCCTCGACTTCTGCAGCCTTCGTGGTGCGGTACGTCGCGTCGATGTGGTCCATCAACTCGAAGAAGGCGTCACCGTAGAGCGTGCCGTCGGTCGGCGTGAACCCCTGCCGATTGACCCAGAACGTACCCGAATTGCATTCGCGCTCCCAGCCGGGCACCGAATCGAGGCTGGCGCCGGTGTCGTCTTGATTCCGACAGTCGCGCTCACCGGTCGCCGGCTTGACGTAGCAGCAGCGCCCGTTCGGGTAGACGTAGATGACCGGCCTCAACTGCACGCTGGTGTCCGACACGTAGATGTCGGTGATGGCCGAGGTACCCGAGAAGCCGTTGGGCTCCATGCCGTAGCCGTGGAGCAGGTAGGCCACCGGGTAGGTCACCTGGGCGTTGGCCGGGTCGTTGTACCCGGGCGGCAGCGCGATGGCGTATTCCCACTTCGCGCCCAGCTTGGTCGACTGGAAGTATTCGAGCCGGTTGCGGTTGGTGGTGTCCTGGAACGGGGTCTCGGGGCGAGGCAACGACGGCCACATGTTGGCCACCCAGTTGAAGACGATCTGGAAGCGGTCGACCGCCTCACCCGGCGTGCCCACGTGATCGCCCTCGCCCTGCACGAACTCGGCGTCGGTGGGCATTTCCTTCCCGTAGAGCGTCAGCAGATCGCGCGGCAACTGGGTCCACGAATGGTTCCACGGCGTGAAGGCCCCGGTGACCCGATCGGCCATGCCCGGAATGGCCGCGAAGTCGCGCACCTCGAGCACGTGATCGATGCCCCGCACCGCCGCCACCGCCCCGAACCAGAACTTGGCCATCAGCCCCAGGTTGAAGATGTCGCGAATGCCGCCGTCGGTCAGCAGGTTGATGCGCTTCTGCGAGGTCGCGTCGAGCGCGGTGAAGTTGGTGCGGCCGTCGAGCGCGAAGAGCCTGGTGCGGCCCGCGTTCTGATCGAACGTGCCGTTGCCCTCGCCCTGGTCGTGGGTGTTGGGCACGCCGTCGAGCCCGTCGTCGCGGAACGGTTCGCCCTTCTCGTACTTCCAGTCGTTCTCGGTTCCCGCCGGGTTGGTGTCGGGGTCGTAGTCGTCGTGGTTGGGGTCGCCGCTGGCGCCGCCCGTGGTGGTGCAGCCGCCCTTGCCGTCTTCGAAGGCGTTCGCGCAGCCGTCGGCGCCCACGTCGTCGTAGCGCTCGTGGCTGTTGTTGAGCACCGGCTCGCCGTAGTCGCGCCGCCCGTTGTGGTTGTAGTCGAAGGCCAGCATCATGCCGACCGGCCTGGCGGGCTGCCGACACGGGTCGACCTGCCCCGCGTGCTTGAGCCAGTACAGCGCGTTGTCGTTCTTGTTCACCAGCACCGCCCCACCCTTGTTGGCGCAGTAGGCGTTGGCGAAGGCGTCTTGACTGGCGACCGGCAGCGGCGTGGCCACGTTCGCCGGGTCCGAGCAGAAGTCGACCGGCTCTTCGCCGGTGGCGCAGAAGTACAGGTCGGGTTGCCCGTCGCAGAAGGTGATCGCGTCGTAGGTGCCGTCGGGGTTGTATTCCAGGTTGCGCAGCCCCGAGACCTTGACCGGGCTGGTGCAGAAGTCAGCCGCCACGTGCCGCACCTTCTCGGGGTCGACGCCCGGAGGCGCGTAGGGCGAGGCCGCGTTGTCGGTGAAGAAGTTGCCGTACGCCAGCGTCAGATCGCCCATCATGCGCAGGTAGGCGTCGCGGTCGAAGGTGCCGCCGTTGTTCGTCACGTGCCAGTGGTTGAAGTCGTTGGCGTGCTCCCACTTCATCGGCGTGGCCGGCCTGGCGCAGGCGTTGATCACCGCCGGGTCGTTCAGCTTCACCGGGTCCTGGGCGGCGATCGCCTCGAGCTCGGCCCTGGTGCAGAAGCCGCCCAGCACGAAGCGGTCGAGCATGCGCGAGAAGAAGGCCGCGTCGAGCGGGCCGCCAAGCGGCGCGATGCCGTCGAAGCGCTCGGGGTGCGTCAGGCCCAGGGCCGACGAGCCGATGGCGCCCATCGAGACGCCGCCGATCACCCGGTAAGTGGTGCGCACCGTGGCCGGCGCGGGAGGCACGGGCGTCTTCGCCTGCCCACAGCCGAACAGCGGGAACAACGACGACGCGACGACGAAGAAGACGGCTCGCTGATGCACGAAGAGACCTCGAGCTGATCGAAAGGGGCCTGGCTTGAATCGGCGCGCACCATAGGCTCGGGGCCCCACCGAGGCCAAGGGACCCCCTGCAGTCCGCCCACGGCGGCTGACTCTTTCCCAATCAGCCCGAATGGACTTCGCGGTGAATGCCGGCCCAGACTTTCCGTTCGATCCGGTATGAGAACCTCGATCCTCGGCTGGCTCTTCGCGCTGTCCCTGCCCGGCCTGGCTCGCGCGGGTGAGGTGGTGCTCACCGAACCCATGCCCACCGCCGCTCAGTGCCTGGCCCTGGGGCCGGTGCGATCGCCGCTGCCCTTTCGCCCCGGTGAGACGCTCGACTTCGACGTCGACGCCCTCGGCATCAAGGCCGGCACCATGGACATGCGGGTGCTGCCTGCCCGAGACGGCCGCTGGCCCATCGCGGTGACGGTGAAGAGCAACACCTTCTTCTCGAAGATTCGCAAGGTCGAGGGCCTGGCCACCAGCACCGTCGACCCCGCCACCATGCGCCCGGTGCGCTACCTGGAAGACGCCACCGAAGACACCGAGCACCGCGTCGCCGACGTGCTCTTCGACGCCCGCCGTCACGTGGCGCGGCTGGTCAGCACCATCAACGCCGGCCCCGCCCAGACCGTCGACCTGCCCTGGGGGACCGACGTGAGCGACGTGGCCAGCACGGTCTACCTGCTGCGCTCGGTGCCGATGAAGGCCGGCCAGCGCCTGTGCTTCGACGCCTACGGCCTGCGGCGCATCTGGCGGGTCTGGGGCACGGTGCTCGAACGCGAACACGTGTCGATGCCGCTGGGCGAATTCGAAGCCTTCCACCTGGCCGGCCAGGCCGCCCGCCTCGATCTGCCCGGCGCGCGACGGGAAGTGCACGTCTGGGTCAGCGACGATGCGCGCAGACTGCCCCTGGCCGCGCTGGGGACCATCGACCTGGGCTCGGTGCGCGCCACGCTCAAGCGCGCCAGCCGCCCGGGCGAAAAACCGCTGTCGGCCGACAACAAGGCCGACCTCACCTGGTGAGGCGAAGCCTCACTTCGCGGGGCGCTGCAGCCGGCCCGCCGCCTGCGAGAGGCGCTTGCGCAGCTGCGAGACCACCACCAGCAGGTATTCGATGCGGTTGAGCACGCGGAAGTCTTCGGCCGCGTCCAACAGGCGAATGGGCGTCAGCTTGTCGGCCTGCAGCGCCTCGAGAATGTCGGCGAAGTGCTCTTCGACCTCGGCCGCGGCGGCCAGGCCTTCACGCAGGTCGTCCTCGAGGAAGTCGAGCAACACCGCGTTGTCTTCGCGTTCAGGCAGGAACCGCTCGAGCCGTGACACCGAGTCACGAATCGCGTCGACCGACTTCGAGAGCGGCTTGGTGGAAGAAGAGGTCACCGACTGGGTCATCGCCATGCACCACACGCTACAGGCGTGATCCAGCCGGTCAATTTTTCGAACCCGCGATCAGATCAGGCCGCGAGCGCGGCGAATCTGCTCGAGCGCCTTCTGGTACTCGATCTCGAAGGTGCTGGTGCCTTCCTGCAGGTGCTTGAGCCGGCCGCGCGCTTCGCGGTCGATTTCCTCGTCGACGTCGAGGTGCTTCTTCATCACCTGGAGGATCTTCGGGCGCATGCCCGTGTCGTCGGCGAACACTTCTTCGATGTTCCGCGAGATCAGCAGAAACTCGAGCATCTGGTTGATGAGGAACTCGACGCCCTCTTCACCCAGCTTGAAGCCGCGCACGTCGGCCATCTCGCGCTTGACCTGGTTGAACTTCGAGAAGTCGTAGCCGCGGCGCTCGAGCGCTTCGCGGGTCGCCTGATTCACGCGTTCCTCGTTGGCGAGGTACTCACGCATGATCGCCGCCATGTCCATCTCGGCGTCGGAGACGCGAATTGCTTCGACCTCGATGTCGTTTTCCTGCATCAATCGTGCAATCACTTCGCGCGCGATGATGGGAACCAGCTTGGGGTACAACCTCATGGTGCTCGTCGCCTCGCTGAAAGGACTGAAACCTGTGGGCAGATGTACCGCCCCATGAGCGGCCATCGCAACGAAAATTCCATGAAATACGAGGTTTTCGTCAACCTTGCTGGCCGCCTGGCGCGTCCTTCGGCTCGGCGTCTTCGAGCGAGGCCAGCCTGACCGCGTCGTCATCCTCCTCTTCGGCCACCCGCCGGGGCTCGTGCAGGTAGGCGTGCAGGGTGCGCGCGACGGCCGGCCCCACCCCCTCGACCTCGGCGATTTCG
>CAIWFK010000059.1 GCA_903911905.1 uncultured Myxococcales bacterium
CGCGAGAGCGTGTGCTGCTTCGAGCACAGGTCGCAGCGCTCGTCGCGACCGATGAGGATGCCCCGATTGAGCGCGGCCTCGTCGAACGACGCGCGCTGAGGGCCCCCCTGGTCCATCAGGTCGACCGAGACGACGGTCGCGCCGCGCGCCGCCCGAGCGAGGCCTTCGACGCGAAGCGGTTCCTGCTGCGTCCGCGAGCCCCAGGGGTCGAGCGAGTCTGGCTTCCAGGGCACGCCCCCGCCGGTGGGCACGCAGAAGAACGCGAACTCCGAGGCGGTCACGGCGAGGAAGCCGTTGGCGTCGACGAGCTGCACGGGCTGGCTGGACTCCAGCTCGAGGCCGCCGGTGGTCTGCAGGTTGATGACCGTCGTGCGGACCTCACCACGCACCTTGCGGACGATGAACATCAGGTGCCGCAGCGACAGCGCCTCGTCGAGCGGCAGCGGCAGGTCGACCAGGTCGTGCCGCCCAATCATCCCCGCGCGGGGCTGCTCGGTGCATGCGAGCCACAGCCCGGCGACGTGCCCCGCGCGCCGGTGTGCGGCGAAGATGTACAGGCCCCGGCGTTCCTCGCGCAGCACGGCGCGCGACATCGCCTGCTGGGACTCGTCGAAGATGGCCTCCAGCGTGCGCGGCGTCAGGCGGCCCATGCCGGGCAGCCGGGTGCGCTCGGTGTTTCGCAGCGGTTCGACGGCCTGCCTGATGTGTGCGTAGCGGGTGACTTCCATGTGGAGCCTCCACGAGCAGCGAAGAGACCGACAGTATGTCGAGGCGGTCTGACAACGGAGGTCACAGCGCTGGCCGCGCCTGGCCGCGCCTGGCTGTGTCCTGAGCCGTCACAGCCCTGATGGAGAGTGGTTGCGCTTTGACCAACCGCAAAACCCCGCCGCCGGCCGAGCGATCACCCGAGACGACGACCTCCCCGCCACGTACCATCACTCCCACGGGAGGCGTCGTGGCCGAGAAGAAGCGGGGGAAGAAGTCGTCTGACGACTTGAGGAACGAGCAGGTCGTGCGGATTCTGCGAATCCTGCGTGACCTCGGGCGGGCAGGAGGCAGCGACCTCTACGAGCTGTCGGAGCGCTACGGCGCGACCGTGCGCACCATTCGCCGCGACCTCGACGCGATTCAGGAAGCGGGCATTCCCGTCATCACCGAGGCCGGAGAGGGCTCACGCAAGCGCTGGAGCCTGAACCGCAACGCCACCGACCCCATGTCGAGCCTCATCGAGGCCTCGCACTTCCTGGCGCTGCGCCTGGCGATGGAGTCGTCGGTGCTGCGCAGCAACGAGGGGCTCTTCGCGGTGATGGAGGACCTCGCCGAGCGCATCGAGAAGGCGCTGGGCGTGCGCGGTCGCCAGGAGCTGCGTGAGCTCGACCGCGCGTTCTTCAGTTGGGAGAAGTTCGCCTGGCGGGAAGCGCCTCCCGAGGTGCTGTGGCCCCTGGTCGACGCCATCTCGAAGAACCGCGTGTGCGAGGTGCAGTACCGGGCGCCAAGCAGCGGAAATGAGGTGAAGACGTACCGGGTGTTGCCGCTGCGCCTCATCGTGCACAACGGCGGGCTCTACCTGCACGCGTGGATCGGGAAGTTCAAGACGGTGCTCTTGCTCAACCTGCAGCGCCTGCAGGGGCTGAAAGAGACTGACC
>CAIWFK010000060.1 GCA_903911905.1 uncultured Myxococcales bacterium
CACTGGTGCTCACGCTGGTGCTCGCCACGCCGTGTGAGCACCCGGCCCTCACGCCTTTGGCCGAAGCGGGGCGCGAGGCGGGTTGTGCGCTGCTGAGCCAGCCGCCCCCGGCTTCCCTGTCGTTGCCGCCCCTGGCCGAGGTGTACGCCCGACCCGGCTTCGAGCGGGCCGCGCAGCGGAACTCGGGCGCGTTGCAGGCCTGGCTGGCGCAGGCACGCGCGTGGCTGGCACGCCTGTTCGAGTCGACGGGCGCCGAGCGGTACTCGAGCGCCACCCGGGTGCTGGTGCTCGCAGCCGCCGTCGCCGCGGCGCTGGTCGGCGTGCTCCGGGTGCGGCGGCGCGTGACGCGTACCAGCCTCGGCGCGCTCGAGGCCGCGCCGCAGCGGCCTCAGGCTCCCGCCTGGCGGGAACAGGTGGCGCTCGCCGAACGACTGGCCGCCGAGCGGCCCCGAGAAGCGGTGCGGCTGGCCGCGTTGGCCCTCGTGGGCTGGCTCGACGAAGCGCGGCTCATTCGCCCCGGGCGGGTGCAGACCAACCGCGAAGTGGTGGGCCAGTTGACCGAGCGCGGCGCGAGCCCCCAGGTGGCGGCGAAGATCGAGGCGCTGCTGACGCGTTTCGATCGGCGGTTCTATTCGCTGGCAGTCATCGACGAGGCCGAGGCGCGCGACTTCCTCTCGGCGCTGCGCGGCGTGACGGAGCCGGGGCCGTGACCGAAGCTCGGGCCAGCGTGGCAGTGGCCGTGCTGGTGCTGGTCGCCATCGGCGTCGGGCTGCTGGCGTCGGCGGGGCCTCGCGACAAGGGCACCCCGACGCTCGACGATCGCGGGCCGCGCGGCGTGGGGGTGATTGGAGCGTGGTTGGGGCCAGAACGGGTGCGATCGTGGTCCCGACCCATCGACCACCTCGACGACGAGCTGCGCACCTTCGTCATCGTCGCGCCGACGGTGGCTGAGCTGACGCCGCCCGAGGTCGCCGAGCTGAAACGTTGGGTAGGGCATGGAGGCACGCTGGTGTGGCTGACCTCGCGAACCCTGCCCCAGCCGGCCATGGGCACCTGGCTGCCGACCCAGCCGGGGCCCACCCTTCCCCTCGATGGCGACCCGTCGCTGGGAGACGTGGGTGGCGCCACCGTGGCGGTCGAGTTCCGCGCGGGGCCGTTCAGGGAACTGCAGCGCCTTCGGGTCAGCGCCGAGCGCACGGTCGAGCTGGGCCGCGACGACGCGGTGCCGGTGGCGGGGCGAACGCTGTGGTGGTTGCGCGAAGGGCTGGGCGAGGTGCTGGTGGGTGCCGGGCCCGACCTGGCCGAGAACGCGCGGCTCGAGCTCCTCGACAACGCGAAGCTCTGGAGCGCGCTGGCCGCCCGCGGGCCCATGGCCTTCGACGATTTCCACCACCAGGCCGCGGCCGCGCCACAGACGCCGCTCACCCTGGCCCTCACCCGGGCCCAGGTGCTGGGGGTGGGCCGGGCCTTCCTGGTCACCTTCGGACCACGGCTGGGGCCGGCCGCGCCCGCCACCCCGGCGCGCCCCAGAGCGGCCATCGAATACGTACGTGCCATGGCCGCGTTGACGCGGCGGGTGGGCGATCAACGCCCGCTGATCGACGCGGTGCGCGCGCAGGCCAGGGCCTCACTGACCGAGCGGCTGGGCCTGGCGCCCACGCTCGACGAGCACGAGCTGGAGCGAGCCCTGGCGGTCCGCACCCCCGACGCGGTCACCGCATTCCGGGCCCTCAACCGCGGCCACACGCTGCTCGAGGTGTCGATTCAGGCGGCCAGACTCGAAGACGCCCTGCGCTGAGAACGACCGCTTGCGCCAGGCGCCTGCCGCCGGGGTCAAGGGGTGGTGCCTGCAGCCAGAGGGGCGATCATCACCATTTCGCCCATGGCGTGGCGAGGCGAGGGGTCGAGCCATTCGACGAGTGGGCCGAAGGTGCCGGTGCCGCGCAGCCAGGTTTCGGCGTTCGCCCGCTCGAGCGCCAGGCGCGAGCGGAGCG
>CAIWFK010000061.1 GCA_903911905.1 uncultured Myxococcales bacterium
ACCACGGCAACGGCACGCAGTCGGCCTTCTCGGGGCGGGCCGACGTGTGCTTCCTCTCGTCGCACCAGTTCCCCTTCTACCCGGGCTCGGGGGCGCCGACCGAGGTGGGCGTGGGCGAGGGCGCGGGCTTCACGGTCAACTGCGCGCTGCCCGGCGGGCAGACCGACGCCGATTACGGCGCGGTCTTCGAGCGGGTGTTCCTGCCGGTGGCGCGGCAGTTCCAGCCGCAGCTCGTGCTGGTGAGCGCGGGGTTCGACCCGCACCGCAGCGACCCGCTGGGCGGCATGAACGTGACCGAGCGTGGGTTCGCGGCGATGTGCACCGCGCTGCGGGGCGTGGCCGACGACTGCTGTGACGGGCGCCTGGTCTGTCTGCTCGAGGGCGGGTACGACCTCGACGCGCTGGCGAACTCCACCCACGCGTGTCTCGAGGTGCTCACCGGAGTACGCACCGAGACGTTCCCCCGCGGCGTGGGCGCGAAGGTCGACGCCTCGATTCGGGCCACCCAGCAGGCGCACCAGAGGCACTGGGCGTTCGACTGAAGACGCAGCGGCGGGACGCGTCCACGTCACCCGAAGCGAGGTGGCCGGGAAACCGGGAACGACGCGCAGTCGCGGTCGAGTCGCGGGGTGGCGAGCACCAGCGCGACGAGCAGGAGCATGGGCCGAACCGGAGCAGGGCCTGCTAGGGTGGTTCGTCATGCGCCACCTTGCCCTGGTCCTGCTGGTCGTGCTCCTGGCGTGCGGGCCGCGAACGCTGAAGGTGACGATGAACCCCGACAACAACTCGGGGCAGTCGGGGTTCGCGAACCTGACCGAGGTCAGCGGTACCCGCACGCGGATTCAGGTCTCGATTGGCGCCAGCGACGTGCCAGCCCTCGAGAACGCGCACGTGCACTTCGGGCACTGCGGGAACATCGGGGCCATCTGGGTCCCCATCAACCAGCTCGGCCCCGACCCGGCCGACACGACCCTCTTCAGCTCGGACACGACGGTCGACGCGGGCTTCAGCGAGCTGACCACGGGCGCGTATGCGCTCAACGTGCACGACTCGCGCGACAACGGGTTGTACGTGTCGTGCGGTGACCTGCGCCCGGCCCCCTGAATTCGACGTGAACGCGCTACGGTGCGCGCCATGCACTTTCAACGCGCGTTGATCACCGGCGCCTCGAGCGGCCTGGGCCGTGGGCTGGCCACCTGGTACGCCAGGCAGGGCGTGACGGTCTATGCGGCCGCGCGCCGCACGAAGGAGCTCGATTCGCTGCGGGCCGAGGCCGGCGAGAAGATCGTTCCTCTGACGCTCGACGTGGGTGACGGCGACGCGACCGAGGCGCGGGTGCGGGCGCTCGACGCCGAGAGCGGCGGGCTCGACCTGGTGATCGCGAACGCCGGCGTGGGCAACGACGTGAGCGGCCGCGCCATCGACTGGCCGACGGTCAAGCGCATGGTCGACGTGAACGTGACGGGCGCGCTGGCCACGCTGTGCGGCGCGTTGCCGGGCATGGTCGAGCGCAAGCGCGGGCACCTGGTGGGCATCAGCTCGCTGGCGGCACTCATCGCCCTGCCCCGCTCGGCGACCTACAGCGCGTCGAAGGCCTTCCTGGCGATGTGGCTGGAAGGCCTCGCGCTCGACGTGGAAGAGGTGGGGCTGAAGGTGACCTCGATTCACCCGGGCTTCGTGAAGAGCGAGATGACGCAGAAGAACAAGCCCGAGGCCATGCCCTTCCTGCTCGAGACCGACGAAGCGGTCGAGCTGATGGGCCGGGCCATCATGCGGGGCGAGCGGGTGTACGCCTTCCCCTGGCAGACGGCGACGGCCATTCGGGCCAGCGCGGCGATGCCCCGGGGGCTGCGAAATTCGATTCTGCGCAGCGTGCGGAAGTGACGAGCGGCGAGTTTCAGAACCCTCGCGCGCGCAGGAAGTTCACCAGCGCTTCGTAGAAGGGCTTGTGCCGCCAATCGTTGCCCAGGCCCGGGTTGGCGCCGGCGATCTGCCCGATTTCGTCGAGGTGGTCGGCCGGAACGCAGCCCAGGAACGTGCCCCACTTCGCCGACGAGACCGGCACCAGGCCGTCGTTGCCGACCGGGTGGAAAGGGTCGGGGCTGATGACGGCGGCGGTGGCGCTCAGGCCCGCATTCACCGGGTCGAGGGTGTCGTCGTAGCGGGTGATGAAGTCGGGGCGATTGGGGTTCGAGGTCTCGCAGTCGGCCGAGGCCTTCTGCAGGGCCGAGCGGCCGGCGACCGAGAAGTACTGCACCCCGGGTTGGTCGAGCACCCGGGCGTTGAAGTCGGCCATCGTCGCGGTCTCGAACTGGCGCAGGGCGGCGGTGACCGACGAGCGCTGGGTGGCATCGGCCCACAGGGGCGAAGCGACCAGGTTCACCAGCGCGTCGATGATGGCGCTGGCGGTGGGGTCGTTGGTGCCGGGCGCGACCACGTCGCTGACGGGCGTGCCGCGGTGGGGCGTGGCGACGGTGATGAGCGTGGCGATGACCTCGGGCCGGCGCATGGCCACCAGGCGTGCGTCGAGCCCACCCTGGGAGTGCGCGATGAGGTTCACCTTCGCCGCGTTGGTCTGCGCCAGCACCTGATCGATGGCGGCCTCCAGTTGCACGCTGCGGGTCTGCGAGTCGTTGAAGGGGTCGACGGTGGGCGTGAAGACCAGCGGCTCGCCGTAGCCGGCGAGGTCGTCCTTCACCTCGTAGAAATAGGTCAGGAAGTCGAGGCCCGCGAAGCGATCGAAGCCGAAGAAGCCGTGCGCCAGCACGATGGGGTACGGCGGGCCCTTCTTCGCGAGGCCAGCGTCGGGCGGGCCGATGTGCAGGCCGCCGTCGAGCAGCGCGGGCGTGCCCGAGTCGACGCCCATGTCACCGGCCGGGCGCAGGGGCGTGGTGCCGCAGGCGAGCAGCAGCAACGTCACGGCGAGAGCGCGGCGGGCCATCAGGAAGGCTGATGTAGGGCGGCGCGCGGCGCGCGACAAGGGGCGCCGGGCCAGTGACACCAGCAAGCGCCAGCGAGGCCACCACTGGGCGCCAAGCAGGGGGGCCCGTACCGGCGCTGCTCGACGAAAACCTGAGCATTTGCTCGGCTTTTGGGGCGCCCCCTACTCGCCGACCGACACGTACCGCCCATCGCCCGGGCCCGCTTCCTGCTGCTCGTCGACCAGGGCGTGGGGCACGACCTGTCGAACCAGCCAGACGCCGCGCTCGGTGAGGTAGTTGTGGCGCAGGTCGAGCGTCTGCAGGTGACGGAAGCGCTCGGCCAACCGGCGAAGCGTCTGCGCCGCGGTGTCGTCGAGCGTGCCGAGCGAGAGGTCGAGCGAACGCAGCCGGGGCAGCACCGCGCTGCGGGCCAGCACGTCGAGGTGGTCGCCGATGAAACCCGAATTGACCAGCCCCAGGTGCGTGAGCGCCGGCGTACCGCGCCCCTCGAGCAGCGGCGCGATGGCGTCGACGTCGCCCTCGGCGCCGTAGTTCTCGTCGCCGAACCACAGGTCCAATCGCTCGAGCAACGGCCAGCTCGCGTGGCACACCGACTCGATGGACGCGGCACTCAGGCCGCCGGTCTCGAAGACGAATTCCCGCAGCTTCGGGAAGTTCAGCGTGCCCAGCTCGGCCGACCCACCGCGCAGGCGCAGGCGCTCGAGCTGGGGCAACGCCGCGCCGAGGCCCTCGAGCGAGCCCACCTGCACGTTCGAAATGTCGCTCAGGTCGGGGTATTCGAAGTCGCCCAGGAACAGCTCCCGCACCGAGGTCGGCGCCAGCTCGCGCAACACGTCGATGGCGGCCTGCAGCGAGCCGTCGCCGGGCTCGTCACACAGGCCGACGGTGATGGCCTCGAGGTGCCGCGCGGAAGGTTGCGAGAGCAACTGCTGCAAGGTGGCGCCGACGTCGACCTCGGAGTCCCAGGAGTCGCGGGCGACCCGAAGCGAGCGCATGAAGCCCAGCCGCCAGGTGACTTCGATTTCGCGGTCCGCGCCGCCCCCGGGCATCACCGCCAGCTTCGCGAGCAGGTCGCGTTCGCGACTCGCGAGCTCGGGCGTGTCGGCCGTCTGACGTTGGTGCTGCACCACGATCAGCTCACCGCGGGGGTTGCCGCGGCTCTGCAACCAGTCGGCGTACACGAGGTAGGGCTTCACCTGGTCGGGCGAGGCGCGAATGGCGGCCTCGAGCTCGGGGTTCGACTCGTCGTCGGTCGGGGCCATGCGCGCATGCTACAAAACCGGCATGTCGCCCGGTGAGCAGATCCAGTCCGCGGTCGAAAAGGCCTTCGAGCGGGTGCACACCACGCGGCCGG
>CAIWFK010000062.1 GCA_903911905.1 uncultured Myxococcales bacterium
CTCACCGACCCTGACACCTCGGCCTCACAGCGACCTCGGCGATGTCCTGCGCCGGGCCCGTGCTTCACCGCGTTCTCAGCCCACCAGCAGACGGTTCTCCGCACGTTCCGCGTCCCGATGGTCGTCGCGGCCCTCGGGCGAGCGTCGAAACTTCCGTCGGGCACGCCGCTGACTCTGTCGTCGTCGCTCGCGCGCACATGCGTGTTCCACGGGATCTCGATCACCGATTCCACGGCAACCCGATCACCGAGCGCTGCTGGCTTCACAAGCTTCGCCCGTGACCCCGCCCCCAGACGCGGGCCCCGACGGCGGCAGCTGTGATGGCGGGCTGTGTCCCCCCGAGAAGATCACCGGCGAGCTGATGGACCTGTGGGACCTGGCCAGCGACGAGGCGAACCTCTACTGGCTCGACAATGGCAACGAGAACGCCGGCCTCTTCGGCCAACTGGTGCGGCAGTCGAAGTCGGTGGTGTGCCTGAAGGCTGACGCAGGCTGCTCGACCGACCTCACGCCCGACCCGCAGGGGCTCTTTCGCGTCGACACGCTGACCGTCGGCAACGGCCACGTCTGCTGGACCGACGGGCAGGAAACGGCGCGTGACCTGCGCTGCCTCGACACCACCACCAACAACCTGACGGTGGTCGCGCGCAGCCAGGCCTGGGCCACCGGGCCGCGCTGGTTCGGCACCACGCTCTGGTGGGTCGACCAGACCGACACCGGCACGCTGCAGCATTCGGACCTGGCGACGGGCCCGGTCACTTTCGTGGGCCGGCCCAACCCCACCAGCGTGGTGGTGACCGCCGACACCGTGGCGTGGACCGAGACCGGTGTGGGCAGCCCTGCGGTGCTCAGTCGCCCGCTCGCTGGCGGCTCGTCGACCCCCATCGCCATTCAGCAGCAAGCGCCACGGTCCCTGGTCGCGTGCGGCGACGCGCTGGTGTGGGTCGACTTCGGAAAGGGCACGGTGATGAAGGGCACCACCGCCGCCAACAGCGGCGCGCCCATCGTCAGCAACCAGCAGCGGCCGTTGAACGTGGTCTGCGACGCGACGCACGTCTATTGGCTCAACGCCGGGCTCTCGCAAGCCGGCACCGACGGGTCGCTCTGGCAGGCGAGGCTCGACGGCACCGAAGTGCTGCCGATGGTGCAGGCCATTCAACTGGCCGCCGGCCTCACGCAAGACGACACGTACGTGTACTTCGGCGCGTCGGGCGTCAACACGGGCAGCGGGGCCATCTGGCGCATGCGCAAGCACCCCTGACGAGAACCAAAGGACCGCCCATGAACGCCCAGGCGCAGGAACTGCTCGCAGAGGCTCGGGCCGAGCAACGCCCCCTGCTTCGCTTTCAACTGTTCTCGCGGTTGCGCGGGGCCCTCGACGTGGGGCTCGACGGCACCGGACCCGATGCCGCGCTGTTGAGCGACACCGAGGAGGCGATGCTGGCCCTCGCTGCTCGCTCGATGGGTGCCTCGCGCACCCTGCCCGCCCAGGCCGCGCCTGCGGGGTTCTGGGACCGCGCCAAGGCCCTGCTGACGGGGTCCCCGACCACCACGAACCCGCCCGGTCGACTGCTGCTCGAGCCGGTGCCGGCCGACGAGGCCGCTGCGCAGTCGATGGTGCAGCAACTGCCGGCCAAGCTGCTCCCTCGGCTGCTGGGCCACGCGGAAGCGAAGGTCCGCACCCAGACCGCGAAGTGGATGCTGCCCGAAGCCTCGGTGCGCGCCCCGCTCGAACGGTTGATTCGCGACGAACGCGACCCGGTGGCGCTCTCGGCGATGGCGCTGGTGTTGTGGCGCATGGGCGCGCCCGACTCCACCGAACCCTTGCGCGCCGCGGTCGGGCAAGCCTCGACGGCCGAAGCGCGCCTCGCGGTGCTGACCGCGCTCGCCAGGGTCTCGCCATCAGACCGGGACCGCTTCGCCCGCTCGACCGCCGTCGAGGAGCGGCTGGCGGTGGCAGCGGCCCTCGAGGGCCTGCCCGAGCTGAGCCCGCTCCTCGACGACCCCGAACCGCGGGTGGTGCTCGCGGCGCTCGGCGGCTTGCCCTGGCTCGGCGACGAGAAGCTGATCGACCGGGTGGCGCGGCTGACCGAGGCACCCAACGCGACCGAGGTCCGACTGGCGGCGCTCGGCGCACTCGAACCCGTCGCTCGTCGCACGCCCGGGTTGGTGCTGACGCTGGTGTTGCGCGAAGCCACCGACCCCACCAGCCCTCTGCGTGGGCCTTCGCACGGCCTGCTCGAGACCATCTGCCAACAGCGGGGGCTGTCGACCGGGCAGCTCGCCGCCCTGCGCGTCGCCGAGCCGGGCCTGGCGCGAGAGCAGCCTCTGGCTCGCTCGGCGGTTCGCCGGGTGCTGGCCCGTGACGAGCCGGCGGTGGCGCCCGACGACTCCAGCCACGCGGAACTCTTCGCACGCGTCGACGCCGACCCGACCGACGAGCAGGCGTGGGCGGTGCTCGCCGACGCGCTCCAGGCCGAGGGCGACGTTCGAGGCGAGCTCATCGCGCTCGCGAACGCGGGAAAACCGACCCGACCGCTGCTCGACGCGAACGTGGCGGGGCTGCTGGGGCCGGCCGCCGACCTGCTCGGAGCCCGGGTGGGCGCGCTGCTCGACGACGCGCGCTGGCGCCGCGGACTGCTCGAGGGCGCCACGCTGCGGCTGGACCAGGACGAGCCGGGAGCGGTGCCCCTGGGCACGCTGGCCGCGGCGCTCCTGTGTGCTCCGCTCGCGCGCTTTCTGACCGAGCTGCGCCTGGGCCTGACGGACGAAGATGCGTCGGAAAACGACTATCACCCCGTGCTCGAGGCGCTGCACGAGTCGCGGTGTGGCTCACGCGTGCGCGCCCTGGTGCTCGGCGAATTCGAATACCCCGACGAAACCGAGATCAGTTGGACGCCGTGGGGCGACGTGTCGAGCGTGTGGAAGACGCTGCCGAACCTCGAGCACCTGCAGCTTCGGGGCGCGGGTGGCCCCCTGGGCGCGAAGCCCCGCGCGGAGCGGCTCGCCCGGCTGATCGTCGAGACCGGCGGGCTGCGCCGTGACACCTTCGACTCGGTGGTCGCGCTCGAGGCCCCCTCGCTCGAGCACCTCGAGCTGTGGTTCGGCCGGGAAGACTACGGCGCCGAATGCACCGCCGACGACCTGGCGCGCCTGCTCTCGCGCACCGACCTGCCACGACTCCAGCACCTGGGCGTGCGCAACGCCGAGTTCCTCGTCGACGCGATTCCCGAGCTCGCCAGCTCACCCTTGCTGCGACGGCTGACCTCGCTCGATTTCTCACTCGGGGTGCTGGGCGACGAAGGGCTCGGCCTGCTCGAGCGTCACGCGAAGGCCTTCGCGCACCTCACCCGCTTCGACTTCACGGGCAACCACTTCAGCGGCGACGGCCAGGCGCGGCTCGCGGCGCTCTTCCCCCACGCCATCGTGGCCGATCAGCGCTCCGACGACGAACGCTACGCCGCGGTCGGGGAGTGAGCCGCGCCGCATTTCGTGACATGAGCCGCTCCATGTCGTCGGCGTCCCACAGCCTGAGCGTGAAGCTGGGAGCCCTGCTCTTCCGCTTTCGCAGCTTCACGCCGGTGCCCGTCATCGCGCTGGGCTTCGCGCTCTGTTGGCGCAGCCACATCTTCCCCGGGCCCGGGGGCGCGTCACTCGACGCCGCGCTCAACGTGGTGGGCCTCGCCTCGTGCTCGCTGGGCTCGCTCATTCGCCTCATCACCGTCGCCGCCGAGCCGCGCGGCAGCACCCAGACCCGGCGCATCGGCGCCAACGCGCTGCACACCACCGGCCCCTACGCCGTGGTGCGCCACCCGCTCTACCTGGGCAACGCGCTCATCGTCTCTGGCCTGCTGCTCATCACCCACGCGGGGCCCGCGTATGCGCTGGTCCTTCCCTTCTTCGGTCTCGGCTACGCGTTCATCATCGCGGCCGAAGAGCGCACCCTGCGCGCGAACTTCGGAGAAGCGTGGACCGCGTGGGCCGCACAGGTGCCCGCGCTCTTCCCTCCCCGATTCTCGGCGCTCCCGACCCTGCGACCCACCGCCTGGCGCATCGCCATTCGCCGCGAGGTGAACCCCTTCGTCGCCTGGGGCCTGGGCGCCACCGCGCTGCTGTACTGGGAATGGTGGGCCCGGGGCCTGCTCCCCCGCGCCGAGGCGAAGTCGTTGCAGGTGGTGATGCTGGGCTTCGTGGCACTCCTCGTCGCGAACAAGGTGTGGAAGAAGGTCAGCCCGTGAGCAACCGAACCGACGAAGACGAGCTCGAGCGACGCTACGAAGGCCAGAAGGTGCTGCAGGCCCTGTTGACCAGCAGCGGGGCGATGGCCGACGTCGATGACGTGGTCGGCGCCTTCAAGGAAGCGGTGAAGACCGGCGTGCCGCCCGCGGTGGTGATTCAAGCCTTGTGGGAAGACGAGCCGAAGTTCGAGTCGCCGAAGAAGGCCCGCGCGCTCTTCGCCAACCTGCTCGGCCTCTTCGACCTGGTCGAGAGCGGTCAGGCGGTCGACCTCGAGTCGCACGCCAAGCCCACCAAGAAGGTCAAGGCCACCGCGCCCGCGCCCTTCGAGGGCGAGCCCGACGACGCCTTCGTCGAGGCCGCGTGGCGTTACTTCGACGACCACCCCAGGGCCCGCGAGAAGCTGGCCCACGCCTTCGACGCGCACCAGGACCCGCTCTCGAGCTGGCTCGACGCGCAGGGCTTCGACGACGACGCCTTCGTGCTGGCGCGGCAGCTGGTCAGCGACGTGTTCGCGATGATGGAGCTGGGCGGCGCTGCCTGCGCCACGGTCAGCGAGAAGGCCCTGGCCAAGAAGTCGCTCACCCTGCCCCCACCTCTCGCCCGGTGGGTCGAAGAGGGCGTGTTCGAGGCCACCGAGCATGAGCAGACCCCGTTGAAGGCTGCCGTCGCCGAGCAGGTGCTCGACGCCGCCATGCGCGGGGCTGCAGCCCTGTGGGCCGCTCGTCGCACCGCTGGCTGACCCGTCAGGGACGAACCGCCAGCCGACACTGCAGCGGCAACCGGTACGCGGCCGGGTGGCCGGGGTCGTAGCCATCGGTGAGCGTGCACAAGAACGTCACCAGGTCCTGCACGTCGTTCGACGTCAGCCTGGGACCCGAGGGCCGGGGCGTGAACGGCGGGCGCACCTCACGGTTCTTCTGGAATTGCACCGGCAGGTCGTTGAAGGCCACGTCGGCCGTGCCGTCGGCTTTCAGGTAGATCTGCTGCGGAGCGACGTCGCGCGTGACGTAGAAGTGAATGACGTCGGCCAAAGCCGCGTACACGCCGTTGTGGAAGTAGCTCTGCTTGAGCGCCACGTTGCGCAGGCCAGGCACCTTGAAGGCCCCGCAGGTCGGCGCGTCCAGCAAGGCATCTGTGCGGAAAGGCCCGCAAAAGCCCAGGTCGTAATAGCGGTGCCCCGGCGCGCCGAGTGCGGCGCCGTTGAGCAGTGCGGTGAGCCCCAGCGAGCTCAGCGTTGCGACGGCCGTGGTGTCCACGTTGTACGGCAGCCGCCAGTTTCGCGGCACGGCGAGCGCGCGGTAGCTGCGGTCCGTGAAGACCTCTGGCCCGGGCGAGACCTGCGACTGCCCCGTCGAGTTGTGGCACCCCGTGCACGCGCCCCTGGACGGGTCCGAGAAGATCGCCCGGCCATTCGCTTCTTGCGCGGTGAAGCTCGCCGCGCCCCGCTGGACGGCGTCGAACTTGCTGCTGAACGGCGCGAACGAGGCGTCTTCGGCCTCGAACTGCGCGATGGCCGTGGCCAGCTCGGCGAGCACCGTGTCGGCGTTGGTGGTGGCGGTCGTCGCGCCGAAGACCGCGACGAAGGTCGACAGCCAGGGCCGCGTGAGCACTTTGGCCCGAACCGCCGCCGCGTTGGCATTCGCCATCTCGTGCGGGCCGAGGAACGGGCCGCGCGCCTGGTCGACCACCGTCGAAGCCCGGCCGTCCCACATCAGCCCGCCACGCGGGGTGCCCAGCTTGCCCGTGATGACGTTGTTGACCGTGCCCGCGTTGTTGGTCGCCGGCAGGTACCGGAAGGGCGGCGCGAGCGCGGCGTAGGCAGCCGAGGGCGCGCTTCGAAACCCGATCACCTGGTTGGTCATTCCGCCCAGCGGCGCGGGCGAGGGGCCAGTCGCCAGGTAGCCCAGCTGTGGCGCGTGGCACGACGCGCACGACACCGCACCGGAGGCCGAAAGCGCCTTGTCGAAGAACAGCGTTCGGCCCAGGGAGGCGAGCGCAGAGAGGCCCCGGGTCGATGAGACCTGCACGGTCGTGGTGGCGCTCAGGGTGGTGGCGCCGGCCGAGACCCGCGCCGTCACCACGTCAGGGCCGACACAGCCTGCCGGCTGGTAGAGCGCCGAGGCCAGCCCCGCCGCCGTCGTCGAGTTCGCGTCGAGCGTGCTGCGGTTGGCGACCGAGCACCCCGAGGTGAAGGTCACCGGAACCGACCGCGCGGTGAAGAGGCTCCCGTCGGCGTTGAGGACCGTCGCGACCACCGCGGTCGTGCCGTCGGCCGCGAGCGCGTTGCTCACCGCGCCGAGGACGAGGCTCGTTGGCTGAGCGAGCTGCGCCACGGCCTGCGCTGGCGGCTCGACCTCGAGGGCCGCCGGCTCCACACCACACGCACTGACGACGACCACAACGACACTTCGGGCTGCACGGCCAAACCACGTCACGAGGACCTCGGGCGAATCGGGGAGCCCAGTGGATGCAAGCCCTCGGCCCCTTTCCTTCCTCAAGAATCATCGCTGCTTCGACATGGTGACCCGGGGTGGTTTGGCCGAAACCGAGGAGGACTGACCCCTCACCTTCGAAAGAAGCAGCAACCCTTGACGCCCAGGGGCCCTGTGGCCGAGTGTAGGCCCTGCCGATTGAGCGATGGCCGCAACGTCTGCTCATCGGTGCCATCGGAGGGTGCGACAGACGGCTCTTGTCTGGCGCGGCGGTGGCGCCTTCAGCGAAGGGACGTGCGCATGGGTCGCAAGGACGACGACGGCAGCTCTGGGTTCACGGGCAAACGCAACAAGAGCTTCCGCGAGCTCGACGCGCAGCGCGGCAAGTCGAAGTACCACTCGCGGCAGGACGACCCGGCGCAGCAGCGCATCGAGCGCAGCCCCACCTACGAGAAGTACAAGAAGGCCGCCGACGCCCTCTTCACCGGCGGCGCCCTGCCCGATGGCCTGGCGCAGACCTTCGACACCGACGGCAAGCGCAAGGAACAGAAGGCTGCGATGCAGCGGGTGGCCGACGCTCCCGACCGCAAGGCCTGGGCGCAGCAGGTCATCGAGTTCCACGAGAAGTACGGCCTTCCTGACGACGCCTTCTTCCTGGATCAAGTGCTCGACCACCCGAAGGACCGCCTGGTCGGCCTCGCCTTGACCCGCCTCGAGGTGATGGTCGACGAAGCGCGCCTGCCCAAAGAGAAGGCCCCGCGATCGCTCGAGCAGCGGCTCAAGACCATCGAAATGACCAGCCTGGACAGCGAGTACCAGACCCGCGCCAAGGCCCTGCGGCTGAAGCTTTTCTAGAACCGCCCGGGAAGAGGCACTGCGGAGAATATCCCCACCTCCAGACACACCTGGGGACGTGGCCCTCAGATAAATCCCCGTGAATTCAAGGAAATCAGGCCCGTCAGAGCTGGCACCTCACATGCTGAGGGGAATGATCAAGGTGCAGGGATTCACCCCGCACAATCACACGCTGTCCTCCGGAGTTACCCATGAAGAAGCTGCTCGCCGTTGCCGTTGCCGCGTTCGCGTTCGCGTCGTTCGCCGAGGCCCCCAAGGCCGCTGAGAAGGTCGCCGAGAAGAAGGAGATGAAGGCGGAGAAGAAGGGCGAAGAGAAGAAGGAAATGAAGACCGAAGAGAAGAAGGAAGAAGCGAAGAAGGAAGAGCCCAAGGCCGAGAAGAAGGCCGAGACCAAGACCGAGAAGAAGGCCGACAAGAAGTAAGTCGTCCGCTTCATCGCTTGAAAACGCCAGCGTCGCGCCCAGCCGGGTGCGGCGCTGTCGTCGTTTTGAGGGGAACGTCGACGGCGGAACCGGGGTTAGAGTCCCTGACATGTCCTGGCTCGACACTCTCGACGACATCCGCACCAAGGATTTCACGAACTCACCGCTGGCCGAGCGGGACAAGGCGGCGCGCGACGTCGTGAACATGGCCAGCTACGCCTGCGCGGTGGTCGCGGTCTCGCCCATTCCCTTTTCCGATGCCGTGCTCAGCCTGCCGGTACAGAGCGCGATGGTCGTCACCATCGGCCACATCTATGGCCGCAAGCTGACCGAAGCCGACAGCAAGGACCTGGTGGTCGAACTGGCCACCACCGCCGGCATCGGCATGCTGGCCCGGCAGGGCATCAAGGCGCTGCTCCCCGTCGTCGGAGCGCTCATCACCGTTCCCGCCGCGTTCGCCGCGAACTGGGGCATGGGCCGGGTGGCGATGGAATACTTCCGCCACCCCGGCGCCACCAAGGAACAGCTCAAGAAGGTGTACGAGGCGGCCAAGGAAGAGGGCAGCTCGCTGTTCTCGAAGGAGCGGTTCGATCAATTCCGCAAGTCGAACAAGAAGGTCGCGCCCGACGCCCCCGAGGCCGAGTCGGAAGACGAAGAGGGCGACGAGGGTGAAGACGAGCGCAGCGAGGTCGCGGTGCTCATCGAGGACGAATTCGCAGCCCGCATCGCCGCGCACCAGGACGTGCGCGAGGCCATCAACGGCATCCTCCACCTCGACATCACCGGCGAAGGCGGCGGCACCTGGACGGTGGACTTCACCAGGAGCGAAGACTTCATCGCCGAGGGCTTCGAAGGCAAGGCGCTGATGTCGGTGGGCGCCGAGGCGAAGGACTTCATCGCCCTGCTCACCGGGCAGAAGACCGCCAAGGACCTGCTGATGAAGGGCGAGCTGGTGCTCACGCCTCTCGACATCGACCTGGCGATGAAGCTGGGCCCGCTCTTCAAGCCCTCGGCCTGACATGTCGCGCACCACGCTGTCGCGCGGCGTGAGCTTCGCCGTGCTCACCCGCGCGACCAACGAGCGCGACCATCACGAAGATCTCGGCTGCAGCATTCAGGGGCCCGCGTCGCGCCGCGTTCGACGAGCGCATGAGCCGCTCAAGAAGCTCATTCGCGAGCTGGGGCCTTCCGCTGCCGCGAAGGAAGCGAAGGCGCTCATTCGCTGGCTCGAGGCGACTCCCGCGTACGACGCGCTGTGCGACGGAAAGAAGCGCCGGCTCGGGCGTCGGGTGCTGAAGGACTCGGTGCTCTACCCCGACGTGCGCAAGACGCCGCCGCGCATCCTCCATGGGCGACGGGGCACGCTGGCGTTCGACCTGCCGGTGAAGGGCGCCCAGTGGCCGCTGGTGCACGAGCTCATCAGCACGCTCTGTCGTGGAGCCACGGCGGCCGAGCTGCGCGCGTTCCGAGTCGAGCCCGCGACTGCGGAGCTGCTCGAGCTGCTGCGCGAGGCGAAGTGGCTGGAGCGCGCGACCGAGCCGGACACCTCGCACGATGGCGTGTTCGTCGGCCACAACACCACGCTGCTGCGCGGGAAACGTGGTGCGGTGCTGGTCGACCCGTACTTCCGCCCGTCGGACGACATCGACCTCCCAGGGTTTCAGCCCATGCAGGCCCGCGACCTGGGGAAGGTCGACGCGGTGGTCATCACCCACTCGCATGGAGATCACTTTCACCTGGGCTCGCTCCTCCAACTCCCCCGCGAGGTGCGGGTCTTCGTGCCGGCGGTCGAGCGGGAAAGTCTGTTCAGCACCGACTGCGCTGCGCGACTTCGGCAGCTCGGCTTCGAGCACGTCGAGGCGTTGAAGCCCGGTGACGCGCGAATGGTCGAGGACGTGCGCGTTCGCGCCCTGCCCTTCTTCGGTGAGCAGCCCACCGACCAGCGTGGCGTGCATGGCGTGTTCAACGTGGGCTCCACGTGGTTGGTGGAGACGCCGAAGGTCCGCGCGGCCTTCTTCGCCGACACCGGCCATGACGTGCGCGGCGACATGAAGCAGGTCTGCGCGAAGGAGCGCGCCGACGTGCTCTTCTGCGGCGTGCGCGGGTTCAAGCTCAAGCCCATCTTCTTAGGCTTCACCACCCTCGATGCGTTCCTGGTCGACGTGCCGCGCGACCTGCTCGACGTGCCGCAGCAGTTGATGGCCGACCCTGTCACTGCGGTGGACTACGCCAAGCGGCTGGGGGCGAAGTCACTCGTGCCCTGCGCTGATGGTGGTGCGCCCTGGTATTGGCGCGAAGGCATGGGCCCCAAGTACCCAGGCTTTCCCGGTGCGCCCGTCGAGGGAGCGTCTCCCTACGAGAGCAACGAAGACGCTGACCCCTTCCCTGAGCAGGTGGTGGCGCAGGCGAAGGGCATGCGGGTCGACCTGCTGCGGCCGGGCTCGCACTTCGAGGTGACGAAGCGTGGGCTGGTCGGCAGCTCGGCACCGCCGTTCGTGTGGCCGTTCTGACATGCTCCTGATTCCCGGCACGGCGACGCCAGGTGAGGTGCTGGGTCCCTTGGCGAGCTTGCTCGGCGCGACGGTCGGCACGCACTCCGTGGAGGAGAACCGGAAGCTGCTCGGTGACGATGGGGCGGTGTTCGGGTGGAGCTCCGGCGCGTTCATCGCGATGCAGCTCGCCTCGGTGGACGCGCGCGTGACGTCGCTGACGCTCTTCGAGCCGCCGTACCTCGCGAACGAAGACGACGCTCCCGGTCAGGCCGGCCTCTTCATGAAGCTGATGCTGTGGGAGCTGGTTGGACAGCGACGACGGGCGATGCGCGCGTTCTGGGAGCTGGTGAGCGCTCGCGCTGACGGGAGCCGTGGCGTTGAGCGACTCTCACCGGCTCAGCTCGCGACGCTCGGGTCGTGGACCAGCCCGCTGCTCGAGCCCGTACTGAACTCGACCGGCAAGGGTACGCCGCTCCCCGCCGTGAAGTCGCGCCTTGGGCTCGGCGGCGCAAGTGCGGCACCCATGAGGCTGGCGGTCGAGCGACTGCAGCGAGCGCTGCCCAACGCCTCAGTGGAGGTCGTCCCCGAGGTCGACCACCTCGGCCCCTTCACCGACCCCCAGCGCTTCGCCGACTGGTTGCGCTGAAACACACCTTCACAGCCGTGTGCAGGCCACTGCACACGAGCGCCTGGTGATGGTGCCTGACTTCGAGGCGTTACGGCTGTGCCCGACGCTTGCACTACCGGTCACCATGCTCACGACCCGCCCCGACGGCAGCCTGGTGAAGGACCTCTCAGCGACCCGCGCCATCATGCCGCTGCTGATGCGCACCCGTACCGAGTCCACCGTGTACTTCGAGCAGGAGCTCGACGTGACCGACACCATGGCCTTCGTCGAGCGCTACAACCACGCGCACCCCGAGGAGCGCATCACGCTCTTCCACGTCTTCATGTGGGCCATGGCGGCGACGTTCCATGAGCGCCCGCGCCTCAACCGTTTCGTCTCGGGCGGCCGCATCTACGATCGCAAGGGCGTCTGGCTCTCGTTCGCGGCGAAGAAGAAGAAGATGGACGACGACGCGGCGCTGGTGACCATCAAGCGCGAGATTCCGAAGGGCGCGACGCTGGCCGAGGTCGCGAAGCTGCTGCACGCCGACATCACCAGCGGTCGCAGTGACGCGCCCCGCGCGGAAGATCGCGAGCTCAACCTTGCCAACGCCTTGCCCGCCTTCCTGGTTCGCTGGGCGCTCGCCGCGATGCGCTGGGCCGATTCGATGAACCTCTTGCCGGGCTCGGTGATGGCGCACGACCCGCTCTACACGAGCATGTTCGTCGCCAACCTCGGCAGCGTTGGCCTCGAGGCCGCGTTCCACCACCTGTACGAGTGGGGCAACTGCCCGTTCTTCGCCGCGCTCGGTCGCACCCGCACCGTGAACGGCCGGCAGGTGTGCCTCATTCGCTATTCGTTCGACGAGCGCATCGATGACGGCCTGTCGTGCGCGCGGTCGCTCGAGTTGCTTCAGCAGCGTCTCGAGGCGCCTGCGAAGTTCGAAACGCTGCCGCTGGCGGTCGTGAAGGCGGCGTGACCGCTACCCCTGCGGCCCGATGATGACCGAGCTCGCCTTGAGCGCCGGCGCGTGCGCCTGGAACTTGAGGTCCGGGTGCTTCTCCAACGCGTGGTGCATCGCCCACTCGTCGCGGAAGAGCACCAGGTGCATGCCGTCGCGGTCCTGCACGGTGAGCCGGTTGCCTTCCCAGTCGAAGCTGCGCGGGTCGAACTTCTCGGCCACCACCCAGCGCGCGTGCGAGTACGGCAGCTTGTCCACCATGATGTTGGCGCCGTACTCGTGCTCCATGCGGAACTGGAG
>CAIWFK010000063.1 GCA_903911905.1 uncultured Myxococcales bacterium
CCAGCTGAATGAAGTGGTCGGCCCAGGCCTTCTGATCAGCCTTGAGCACGTCGCTGACGTGGCGCAGCACCGCCAGGTTGTGGAGGGGCTGAATGCCGCTGTTGATCATCTCGGCCAGCGTGCGCACCTGGGCCCGCTCGACCGCGCCCGTGGGCAGCAACGCGACTCGAGGGTAGCGCTCTTCCAGGTATTCGAAGATGGCCACCGACTCGGCGATGACCGCGCCCTCGTCTTCCAGCACCGGCACCGTGGTGCGGGGGTTGCGCGCGCGGTGCGCGTCGGAGCGCTGCTCGCCGGTGATCAGGTTCACCGCCACGTACTCGTAGGCCAACTGCTTGTGGGCCAGCGCCAGGCGCACCCGGTAGCTCGAGCTCGAACGCCAGTAATTGAAGAGCTTCACCCCCCGTGCATTCTCAGCGCGCCTGCCTCAAGTCAAGCCGCGCCCTGTGACGCAGCCCGTCGTTCCAGTAAGGTTGCCAAATGGTCTCGACCATCGAGCGTGAAGCCAATCGCTACAAGGCGCAGCTCAACGCCCTGCTCAAGGACGGCAAGGTCACCACCGCCGAGGTCGATTCGTTGATCACCGCGGCGAAGGGCAGCGACTTCCAGGAAGTCGACGCCCACTACCTGTCGGGCTTCGTCGACCACGCCAGCGACAAGTTCGAACCCGCCGCGCGCGCCCGCCTCGAGGCCTTCGTGGCCACCGAGCTGGCCCGACACGCCCCGGTCGCCGGAGACACCGGCACCGTTCCGACCGCCGGCGCCGAGCCGAAGCTCACCACGGCCGACCAGCGCGCCGGTTCGCACGTCGCCTGGAACGCGCACCCCGGCCAGGTGGTGGTCGGCACCATGTCGGCCGACGACCCGATGCAGGGCCAGGTCGGCGACTGCTACTTCATCTCGTCGCTCTCGGCGGTCGCCAACTCGCACCCCGAGCTGTTGCGCAACGCCATCACCGCCAACCCCAACGGCACGTACACCGTCACGTTCCACCAGCGCGACCCGGGGCAGACCACCACCCACCCGGTGAAGGTGACGGTCGACGGCTCGCTGCCCACCAGGTCGGGGCAGCTCCAGTACGCCGAGGCGCGCGACCCGAAGGAACTGTGGCCGCAGCTGTTCGAGAAGGCCTACGCCGCGTGGAAGGGCAGCTACGCCAACATCGAGGGCGGCATGGCGGCCACCGCGCTCGAGGCCCTGACCGGGGCGAAGGGCTCGTTCTTCCCCGTCACCGCCGAACTGAAGCCCGATGACGTCTACGCCACGCTCGCCTCGTCGCTGGCCGACAAGGGCTGCGTGGTCGCCCTGAGCAAGCCGTGGTCGCCGTCGCGACAGGGCGTCATCGCCGACCACGCGTACACGGTGCTCGCGGTGAAGGACGAAGGCGGCATCAAACAGGTCCAGGTGCGCAACCCCTGGGGTCAGACCGAGCCCGGCAACGACGGCAAGGACGACGGGACCTTCTGGCTGCCGATGAAGGACTTCATGGGCAGCTTCGCGTCCATCGAGGCCGCGCGTCCCTGACCGTCACGGTGGTTTGGGCGCCGAGCAGAGCGTGAGGTTGGTGGCGCTCGCCCTGGCCAGCGACCGATACGATTCCTCGTACGTCGGCTCGACCGGGCTCACCACCTCGTCGTCCACGTGCGAGGCCAATTCGCGCAAGGGCTCGAGCACGGCCAGACACCCCCGGTCGTCCTTCAGGTGGTGCAGGGTGACCGCCAGGTCGTTGCGCAGCCACCCCTGCAGCTCGAAATCGAGCACCGTCGCGCACGAGGCCAGCACGGGCGTGAGGTCTGCCTTCGCCTCGGCCCAGTGCTTCTGGTCGTAGTGGGCCTTGAACGTCGCGCGCGTGGCCCTCACCTTCTGCGGCAGACACGCCGCCGGCGTCACCAGATACGTGTCTTCGAACCAGGCGCGCGCACCGCACCAGTGATGGCACGCCTCGTCGTCGAGGGACTTCACCGTCACGCCCGCGTCGTCGGCGCTGAAGCTCACCGCGCAGGTGCCCTCGTTCACCTTGCCTCCCTGCGCGGTTCGGGTGCCCTCGAGTTCGCAGGTGTGCCCGTTGGCCCCGTACGCGGACAGGTGGAAGGTCTTCGCGGTCAACGCCAACTGCCCGCCCCCGCGCGCCGCGAGGTATTCGCCCGGCTTGGGGTCGGCCAGCAACGTGAGGGCCAGAAGGGTCTTCAGCATGGTCATTCCGTCGCGGCGTCGACCACGAAGAGCGCGGCGCCCACCGTGGCCAGACCTGCGCCCACCCCGATGAGCACGTTGCCGGTGCTGGCGTAGGCCTGGGCCTGCCGGTTGCGTTCGAGCACCACGTCGAGCGTCGCACACTCGCGCGTCTGACCGGTACAGGGCGTCAACCCCGTTGCGGTGCCGCGCCCCAGCGCGCCAGCCACCAGGCCTCCCGCCAGGGCTGCGGCGCCCGCCATCCACGTGGCGTACGAGACCACCCTCAAGGGACCCGTGCCGTGCGAACGCCTGGCCTTGACGTCGAACGCCTCGGCCGCCGCGCCGACCTCGAGCGACACCTTCGCGCCCTCGGCCACCTCGACCCGCTGCAGCACCGCGTGGCCGTCGGCGAAGAGCACGTCGACCAGGTGCGAACCCGCCGTCACGCTCTGCACGTCACCAGGCTTGCCCGCGACCCGCCCGTCGACCTTCACCAACGCGCCGGGCTCGACCTGCAGGGTCAGGCCGCCGAACCCCTTGCGGGCCCACCCGGGCAACAGCCCCTCGAGCACCGGTCGCACCGCCGCCTCGAAGCCCTCGGCCGAACCTTCGCCGCGCCGCACCGCCAGCCGCGTGCCGTCGAACCACAACTGCAGCTCGATGCTCAGGCGCTCACCGCGGCCCTCGAGCGGCTTGAGGTCGAGCAGCAACACGCCGGGGCTGCCCACCGAGCGCACCACCTGCTGCGCACAATCGTCGGTGCACTTGCGGGGCGCACCGCGCTTGAAGGCCGGCCCCTCGGTCACCGCCAGGCCCGAGAGCTGCCGCAGCACCGTCTCGGTCGAGCGCTGCACCTTCTTCACCGTGGCGTCGGACACGTTGGGCGCGTCGAGCACCGCGATCACCAGCGCCTGCGCATGACCCGAAACGGGGAACACCAAGGCCAGGCCGACGACGAGCGCGCGCATCTGGGGGCGAAGGTTCGCACGACCGGGGCCACGCAGGCCACAGAAGGTGAGCTGTGGTACGACGGAGCGCATGTCGATGCGCCTGACCGGTCTGTTGCTGCTGGCGGCCTGCGGGCGGCTGTGCCCCCAGGTCGACCCGCTCGCCGGTCTCGACGGCGGCACCGTGCACTGCGTGCAGTCGACCGAGTGCCCGCGCGAAGCCAACCTGCTGGTGTGCGTCGACACCGAAGACGCCCTGCGCGATTGCGTGGCGTGCGAGCAGAACCAGTGCGTGCGGCACCGGCCGGTGAGCTGCCCGTGATTCGGCGCTGGCCCCTGGTGCTGCTGGCGCTGCTGGCCGCCTGCCGCAAGGACGACGCGCCCACCCACCTCGAGCGGGCCCGGGTGGCGCTGTTCGAGAACAAGCCCGACCTCGCGCTGGCCGAATACAAGCAGGCGCTCGACCTGCTCGAGCCGCCCCGCGCCGCCGGCACCGAGGCCGACCAGCCGCCGAAGGCCCCGGGGCCGGCAGGTGAGCAGTCGATGCAGGCGCTCTACCGGGCCCGGGCGCTGCGCGGCGCGGCCGACGTCTACAATTTCCAGCTCCGCGACTTCAAACACGCGGTGCAGATCTACCGCGAACTCATCGCCTTGAACCCCGAGTCTCCCGAGACGCTCGAGGGCCGCATCCACCTGGCCTCGATTCTACGCCACGAATACCGCGACCTGCCCGGCGCCATCGCCGAGCTCAATTTCGCCCTGGCCCGCAACCCGCCCCAGTCGGCCGAGCTCTCGTACCAGGTGGCGGTGATGTACTTCGAGCACCAGGACTACGAGCAGTGTCAGTTGGAGGCCGCCAACGTCGCCCGCAAGTTCGAGACCAGCGCCTTCGTCGACGACGCGCTCTTCCTGCGCGCCCAGGCGCTCTCGATGATGGAGGACCGCACCGCCGACGCACAGCGCTCGCTGACCGAACTGGTGCAGCGCTTTCCCGATTCCGAGCTGGCACCCCATGCGCTCTTCGAACTGGGGCGGCTGAGCGCGTCGACCGGCGATTCGGAGAAGGCCATCGAATACTGGGTGCAGGCGCTCAAGCGCCACCCCGACCCCAAAGTCGTGCAGGCCAACATCGCGCGGGTGCGCTCGCGCCTGCGCGCCACCACGCCCGCCATCGTCGGAGACGCCACCCGCGCCTTCGACTGGGACAAGTACCCGGTGGTCGAGGGCGGCCGCGAGCTGACTGCGCAGCCGCCGGGGCCCAAACTCAAGCTGCCGCCTCCCAAGACCTCGCTCGAAGCGGTGGGCGGCTCGAAGGAAGAAGCCGAGCGCGAAGCGAAGATGTCGGCCGAGTCGGGCGCGACCAAGACGCCGTGAGCACCGTGCTCGGGCTGGCGGTGCTGGGCGTGGTGGGGCTGGCTGGCCTCGCCATCGTCTGGCAGACCCTGACGGTCGGCATTTCGCCCCTGCCCAGTTCGGCGCGCGCGCGCGATGCGATGCTGGCGCTGCTACCTCCCACGCTCGAAGGCCCCGTGCACGAGCTGGGCGCCGGGTGGGGCACGGTCGCGGTGCCCCTGGCCCGGCGGCTGCCGAACGCCACCGTCATCGCCTGGGAACGGTCGGTGGTCCCCTTCGCGGTGCTCTGGCTGCGCGCGCGCGGCCTTCGCAACCTCGAGGTGCGCCGGGCCGACTTCTTCGGTGCCGACTTCAGCCGCGCCAGCGCCGTGGTCTGCTACCTCTTCACCGGCGCCATGGAGCGGTTGTCGCGCCGCCTGCGCACCGACCTGCCGCCCGGAGCGGTGGTGGTCACCCACACCTTCGCCCTGCGTGGCTGGCAGCCCGAGCTCACCCAGCGGCTCGACGACCTCTATCGCACCCCGGTGTATCGCTACCGAGTCGAGGCTTCATCGCAACCCCTCGCGTCTGGCGGTGATCAAAAGTAACCTCCCTCGCCGTGGCGCGCATCGGCGACGAGACCCTCAGGGAACTGGGCAGCTCCGGCGCCGGCGTCACCGACCCGCTCGTCGGCACCACCATCGAGAGCTACCAGGTCGAATCGGTCGTCGGCTCGGGCGCCATGGGCATCGTGTACCAGGGCCGCCACACCGTCATCGGCAAGCCCGTCGCCATCAAGGTGCTCAAGGCCGACTTCGCCGGCGACCACGAAATGGTCGAACGGCTCATTCGCGAGGCCCGCACCGTCAACGCCATTCGGCACCCCGCCATCGTCAATGCGTTCGGCTTCGGCACGCTCTCACGGACCAACCAGCCCTACATCGTGATGGACCTGTTGGTCGGCGAGCCGCTCGACGTCTTCATCGCCCGCGAGGCACCGGTGCCCCTGAAGGTGGCCGCCGGCATCCTCGACGAATTGCTGGGCGCGCTCTCGGCCGCGCACGAGGCCGGGGTCATTCACCGCGACCTCAAGCCGGCCAACTGTTTCCTCGAGAGCAAGCAGGGCGGCAACCGCACCCTGCGCCTGCTCGACTTCGGCCTCGCGCGCCAGGCCGACCGCGCCGGCGGGTCGATTCGGCCCACCAACCCCGGCACCCTGTTGGGCACCCCCGCCTTCATGGCCCCCGAGCAGGTGCTGGGCGAGAAGGTGACGCCGTCGACCGACCTCTACGCCGTCGGCGGCATCGCCTACCAGATGCTCACCGGCCACCTTCCGCACGAGGCGCCCTCGGCCATCGAGGTGCTGACGCAGAAGATGAAGTTCGACCCGGTGCGCCCCAAGAAGTGGAACCCCAAGCTCACCGACGACGTCGACGAGTGGATGATGGGGTTGCTCAGCCGCGACGCCAACGCGCGCGAGCGTGACGCCGACGCCGCCCGACGCCGGCTGCGCAAGGCCGTCGAGCCGCCCACCCTGGTGATGATGGCCTCGGGCGGCAGCCCCAGCCCCGCAGTCGCGAAGACGGGGGTGGTACCGAAGTCGACCTGGGCGGGCAGCACCGTGGTCCTCGACGGCTCGGAGCCCGAGGCCAGCCCTGACGCGCGCACCGCAGACCACGTCAGCCCCTGGGCCGTCGCGCCCGAGGCGCCCGAGAGCGGGTCCGAGCCCACCTCGAGACCACAGACCTCGCCCTTCGCGTCGAACGTGCAGGTGGCGCCCGACCTCACGCCTCCCTCGTCGGGCGCGCGGGCCGCGGCCGCCCCTCCCCCGGCCCCCGCCCGGCCCCCCGCCCGCGCGGTCAGCAACCCCGGTGACGCGCGCCGCGTGTCGCGTGGCAGCCCCGTGCCCAGGCACCCCGAAGGCAACGACGAGGGCACGCTGCCTCCGCAGGTCCCGGACGCAGGTGACGCCTCGCTGCGTCGCTACATCGTGGTGCTCGTGGTGCTCTCGGTGCTGCTCAGCGGTGCCTTGCTGACGCTGTGGCTGGTGAAGAAGGGCTGAAACGATGCGACCGTGGCGCCTTCCCCTGGCGGTGCTGCTGGTGACCGGCTGCGTGCGCCCCAGCCCCCCGCCGTCGCTTCCCGACTGCACGCTCTCGACGCCGCTGCCCCCTGGCGTGCCCGGAAGCCCCGGCCACCTCGTCGTCACCGACCTGCACCCCGACGGCACCAGCGAGCTGGCGCTGGTGATGCGCGGGCTGGTCGACGACGCGAAGGTGGCGCGCGCGGCGGTGCTGGAGGGCCGGCCGGTGCCCCCGCGGTGGTCGGTGCAACGCACGATGCGCTGCGCCTGGCCCACCGCGGCGGCCGACCGCGACGAGAAGTTCGACGCCCTGGCCCAGGCGTACCTCGAGCAGGTGCGCACGCTGGAGTCGAACCCCGCCGACCCACGGCTGGCCTACACCCACGTGCTCGAGGGCTGCCTCGCCTGTCACCAGACCATGTGCCCGGGCCCCATCGACCTCATCGAAGGGCTCAGGCTCTGAGCATTTCGACGTGGGGAATGCCGTCTTCGTCGTACGGCGCCCCGGCCACCACGAAGCCCAGCGAACCGTAGAAGCGCTCGAGGTAGCGCTGCGCGCCGATGCGAATCGGTTGGCCGGGCCACAGCCTCCCCACCTGGGCGATGGCGCTGACCATCAAGGCCCGACCCGCACCGGTGCGGCGAACCTCGAGCGAGGTGGCCACCCGGCCAATCGACGGCTCGACGAAGGTCAACCCCGGAGGCACCAGCCGCGCGGTGGCCACCAGCACGCCCTTGCGAACCCCGAGCCCGTGCCAGCACGAGGGGTCCACGCCGTCGACGTCGAGAAAGGCGCAGCGCTGCTCGACCACGAAGACCCGCGAGCGCAGCTGCAGCACGTCGTGCACCTGACGCGGGGTGAGGCGGTCGAAGGGCAGCCAGTCGACGTCGAGCACGCCGCATCTTCCCCGACGGTTCGGGGGGCAGGCAACGCCGTTCACCAGGGCCTCGCACCCCACGTGATGATAAAGGACAGGCCATGCCATCGAGCCCCACGCCCTCGACCCCGCTCACCTTCGACCAGTTCTGGCGCTGGCTGCAGGACCACCGCAACTGCGTGGTTCGCGCCGGCTCGGGCGACGTCCAGGTCATGGACCACGAACTGGTCCACTGGGACTTCTTCGAAGAAGACGACGGCCGGGTGGTCGCGCAGGCCATTCTGGGCAAGGCGCTCATCGGCGAAGTGGTGGTCGAGCGGTCCGAAGTGCTCTTCGTGCAGGCCAGCCCCGACGTCGAGAACCCCAACTCGGGGTACTGGGTCTTCGAATGCATCGGCGGTCCCCGCGACGAGAGCTACCCGCTCTACGCCTTCGTGCTGACCCACGGCATGGAAGGCGCGCAAGGCCACCAGTTGCTCAAGCACTGATGCGCGCGGCCCTGCTCGCCTTCGCCCTGTGCAGCGCTGCGCTCGCCGTGGCGCAGCCCGCGACGAGCGAGGGCCCGGGCGACGCCGGCACCCCTTTCGGCGAGCCGCAGGTCGAAATCGCCATTCGCGGCAACGTGGCACTGCCCGAAGCGGTCTACCTGGCGGTGCTGCAGCGGCCCCACGGCGGCACCGTCACCCTCGAGCAGGTCGACGCGGTCGTCACCCAGGTCGAGACCTTCCTGCACACCGCCGGCTACACCCTGGCCACCGCCGACGGCCACATCGAAGGCGACGCCATCGTCGTCACGGTCAACGAAGGGCTGCTCGAGAAAATCGTCTTCCGCGGCCGGCTCACCTTCCCCATGGTGCGCCTGAAGCTGGCGCTCGACCTGCCGCACGAGGTCTTCAACAAGCCCTCGCTCGAAGCGCAGCTGCGCCGGCTCTCGGCGCAGATCGGCCTCGACCCGCCCGACTTCGAACTGGTGCCCACCGAGGTGGTCGAGCACGTCGGCCCGCAGCTCGACACCCTGGGCCCCCTGGGCACCATTCGCGGTGCCACCCTGGTGCGCCCCCGGCAGCAGTACGAACTGCACGTCTTCTTCGCCGACCGCGAATGGAGCACCGGCCCCGGCCTCGACGTGCGCAGCAGCTACTTCGACGGCCTGGAGCTGGGCGTCAACTACCAGGGCCGCAGCCTGCTGGTGACAGACGACCGCTGGCGTGTCGCGCTCATGGGTGGCGCGGGGCTGCGCCGGTCCATCGACACCAACACCTTCTACGTCTTCCCCTCGCGCGTGTTCGCCGAAGCCCAGTGGTTCACTCCGGCCTTCGCGCGGGTGGTGCGCACCTTCGTGTGGCTGCGCGGCGAAGGGCTGGCCCGCCAGCGCGCCGACCTCGGGCTCGAGAACTACCTGTCCACCAACTCCGAGCTGTCGGCCAACATCCAGGTGCAGCCGCTCGAGCCGATGAAGGTCTTCGTGGGCTTCGGGCTGCAACACTTCTTCCTCTTCGACGAGCGCGGCGCCATCACCCGCCCTCCGCTGGTCACCCAGAACGAGACCCGCCTGCGCGGCTTCGTACAATTGGGGCTCGAGCTGGTCTTCGACGGCGGCAACGCCCGGTGGGACCGCCGCCACGCGCTCGAGGTCGAAGGCCGCCTGTGGAGCAACTTCCGCAAGCTCGATGCCATCAACTTCGGCCAGGTGCGGCTCAACTACCAGAAGGTGTTCGCCTTCGGCTGGCACGACCTCTGGCTCAAGGCCCGCGGCACGCTGCTGACCGGCGACGTGCTCTTCCCCTTCGAAGAGCCGCTGGGCGACAACCTGCGCGGCGTGTTCGGCGACATCTTCGTGCGCAGCGCGCTGGGCGGCCGCGGCGAGTTCCGCTTCTCGCTCACCCGCGACCTCTACAAGCTGGGCGTCTTCGTCGACGCCTCGGCCTGGGGCCAGCTCGACCGCGCCACGGGGGCCCAGACCCCGCGCCTGGGCGTGGCCTTCGGGCCCAGCTTCCACGCGCTGGTCGAAGGCATGTTCCAGATGGACCTCGCGCTCAGCTTCGGCGTCATCTCGACCGGGCGCTTCGACACCGGCGTCAACGCGCTGCTGGTGAAGGTGTTCTGAAGGACAAGCGGGTCAGCTCGCCAGCGCCTGCGCGGGCTCGGCAGGCACGGCCTGAATCGACACCGCCATGCCCTGCGCAGCCAGCCGGCCGAGCGCCGCCGATTCCTCGGAGTCGAGGAACACCGAGCGCGAGATGGCCACCTTGCCCGGAGCGGAATGCACGTTCCCCAGGTTCAAGGGCCCGCTGGGCAGCCCGTGCGCGCGGGCCACTTCCGCGCTGTGCACGGTGCGAAAGAGCACCAGGGTGCGCACGCGATCGGCCGCGAAGCGACCGAACTCGGTCTGCTCGACGCGAGTGGTGACCAGCTCGACCTCGGGAGGCACCGCCAGCTCGAAGGCCGCGCGGGTCAACGGGTCGCCCGCCGCGTCGTCGTCGGCCACCACCACCCGACCGACCCCCAGGTGGGGCAGCCAGGCCTCGATGACCTGACCGTGAATCAGTCGCGAATCGATGCGGTTGAGCACAATCACCGGGAACCCTCGTGAATTCGTGCGCTGCCTACACCCACCCCCGACGTGTGACAACCAGGCCTCGCCAATCGAACGACCCCACCGTGGCCGACCGGCTTGCCCCGAGGTCCACCAAGGCGTCTGATGAGATGGTCGGCTTCGATGATGCTGGTGGGGGCTCAACGCAAATGACAGGGAAGATGGTTCGCACCGCGAGTGGGGTGTGGAAGCTCGAGACGTCGGCCGAGGCTCCGCGCTCGGCACCGCCCGCCACCACCCCGGTCACGCCTTCACGAGGCTCGCTGCCGCCGGGAAGGACCGCGCCACGGTGATGGTCGAACTGGCCCGCGCCGACATCGCCAGGGGCAACCTGGGGTCGGCCGAGACCAACCTGCGGCTGGCGCTCTCGTTCGCGCCCGGCAACGCCGAAATTCAGGCCGAGCTCAAGCGCATCGCCGACGAGCGCGAGGCCGCCCGACGCGCCAAGGGCCCCGACGTCCTCATCAGATGACGAAGTCGAATTCTTCGAGCGCTTGCTGGTCGCTCTCGCCCGTGCGCCGGGGCCGGACCTCGCTCTGACGCGTCACCACCGAGTTCGGTGGCGCGCTGCGGGTGACGAAGGCGTTGCCGGCGATGACCGTGTGGTGGCCGACCACCGTGGTGCCGCCCAGAATGGTGGCGCCCGCGTAGATGACGCAATCGTGCTCGATGGTGGGGTGGCGCTTGCTGTTGGCCAGTGACTTCTCGACCGTGAGCGCGCCCAGGGTCACGCCCTGGTACAGCTTCACGTCGTCGCCGATGACGGTGGTCTCGCCGATGACGATGCCCGTGCCGTGGTCGATGCAGAAGCGACGACCGATGGTGGCGCCAGGGTGAATGTCGATGCCCGTCTTCTCGTGCACGTACTCGGTCAGCAGCCGCGGCAGCAGCGGCACCCCCACCTGGTGCAGCACGTTCGCCACCCGGTAGATGGCGATGGCCACGAAGCCCGGGTAGGTGAGAATGACCTCGTCGACGCTGCGGGCGGCGGGGTCTCCCTCGAAGATGGCGCGGGCGTCGTCGTCGAGCAGCTCGTGCACCGCCGGCAAGGCCTCGAGGAATCGCTCGGCCACCTGGGCCGGCATGCGCTGCTGGGTCGACGCGATGGCGTGCTCGAGCTTGCCCAGCGTCTCGAGCAGCGCCGTCAGCTCGTCACCCAGCGTCTCGACCGACGCGGTGGCGCTGGCGAAGTGTGGAAAGAGCAGCCCCAGCACCTGTTGCGCGAAGGTGTGCGCGAGCGGGCGAATCTGTGGGGCCACGCCGTGATGCCGGCGGTGTTCGACCAACCGGGCCAGCAGCGCAGGAGGAATCGTCGCCATGCCCTGCTTCTTTCACGAAGCGCGGCCTCGTGCACCGACCGTCAGGGCAGCCGGCGCCGCCGGGCCAGCAGCAACAGCGCCAGCGTGAAGCTCACGGCCGCGGGCGTGCTCGAGCAGGCCTGACCCACCACCGGCTCGAGCGGCCCGGCGGGCACCCGGGTGACGTGCACCACGCTGGTGACGACTTCACCGCGGGTGCCGCTACCCGTCACCTCGAGCGTGTTCGGCCCCAGCGCCAGCGGCACGGTGGCACTGAAGCCCCCGCCGGCCAGCAACTGCCCCGTCGTGCCGTTGACCGTCACGCCGACGAGGTCGAAGCCATTGGCCGTGCCGTACACCGTGGCGGTCTCGCCCGTCAGGTGCTCACCCTCACCAGGCTGGGTGACGGTGAGGCTGACCATGCCCACCATGTCGACCCCGGCCGTCAGCGGCACGGTGACCCGTACCTGCTGGTCGACCGGCACCGTCACCGTCTGGCTCGAGGTCAGGTACCCACTGGCGTGCACCACCATCAATTCGTCTGCGGGCACCACGGTCGCGGGCGCGAAGAAGCGGCCCTGGGCGTCGGTCGTCACCGAGACCAGCAACGCCCCGGTCGCGGCCTGGCGCAGGTCGACCGTCACGTTCGCCAGCGGCCCCGAGCTCGCCGCGTCGACCACCGTGCCGGCCACGCCCGCCAGGAAGGTCGCGCTCACGCTCGCCGAGCCGGGGTTGTTGGCGGCGTCGACCGCGCTCACCGTCACCGTGTTCGAGCCGGGCGCCAGCAACACCTGGGTCGCGAAGGCACCGTTGACCACCGCCACCGGCTGGCCAGCGCCGCCATCGAGCGAGAGCGACACGCTCGAAATCGGGCCGCGGTCGTCCGACGCGGTGCCTTTGACGTCCACCAGGCCCACCGTCGACGACGCGTTGGCCAGCGGCGTGGTGATGACCACCGTCGGCGGCACCAGGTCAGGCCCGGTCGTCGAGGTCAGCCCCAGGTCGACGGTGGTGTGCTGGGCCGCGGTGACGGTGGCCGAGGCCTGCGCCGACGCGTAGCCCGTGAGCGTGGCGGCGAGCGTCACCACGCCCGGCGGCAGGGTGAAGCTGAAGTGGCCCGCGGCGTCGCTGGTGACCGACTGCGAGCCCACCGTCACCGTCGCACCCGCGAGCACCTGGCTGTGGTTCGCCGGGTTGGCCGCGTCGAACGCGTACACCACGCCGCTCACCGTGCCGGTGGCCTGCACGGGGTTGATTTCCATCGAGCCCCAGATGGTGGCGTTGGCCGTCACGGTGCGGGTCGCGCTGTTGCTGGTGTACCCGGCCTTGGTGACGCTGGCGGTGTACGAGCCCGGCGCCAGGGTGAAGGTGAAGGTGCCGTCGGCAGCGGTGGTGACGGTCTGCCCTCCAGCCGAGACCTGCGCGCCGGTCACCAGGTTCGCGGTGTTGCCCCCGGTGTAGATGACGCCGGTGAAGACGCCGGTGGTGGTGGTGGGCCCCGAGCCCGTCACCAGCGCCAGGTAGTGCGTCCAGTTCCAGCCGCTGCCGGGGTCCTGGTGCGAGTTGGTGTTGCAGTTCGCCGGCACTTCGTTGTGGCCGATGAAGTGCGTGCGGTCGAGCGGCACCGAATGGCGGTCGGCGATGGAGCGAGCCAGCTTGGCCGACTCCACGTACATGGGTTCGGTGTACCAGGTGGCCGGCGCGGCGATGTACCCCTCGTGCTCGATGCCGACCGCACGCGAATTGTAACACTGCACGTGCCACGCGGTGTCGGCCTCACGCACCATCTGGGTGATTTGCCCGTCGCTCGAGCGCACCAGGTAGTGCGCCGAGACCTGCGACGCGGTCGAGAGGAACCACGAGATGCTCCCCGAGTACGAACCTTCCATGGTGTGCACCACGATGAACTCGTAGGTCGAGCGACCGGCCGCGAAGTTGGGCGACTGCTGGTAGCTGGCGATGCCGCTGTAGTCACCGAGCGCGTCGCGGCTGGCCTCGACCGCCGGGGCGTGACGCCGCCAATTGGCCGCCCCTGGTGCGAGGGAGACGGCCGTGGAACGGAAGCCCTGCTCGA
>CAIWFK010000064.1 GCA_903911905.1 uncultured Myxococcales bacterium
GGTGGCACGGCGACGGGCGGTGGCACGGCGACTGGCGGCGGCACGGCGACCGGCGGCGGCACCGCGACTGGCGGCGGCGGCGGCAGCAGCGCGCTGACCTGCACGGCGTACTGCACGTCACTCATGGCCAACTGCACGGGCGCCAACGCCCAGTTCACCACGATGGATGCCTGCATGGGCTCGTGCACGGGCCTGCCCGTCGGCACTGCTGCCGACACCTCGGGCAACACCCTGGGCTGTCGCACGTACCACGCTGGCGCGGCTGCTGCGGCGGCGGCGGTGCACTGCCCCCACGCGGGCCCGGCGGGCTCGGGCGTGTGCGGCAGCGACTGCGAAGGCTTCTGCAGCATCGCGATGTCGGCCTGCCCGACGACCTTCGCCAGCGCGGCTGACTGCGCCACGGCGTGCGCGGCGTTCCCGATGAACACGGCCTCCTACACCGACGCGACCCTGAGCGGGAACTCGTACTCCTGCCGCATGTACCACCTGAGCGTGGCGGCCATCGGCGGGGCCTCGGCGACCACGCATTGCCCGCACATCGTGACGGCCAGCCCCGTCTGCCAGTAAGCGTCTTCCTGGTCGGACCCGCCCTCCATCGCTCCGTGCGATGGGGGGCTTTTTCGTGCCGAAATCGGCCCCGATTTTCCGGTCGGCACGCCAAGTGTGCGTTCACAGGCCCGAATTCGGCCTTCGCGCAAGAAATTGAATTTCGTTTTCACTCCAGTGGGGGCGGGTGGGTCTCATCGGCACAACGGGGGGGCAACACCTTCCCGCCAACACCCCAACACTCACCTCGCCGCGACACGCGGCATCACCCTGGAGCTCCCAGATGGGCATCTTGTTGCTTGTGGTCGGTCTCGCGGTCCTCGGCTTTGGTCTCTCGCAGCACTTCAAGGGCAAGCGCATTCTCGCCGCGCCCTTCAAGAAGACGGGCGAGCTGGCGAAGAACCCGGTGTCGGAAGACCCGAAGGGCGCGATGTCGCTCGAGGGCGCGGTGGTGCCGCCCGCGCAGGCCTTGCTCTCGCCCTGCAGCAAGCAGCCGTGCCTCTATTACGAAGTGAAGATCGAGCGCATCTACGAGAAGACCGAGACCACCGAAGACGGCACGAAGACCACCAAGGGCACGCAGACGCTCGACACCATCAAGGGCGGCGCGGTGTTCGGGGTCGACGACGGCTCGGGCGTCTTCCAGGTCGACGTCTCGCAGGGCGCGGACTTCGACAACCTGAAGGAAGGCTTCAAGAAGGAGCTCAACGGCCGCTCGTGGGCCTCGCAGATTCAGTTCGGTGAGTACGCTTACGACGTCAAGCCCATCGGCTCGAGCGACGGCTGGACCATCGGCTTCAAGGCGACCGAGAAGTACGTGCCGGTCGAAGGCAACCTCTTCGTGCTCGGCAAGCTGGAAGCCGGCAAGCTGACCAAGCCGGGTTGGCGCTCGATGATGGCCTCGAGCAAGGGCCGCGACGGCCTGCTGGGCAGCGTCAACAAGCGCAAGAAGTTCAGCTTCATCGGTGGTGGCATCGCCGCGGTGCTCTCGATTCCCGCGATGATCTTCGCTCCCGCAGCCGACCCCTACGCCGTCTCGCACTCCTGCGAATCGAAGCTGACCGACGCCCGCGTGCGCTGCTCCGACCGCGTCAGCTCGAAGTCGGGTGAGACCATCGCCTGGACCGTGGCGACCCCCGGCACCTACGAGCTCGAGGTCTTCGCGCCGACCAAGAAGGTGGCCTTCGACCCCCAGCTCATCGTGAAGGACGCGGCGGGTGAAGTGGTGGCCGACGTCGAGGGTGGCATCGGTGGCAACGCCAAGGCGACCATCACCGCCGCCAAGGCCGGTACCTACGAAATCACCGTCAAGCCCGGCGACAACTACCTGGTCAAGGGCGGCTTCTCGTACGACTTCGAGATTCGCTCGCTCAACAAGGCGAACGACGTGAAGGTCGCCGACCCCCTGACCGCCGACGCCGACAAGGCCGCTGACGGCACCGACGTGGCCGCGCTCGACCTGACCCCTGCCGCGGCACCTGCCCCGGCCAAGGCGGCTCCGGCGACCATGAAGGCCAAGGTCAACGCGGCGAAGGCCAAGAAGCAGCTCAAGAAGTAATCGGCTCGCGGCCTCCTCGAAGTGGAACGGCCTGACTCCCTGGTGGAGCAGGCCGTTTTGCTTCGTGCGGGCACCTCAGAGCTGCTCCTTCGGTCAGCCTCACGCGGCAACGGGCCGTTCCCGGTGGTAGCGAAGCCTGCATGGACCTTCTTTCCGGGACGCTCGCCTTCGCGGCGAAAGGCTTCGTGGTCTTCTTCACCATCGTGGTGACCGTGGGCGTGGTGGCCGCCATCGTCCGCCGGCGCACCGGGCGGGGTCGAATGCCGGCCAGGCTCGAGGTCAAGCCACTCAACCGCCGCTTCCAGTCGCTCGGCGACGCCCTGCGAAGCACGCTGCTCGACCGCAAGGCGCTCAAGGCGCTCGGCAAGGAACGCAAGCAGGAAGCAGACGCCTCGCCCGGCCAGAAGCGACGGGTGTTCGTGCTCGACTTCGAGGGCGACGTGATGGCCACCGCGGTCAGCAGCCTTCGAGAGGAAATCAGCGCCATCACCGCGGTCGCCAGGCCCGAAGACGAGGTGGTGGTGCGGCTGGAAAGCCCGGGCGGAGCGGTGTCGCACTATGGGCTGGCCGCCGCCCAACTGCAGCGGCTCAAGGACAA
>CAIWFK010000065.1 GCA_903911905.1 uncultured Myxococcales bacterium
CAAGGCCACCGAGGAAATCTCGGCCCAGGTCGATGCCATTCGCGGCGACACCCAGCAGAGCGTCGAGTTCGTCGCCGAGATCGCCAAGGTGATGACCCAGATCGACACCTTCGCCTCGTCGATCGCCGCCTCGGTCGAAGAGCAGGCCTCGACCACCCGCGAAATCGCCCGCAACGCCACCGAGGTCTCGGGCGCCGTCTCGAGCGTGGTCTCGAACATCAGCGGCGTGACCGAGGCCGCCCGCGAAGCCGAGCGCAACGCCACCTCGACGCAAGGCAGCGCCCGGCAGCTCGCGGACCTGTCGAGCGAGCTCGAAGCGTCGCTCCAGCGGTGACCCATGGCGCTCGCGAATGCCACAGCCCTGGCCCCCACCCACCGCGCCGCGCGCGCGATGCGGGTGATGGTGCTGGACGACGACCCGGTCTTCCGGGCGGTGCTCGCGAAGATGCTCACCGGCATCGGCCTCGAGGTGGTGGCGACCGTCGGCACCATCGAGACCGCCAAGCAGCAGCTGGCGCGCGGCGGGGTCGACGCGGTCACGGTCGACGTGGTGCTGCGCGGTGAGTCGGGGCTCGATTTTCTCACCTGGTGCCATCAGACCCACCGTTCGGTGCTGACCGTGCTGGTCACGGCTGGAACCGAACGGGGGGCTCGCACCGGGGTCGACGCGGTGTTCCTGGGGGCGGCCGCGCTGCTCACCAAACCCGAGGCGCGCAACATCGCCGGGTTCGAGGCCGAGCTGCGCCGGGTGTTCAACAACGGCAGCCATTCGACCAAGGGCGGCGTGGCGGTGCCGACGGGCACCAAGTTCCGCCCGGGCTCGCGCCGTGACCTGCTGGCGGTAGGCGGCTCGACGGGGGGCCCGCCGGTGCTGCTCAAGCTGCTCAAGGGCCTGCCCATCGACTTCGACCCGCCGATCATCATCACCCAGCACATGCCGGCGTTGCACATTCCCTACCTGGCCGAGCTGCTCACCCAGCAGTCGGGGCGCCGCATCGTGGTGGCGACCGACGGGGCGCTGTTGCAACGGGGCACCACCTACCTGGCGGGCGACGCCAAGCACCTGCTGATCGAGCGGCGCGGCACCCAGCTGGTGTCCCGGCAGTCAGACAGCCCGCCCGAGCACTTCTGCAAGCCCGCGGTCGACCCGATGTTCCGCTCGGTGGCGGCGACAGGGTTGTCGGGGGCGCTGGGCGTGGTGCTGACCGGTATGGGCAGCGACGGGGCGAAGGGGGCGGTGGCCCTGCGCGCCGCGGGCACCCCGGTCCTGATTCAAGACGAAGCGAGCTCGGTGGTGTGGGGCATGCCGGGTTCGGTGGCTGCGGCCGGCGCGGCTGACGCGGTGTACCCGGCCGATCGCATCGCGGCAGGCATTCTGGAGTGGACTGGCTACTCGAGGGGACCGATTCGATGAGCAACTACAACGAAGACGACGAGATCAAGCAGCTCTTCGTCGACGAATCGCTCGAGGCGTTGCAGCGGGTCGAGCAGCTGCTGCTCGAGGCCGAAAACGGCCAGGCCCGCGCGAACATGGTCGACACCATGTTCCGCGACATGCACACCATCAAGGGCACCTCGGCGCTGCTGGCGTACGAGAAGACCGCCTCGCTCGCGCACGCCGCCGAAGACCTGATGTCGCGGCTGCGCGACAAGTCGATCACCGCGCGCAAAGATCACTTCCAGCACATGGTGCAGGTGGTCGACGCCTTGCGCCAGCTGGTCGAGAACACCCGAGACCACAACACCGAGGGCGCGCTCGACTTCAGCACCCTGGTCGCGACGCTGCGCCACGACCTCGAGCTGGGCGACACCGCTCCGGCCGAGGCCGCGCCGGCCGCCAGGCCCAGCCCTCCTGCGAGCGCACCGGCGACCACGCCGACGCCTGCGGCCGCCATCGCCGCGCCAGCCCCGACCGTGTCGTCGGCGCCCGCGCCCACGGCGCCGGCCCCCGCCCCAGCCCCTGCACACGCGCCCGCCGAGGCCGCCGCGCCAGCGCAAGCCGAGCACCACACCGAGTCCGACGGCACGGTGCGCGTCAACGTCGGCGTACTCGACAAGCTGATGAACCTGATGGGCGAGCTGGTCCTGGCCCGCAACCAGATGGTGCAGCTGGTCAAGGCGGTGCACGACCCGCAGGCGCAAGCCGCCGGCCAGCGCCTGTCGATCGTCACCAGCGACCTGCAAGAGCAGATCATGAAGACCCGCATGCAGCCGGTGGCGCGGGTGTTCGAGAAGATTCCACGGCTGGTGCGCGACCTGGCGCAGCAGACCGGCAAGCGGGTCGCGGTCGAGGTCGAGGGCACGGCCACCGAGCTCGACAAGGCGCTGGTCGAGGCCATTCGCGACCCCATCATGCACATCGTGCGCAACTCGATCGATCACGGCATCGAGCGGCCCGACGTGCGCGCGCAACGCAACAAGCCGGTGACCGGCCGCCTGCTGCTGCGCGCCGCGCACGAAGGCAGCACCGTCACCATCGAGGTTCGTGACGACGGCGGCGGCATCGACCCGACCATCGTCAAGCGGGTCGCGGTGACCCGCGGCGTCATCACCCAGGCCGAGGCCGACCGCATGAGCGATCGCGAGGCCACCGAGCTGGTCTTCCGCCCGGGGTTCTCGACCGCCGAGAAGGTGACCAACCTCTCGGGCCGGGGCGTGGGCATGGACGTGGTGCGCACCCACGTCGAGCGCGCGGGCGGCATGGTCGAGCTCGAGTCGCACCTGGGCAAGGGCACCACCATTCGCATGAAGATGCCGCTGACGCTGGCGATCATCCCCGCGCTGCTGGTGCGCGACGGCGCCCAGCGCTTCGCCATTCCCCAAGCCAACCTGCTCGAGCTGGTCTACCTGGACGAAGAGCAGACCAGGAAGGACATCGAGTACGTGCGCGGCGCGCCCATCTACCGCCTGCGCGGCGAGATTCTGCCGCTGGTGAAGCTCTCGCCGCTGCTGCGGCACCAGACCCAGGAACAACAGGGCGTGAACATCGTGGTCGTGGCCATCGGCGCGCGGCGCTACGGCCTGGTGGTCGAGGCCATTCAAGACACCGAAGAGATCGTGATCAAGCCGCTGCACAGCATGATCAAGAAGCTGCCCTGCTACGCGGGGGCGACGGTGCTGGGCGACGGTGGGGTCGCGCTGATCCTCGACGTGGCGGGCATCGCGTCGATGGCGGGCATCGAAATGAAGGGCGCGCAGGAATTCGGGGCCGCGGGCGTCACCGCCACCGCCGACGAGCACACCCAGTCGATGTTGATCTTCACCGCCGGCGAAAACGCGCGGTGCGCGGTGCCGGTGTCGATGCTGGCCCGGCTCGAGCAGGTCGACGCCAAGACGATCGAGGTGGTGGCCGGCGGCGAGGTGCTGCAGTACCGGGGCGAGCTGATGCCGATCATCAGGCCCGAGTCGGCGCTGCCCATCGGCTCGCCGCCGCCCATGCCCGAAGACGGCGTGCAGCAGTTGCTGGTCTTCAACTTCGGGCGCCCTGTGGGCCTCGCGGTCAGCGCCATTCTCGACACCAGCGAGGTCGACGCCACGCACCCCAGCGACGTGCCGATGACCCTGGGCAAGGCGGTGGTCTTCTCGCGCACCACGCTCATCGTCGACGTGTTCGCGCTGGTGCGGCAGTTGGCCCCCGGCTGCGTGTCGAGCAGCGGCGGGCCCACCCGGCGGCCGCGGGTGCTGCTGGCCGACGAGGTCGACGCGATGCGGGCCTCGCTCGCGGGCTTCTTGCGCGCCTCGGGCCTCGACGTGGTCGAGACCACCAGCGAAGCGGTGGTGCGCGAACTGCGCAACCACAGCGGTCGACAGTTCGACGCGGTGGTGGCGAGCGTGGCGAAGGGCAAGGACGTCAGCGTGCAGGTCAAACAGGAACAGCCGGGCCTGCCGCTGGTGTGCGTCACCAACGACGCCACCAACGGCGCGGCGATCAAGCGGGTCGAGCGGGAAATGGTGCTCGAAGCCCTGGTCGCCGCCGGCGTGTTCGCGAAGGAGGTTCGGGCATCATGAGCATCGCCGAGAGTGGACAGTGGGCGACCTTCTTCCTGGCCAAAGAGCAGTTCGCGGTGCCGGTCGAAGACGTGCAGGAAGTGCTGCTGAGCCAGCCGCTGACGCCGGTGCCCCTGGCGCCCGCGCAGATCGTGGGGCTGCTCAACCTGCGCGGGGCGATCATGCCCGCCATCGACCTGCGCACCCGGCTCAAGTTCGAGCAGGTGGCGCCCAGCGAGTACCAGAAGCTGCTGGTGCTCAAGACCAACGAGGGCCTGGTGAGCATCGTGGTCGACGAGATCGGTGACGTGTTCGAGCTGGCGGGCGAAGGCTGGCGCCCGGTGCCCGACACGCTCGAGCTGGGTCACCGCGACGCCGTGTTCGGAATCTTCCCGCTCGATGGCCAGATGTTGCTCGGCCTCAAGACCCACGCTGTTTGCGCCGACGAGTAGTACTCGAGGAGATCGCATGAAGGCCATCGTGGTGGACGATTCGAAGATGATGCGAACGGTCGAGCAGCGCGCCCTCGAGTCGATGGGGTGGCAGGTCAGCCAGGCCTCGAACGGGCTCGAGGCCTTGAGCGTGCTCGGGGGCATGGAGGCGTGCGACCTGGCACTGGTCGACTGGCAGATGCCCGAGATGGACGGGCTGGCCCTGGTCAAGGCCATGAGGGCTCACGAGAAGTGGGGCAAGGTCACCATCATCATGGTCTCGTCGAACGCGGTGATGGAGTCGATTCAGGAGGCGCTGGACGCCGGCGCCAACGACTTCATGATGAAGCCCTTCACCGTCGACGCGCTCAAGGACCGCATCAGTGAGGTCGTTCATGGATAGCACCGCACCCCCGGCAAGCTGGGGCGCGCTACGGTCCTTCATGAAGGACACCTGCGGAGTCTGGCTTTCCGAAGACCAGCACTATCTGATGGAAGCCCGGCTGGCGCCGGTGGCCAAGATGCTCAACTACTCGAGCATCGACACCTTCGTGCTCGACGCCTGCAAGCCGGGCGCGGCGAAGCAGGTCACCAGCCCGCTCATCGACGCGATGACGACGCACGAGACGTCGTTCTTCCGCGACGGCCCGTTCTGGCGCGCCATGCAGGACCTGGTGCTGCCGAAGCTGGGCGTGCTCGACCCGGGCGCCACCAAGCCGCTGCGCATCTGGTCGGCGGCGTGCTCGACCGGCCAGGAGGCCTATTCGCTGGCCATGCTGCTCGACGAGAACTACCCGTCGCTGGCCGAGCGCACCACCATCATCGCCACCGACGTGTCGGAAGGGGTGATCGAGCTCGCGCGCCGGGGCACGTATTCGGTGTTCGAGGTCAACCGGGGCGTCTCGGCGCCACGACTGCTCAAGCACTTCGAGCGCGAAGGCGGCAACTTCCGGGTCAAGGACAAGCACCGCAAGCGGGTGGTCTGGCAGCCGCAGAACCTGATCACCGGCTGGCCCCCGGGCGAAGGCTTCGACATCGCCCTGGTGCGCAACGTGCTCATCTACTTCCCCGAAGAGACGCGGCAACTGGTGCTCAAGAAGGTGCGGGCGTCGATTCGACCCAGCGGATTTCTGGGCATCGGGAGCAGCGAGTTCATCGCCGGCAGCCCGATTTCCCCCGGGTGGTACCCGGCGCGTTGACAGTGCGGCGCGAGCCTGCTCGACTGTTCGTACAGTGAACACACGTTCGCTGTACGAACAATCGGGAACTCTCCGTGCCCTTTCAGCCGCTGCCTGACGCCATTCGAGCGCTGGTCCACGACGGCGACACCGTGGCGATGGAAGGCTTCACGCACCTCATTCCCTTCGCCGCCGCGCACGAGCTCATTCGCCAGCAGCGGCGGGAACTGACGCTGGTGCGCATGACCCCCGACCTGATCTTCGATCAGCTCATCGGCATGGGGGTGGCGAAGGCGCTGACCTTCTCGTGGGGTGGCAACCCGGGAGTCGGCTCGCTGCACCGCCTGCGCGACGCGGTCGAGCACCAGTGGCCTCGACCCATCACGCTCGACGAACATTCGCACGCCGCCCTGGCCAGCGCGTGGGACGCCGGCGCCGCCAACCTGCCCTTCGCCGTGCTGCGCGGGTACGTGGGGGTCGACCTGCCGAAGGTGAACCCCGCCATTCGGTCGGTCACCTGCCCCTACACCGGCGAGCAACTGGCCACGGTGCCCGCGCTGCGCCCCGACGTGACGGTGATTCACGCCCAGCGCGCCGATCGCGCCGGCAACGTGTTGCTCGAGGGCATCATCGGCGTGCAGAAGCAGGCGGTGCTGGCGGCGAAGCGCGCGCTGGTCACCGTCGAAGAGGTGGTCGACGACTTCGGGCCGCGCTCGCTCAACGCCACCATCCTGCCCGCGTGGACGTTGAGCGCCGTGTGCGTGGTGCCGGGCGGCGCGTTCCCCTCGTACGCCCAGGGCTATTACCGCCGCGACAACGCCTTCTACCTTGCGTGGGACGAGATCGCCCGCGACCGCGACACCTTCCTGCGGTGGATGACCGCGAACGTGCTCGACAAGACCGCCGAAGACTTCGCGCGGCACCGGCGGGTGGCCTGATGACCCCCGCCACGCCGACCGAGGTGATGACGGTGGTCGCGGCCCGCGCGCTGCGCTCGAGCGACGTGTGCTTCGTGGGCATCGGCGCGCCCTCGGCGGCCTGCAACCTCGCGCGGCTGACCCACGCCCCGGGCATCACCCTCATCTACGAGTCGGGCACCATCGGCACCGAGCCCCAGGTGCTGCCGCTGTCCATCGGCGACGGCGAGCTGTGCGAGACCGCGCTGACCACCGTCTCGGTGCCCGAGATGTTCCGCTACTGGCTGCAGGGCGGCCGCATCACCGTCGGGTTCCTGGGCGGGGCGCAGATCGACCGCTTCGCGAACCTGAACACCACGGTGGTCGGCCCCTATGCGCGACCGAAGGTGCGGCTGCCCGGCGGCGGCGGGGCCCCCGAGATCGCCGCGCTCTGCCAGCAGGTCTTCATCACCATGTCGCTGGGGGCGCGGGCCTTCGTGCCCATGCTCGACTTCATCACCTCGCTGGGCCACGGCACCGGCGGCGACCACCGCGCCCGGCTGGGCCTGACCACGCGCGGCCCCACCCGCGTCATCACCGACGGCTGCGTGCTCGAGCCCGACCCCGAGACGAAGGAGCTGACCGTCACCTCGCTGCACGAGGGCGTCACCCGCGAACAGGTGCAGGCGAAGTGCGGGTGGCCGCTGCGGTTCGCGCCCCAGCTCCCCACCACGCCGACGCCCGGCGCGGGCGAGCTCGAGGTGCTGCGCGCCCTGCACGAGCGCACCGACCGCGCCCACCGGGGGAGCCCCTCATGAACTTCGTCTACACCGGCCTGCCGGCCCGGGTGCTCTTCGGCGACGGCACGCTGGCGCAGGCGCGCGCCGAGCTGGAGCGGCTGGGCGTGCACCGCGCGCTGGTGCTCTCGACGCCGCAGCAGCAGGCGCCGGCCGAGGCGCTCGCCCAGCAACTGGGCGACCGGTCGGTGGGCACCTGCCCGCTGGCCGTCATGCACACCCCGGTCGCGGTGACCGAGCAGGCGCTGCAGCGGGTGACCGCCGAGCGCGTCGATGGCCTGGTGGCGCTCGGCGGCGGCTCGACCATCGGGCTCTCGAAGGCCCTCGCGCTGCGCACCGATCTGCCCCAACTGGTCATTCCCACCACCTACGCCGGCTCGGAAATGACGCCGATTCTGGGCGAGACGAAGGACGGGGTGAAGACCACGCTGCGCTCGCTCGAGGTGCTGCCCGAGGTGGTGCTCTACGACGTGGCGCTGACGCTGGGGCTGCCCACCGCGCTCTCGGGAGTCTCGGGCCTCAACGCGCTGGCCCACGCGGTCGAGGCGCTCTACGCGCAGGACCACAACCCCATCATCGACCTCTTCGCGCTCGAGGGCATCGCAGCCCTCGCGCGCGCCCTGCCCCGCATCGCCACTTCGCCGAACGACCGCGAGGCCCGCGCCGACGCGCTGCGGGGGGCGTGGCTGTGCGGCGCGTGCCTGGGCGCGGTCGGCATGGCCCTGCACCACAAGCTCTGCCACACGCTGGGCGGCTCGTTCGACCTGCCGCACGCCCAGACCCACGCCGTGGTGCTGCCCCACGCGGCGGCCTACAACACCAGCGCAGTGCCGCAGGTGATGACGAAGGTCGCGCAGGCGCTGGGCACCACCGGCTCGGCCGCGCGGGGGCTCTTCGAGCTGGCCCGCGCGGTGGGCGCCCCGACCTCCCTCGACGCGCTGGGCATGCCGAAGGCCGGCCTCGAGCGCGCACTGGGCCTGGCACTGGCCAACCCCTACTGGAACCCGCGGCCGCTCGAGGCCGAAGGCTTGCGCGGCCTGCTCGAGGCCGCCTGGGCGGGCACCGCTCCGGACTGAAGAGACCACGCCGTCAAGCAACTGGAGAGACCTGCGATGATTGAAACCGACGTGCTGGTGGTCGGGTCTGGCCCCGCTGGCGGTACCGCGGCGCTCGCGCTCTCGACGCTGGGCGTGAAGAACGTGCTCATCACCCGCTACGGCTGGCTGGCCGACAGCCCGCGGGCGCACATCACCAACCAGCGCACCATGGAAGTGCTGCGCGACCTGGGCGTCGAAGCCGAGGTCATCGCCAAGGGCACGCCGCAGGCGCTGATGGGCAACAACGTGTTCTGCACCTCGCTGGCCGGCGAAGAGCTGGGCCGCCTGCTGACCTGGGGCACGCACCCGGCCCGCAAGGCCGACTACACCCTGGCCAGCCCCTCGAGCATGTGCGACGTGCCGCAGACGCTGATGGAGCCGATTCTGGTCGGCAACGCCGCAGCGCGCGGCACCAGGGTGCGCTTCGACACCGAATACCTGTCGCTCACCCAGGACGAGCATGGAGTCACCGCCACCGTGAGCGATCGCCTGCGCGGCGACACGTACCAGATTCGCGCGAAGTACCTCGTCGGCGCCGACGGCGGGCGCTCGAAGGTGGCCGACGACATCGGTCTGCCCTTCGAGGGCAAGCTGGGCGTCGCGGGGTCGATGAACATCGTCTTCGAGGCCGACCTCTCGCGCTTCGTCGCGCACCGCCCCAGCGTGCTCTACTGGGTGATGCAGCCTGGTTCCGACGTCGGCGGCATCGGCATGGGCCTGGTGCGCATGGTGCGCCCGTGGAACCAGTGGCTCATCGTCTGGGGCTACGACATCAACCAGCCGGCGCCGAAGGTGACCGACGCGATGGCGACCGACCTCGCCCACAAGCTCATCGGTGACCCGTCGGTGCCGGTGAAGATCATCTCGTCGTCGGTGTGGACGGTGAACGACCTCTACGCGCGCTCGAACACGAAGGGCCGCGTCTTCTGCATGGGCGACGCGGTGCACCGCCACCCGCCCAGCAACGGGCTGGGGTCGAACACCTCGATTCAAGACGCGTACAACCTGGCGTGGAAGCTGGCGCTGGTGCTGCAGGGCAAGGCGAAGCCCTCGCTGCTGGCCAGCTACGACGCCGAGCGCTCACCCATCGCGAAGCAGATCGTCACCCGCGCCAACAAGTCGATCGGCGAGTTCGGGCCCATCTTCGAGGCGCTGGGGCTGCTGTCGACCACCGACCCGGTGGCGATGAAGCAAAACATGGAGGGCCTCAAGTCCAACTCGCCTGGCGCGGCCGAGCAGCGGGAAAAGTTGCGGGCCGCGATCGCCTTCAAGAGCTACGAGTTCAACGCGCACGGGGTCGAGATGAACCAGCGGTACGTGTCGAACGCGGTGGTGCCCGACGGCACGCCCGAACCCGAGTGGCGGCGAGATCGGGAGCTCTACTACCAGGCCACCACCTGGCCCGGGGCGCGCCTGCCGCACGTCTGGCTCGAGCGCGCGGGCCAGCAGGTCTCGACGCTCGACGTGGCGGGGCACGGGCGCTTCACCCTGCTGACCGGCATCGGCGGAGAGGCCTGGGTCGAGGCGGCGAAGGCGGTCAGCGCCAGCACGGGCGTGACCATCGAGGCGCACGTCATCGGCCCGGGGCGCGAGCTGCGCGACGTCTTCGGCGACTGGGCCGCGGTGCGGGAAATCGACGAGGCCGGCTGTGTGCTGGTGCGGCCCGACCACCACGTGGCCTTCCGGTCGCTGAAGGCTGCCACCGCCTCCACCGCGACGCCCACGCTCGCCGCGGCCATGGCCACCCTGCTGGGAGCTGCGTGATGGCGCACCCGTACTTCGACGCCGAGCATTCGGCCGAGGTGGTGCTCGAGCGGCTGGGCCCCAGAACGTCGGCCCGCACCCGCGAGGTAATGAGCTCGATCGTCCGCCACCTGCACGAGGTGGTGAAGGAAACGAAGCCCACCCACGAGGAATGGCTCGAGGCCATCGGCTTCCTCACCCGAACCGGCCAGATGTGCTCGGACTGGAGGCAGGAGTTCATTCTGCTCTCGGACACCCTGGGCGTGACCATGCTGGTCGACGCGCTCAACCACCCGCGGGGCGGCCAGGCCACCGAGCACACCATTCTGGGGCCCTTCTACGTCGAGAACGCGCCGCGCTACCCCAACGGAGCCAACCTCTGCCTCGACCACAAGGGCCAGCCCCTGCAGGTGCGCGGGCGGGTCCTGGACCTCGAGGGCAACCCCATCGCGGGCGCCACCGTCGACGCGTGGCAGACCAACGAAGACGGCTTCTACGACGTGCAGCAAAAAGGGCTGCAGCCCGACATGAACCTGCGCGGCGTCTTCGCCAGCGAGGCGTCGGGCGCATACTGGTTCACTACCGTCAAGCCGCGCTACTACCCCATTCCCGACGACGGGCCGGTGGGGCAACTGCTGGGTTCGATGGACCGGGGGCCCGAGCGCGCCGCGCACATTCACTTCATCGTCAAGGCGCCGGGGTTCCAGCCGGTCATCACCCACGTCTTTCCACCCGACTGCCCCTTCCTGCAGAAGGACGCGGTCTTCGGCGTGAAGCAATCGCTCATCGGCGACTTCCGCAAGACCGACACCGGCTGGTCGCTGGAATGGGACTTCGTGCTCGAGCGGGCCCGTTGACCCTCGCGTCAGCGCGCGCCCAGGCTGGTGAGCAGCTCGCGGGTCGCGCCCACCTGCGCGTCGGGCACCTCGTGCGCGTTGCCGGGGAAGAACGTGCACGACACCCGGGCCCCACCCGACGAGAAGACCTTCGCCGTCTCCTCCATGCGCCAGGCGGGCACCCAGGGGTCCTCGGCGCTGCCGCCCAGCAGCACCGGCAGGCCCGCCCAGGTGTCGGGCGTGACCGACCAGCTCGTCCCGCCCGGGCCGAGGAGACCTCCGGTGAGCGCCACCAGGGCGGCGGGGCGCACGTGCGTGCGGTAGAGGAATTCGGCGGCCAGACACGCGCCCTGCGAGAACCCCAACACTACCTGTCGGGGCAACGGCACGCCGCGAGCGGTGAGTGCGTCGCTGGTGGCGCGGACCGCTTCGAGCGCCAGCGTGAGCGACGGCTCGTTCTGCGCACGCTCGGCCAGAAACCCCTTCGGGTACCAGGACTGACCTGCCGCGGTGGG
>CAIWFK010000066.1 GCA_903911905.1 uncultured Myxococcales bacterium
CCATCAAGACCTTCATCATGTCGTGCCAGCAGGCCGCGCCGTTGATGGCGGGCCGCAAGGGCCGCATCGTGATGGTCTCGGGCATGGACTCGCGCATCGCCCTGCCCTTCCACGGCCTGTTGGGCGCGATGAAGGGCGCAATGGAAATTCTGGTGAAGTACCTGGCCTGCGAGCTGGCCAACGACGGCATTCGGGTCAACGCGGTGAACCCCGGGTACATCGACACCGAGTCGTCGCGCTTCTACGTCGGCGAGGCGTGGCCGAAGCTGGAAAAGGAGCTGGCGGCGATGGTGCCGGTGGGCCACATCGCCACGCCTGACGAAATCGCCGAAGCCATCGAGTGGGTGTGTCTGCCCGAGTCGCGGTACGTGAACGGCACGGTCATCAACGTGGACGGAGGCCTCGAGGCGAACTACCAGTTCTACCTCACGGGGAAGATCGGCTGAGAGTCGCGGCGACCATCTGGTTCTGGTTGATGGTGGTGACGGTGTGGCCCACCGGGTACCTGCTCGGCCTGGTGCTGCTGGCGTTCACCTTTCCGTTCGACCCCCAGCGCCACCTGCCCCACCGCTTCCTGAACTGGTGGTGTCACTTCTTCGTCAAGTGCTGGCCGACGTGGAAGGCCACGGTGACCGGGCGACAGAAGGTGCCACCGGGCGCGTGCGTGCTGGTGGCGAACCACACCTCGATGGCCGACATCTCGGCGGTGATGGGCCTGGGGGTCGACTTCAAGTTCGTCTCGAAGGCCGAGCTGTTCTCGGTGCCAGGGCTGGGGTTCATGCTGCGCCGACTCAAGTACGTGCCCATTCACCGCGGCAAGGTGGCCTCGACCGGAGTGATGATGGAGCAGTGCACGGCGTTGCTCAAAGCGGGCGAGCGCCTGCTGCTCTTCCCCGAAGGCACCTACTCGAGCGGCCCGAAGCGACTCCCCTTCCGCAAGGGCGCCTTCAAGCTGGCGATGGACAACCAGGTGCCGGTGGTGCCGGTGGTGATTCGCGGCACGGGCGAGCTGGTGTTCGAAGATGGGCCCTGGTTCGAGGCGAGCAGTGACGTGCGCATCGAGGTGATGGACCCGATCGCGCCGCCCGCGGCCGATGGGGACCTCGACGCGTTCGTGAAGGACGTCGAGGCGAAGTACGCGGCGTGGTTGGCGCCGAAGTCGGCGGTCTAGCCTGCGTCCATACCGCCGCCCTCGTGGGGCGACTCGGCTGAGTCGTGGCCATGATGGCTCTAGCCGCGTCGCACTGCTCGTCGCGGGGTTGCCCCTCGATCTCGAGCGAGGTACACGCACCTCATTGTCACCCGAACGTTCATGGCTGCAATAGGCACCCCAGGGAGTGCCTAAAGCAACCATGAACGATGAAAGACAGTACGTGCGCAACCTGGCGTGGAACGAGGGGCTGACGGGCGAAGCCAGCACGGCCTACGCACCCCTGCACACCACCCGCCATCAAGGCAATTGCACGATCAAGCGACCTGCCTCGAGGGTGGGTGGTCGACGGGGGGGGGGGCCGCGTCGCACTGCTCGTCGCGGGGTTGCCCCTCGATCTCGAGCGAAGTACACGCACCTCATTGTCACCCGAACGTTCATGGCTGCAATAGGCACCCCAGGGAGCGCCTAAAGCAACCATGAACGATGAAAGGCAGTACGTGCGCAACGTGGCGTGGAACGAGTGGCTGACGGGCGAAGCCAGCACCCCTTTTGACACCTCGCTCAGTGCCCCCATTCAGGCGCCGTTGCGACCTCCAACGACCTGGGTCTGACTTCGCGGGCTCGTAGTGACCGTCAGGGCGCAACGGTGGCGCGGTAGTACGGCACCAGGTTGAGGCGCGGGTCCGCCGACGGATGCCGCCGGGCCCACCAGCGAAGACGGGCGTCGGGGTCCTTCGCGAACGCCTCGTCCTTCAGCTTCGCGTCCCACTCGGCCTTGACCTTCGGGTCGACGAGCTGCTCACGCGCGAAGGCCTCGGTCAGGTAGTCCTCGAGGTATTCCTTCTGCTCGAAGTACGCGTTGACGAAACCCCACGACACGAACGAATCGGGCATCACCGGCTCGAGCAGGTGCATGGCCAGCACCAGGCGTGGCTGCGCAGCGGGCACGAACAGGGTGCCGGCGGGCAGGTCCTGCACGTCGTCGCTCCACTGGCCGGCGAGGGTGAGCTGCTGGTGGCCTTCGAAGCTGCCCGGCTTGAACTTCGGCTCGCTGCGGAAGGTCTGCACGGCGACGCGCTGCTTCGCCACGGTGGTGCGGGTGAACGAGATGCCGTGGACCGAGAGCTTCGGCGCGAGCAGCGCAGCGACGGGCGGCGGAATCAACCAGCCCACCGCTGGTACCTTGAGGGTGACGCTGGGCGCGAGCTCGTCGAAGAGCGGCACCTTCCACACCTCGGGCTTCGACTCGTCGTAGCGCACCCACAGCTTGCCGGTGACTTCGCTCTTTTCGCGCACGTAGGCGTAGCCGGGGTAGTCGATGGTCTTGCTCTGCTTCGTCGACTCCCACAGCAGGGTGACCTCGGTGCCTGCTTTCTTCGTGTCGGCGGCGTCGGCCTGTTTCTCGGCCGCGAGCCACTTCGCGCCGTCCTGTGCCGCGAGCCGCAGCAAGCCCGCGCACGTGTCGTACGTGGCCTTCACCCGCGTGGCGTAGTCCTTCCACGAGTGGGTCTCGACCAGCACACCGAAGCGGTTGTTCGCGGCCCAATAGGCGTTGGCGAAGCGCGGCGGCGGCCAGCCCGAGCTGAAGCCGCTCGACGGATCGTCTTCGCGAATGAACGACGGGTAGAAGCCGAGCGGCAGGTGGCCCTGCTTTTCCAGCTCGGCGAAGAGCTCGGTGCGAAGGGCCTGGCCGAGCGTGCGCAGCGGCTCGGGCCCGGTGCGCTGCGGCTCGAAGGTGATGCTGACGTCGGGCTGGAACTTCGCGCCGTCGGTGACGTGCAGGTCGACGTACATCACCGGGTCCCACGCGTGGAGCAGCGTGAGCATGGCCTGCATCTCGGGCGCATCGGCCTTCACGTAGTCGCGGTTCAAGTTCAGGTTCTGTGCGGTCACCCGCCAGCCCATCTCTTCGGGGCCCCGCTGGTTGGGCCGCTGGTTCTTGCCGAAGCGTTCGTGGCCATCGACGTTGAAGACCGGCACGAAGACCAGGGTGACCTTGGCGAGCGCGCCCGCATCGACGCGGCCCTCGAGCACTTCGCGCAACAGCCAGAAGCCGGCGTCCTTGCCGTCGATTTCTCCCGCGTGGATGCCGCCCTGCAGCAGCAGCACCGGGCGCGACTTTTTGCGCGCGTCGGCGGCGGTGAGCGTGCCGTCGGCGCTGGCGACGAGCGCCAGCATCGGGCGGCCCAGGGGCGTGGTGCCGAAGGTCTCGCACGTCACCTTGCCCGGGTACCGCTTCGGGAACGCCGCACAGAGCGCCTGCACTTCGTCGTAGCGTCCGGTCTTCGTCCACCCGGACTGCTCGGCGGCGGTGGTGAGGGGGGCGGGTGCTGCAGCGAGGAGCGCAAGGGCGAGCAGCATCATGGGCCGGGAGGTATACCGTCGAATGCCCATGACGCCTTCGATTCGTGAGGTGACCGCCGCCGACGTGCCCGCCGTGGTGGACCTGGTGCGGGAGGTGCTCGCGGAGTTCGGCATCGCCTTCGGAGTGGGGGCGCAGACCGACACGCAGTTGCAGAGCCTGCCTGCCAGCTACCAGGCGGAAGGCGGCGCGTTCTTCGTGGCCGAGCAGGCGGGAATCATCACTGGCACGGCTGGCGTGGTGGTGGTCGAGCCTGGCGTCTACGAGCTGCGCAAGATGTACCTCCGCCCGTCGACGCGCGGGCACGGCGTGGGCCAGGCCTTGCTGAACCGCTGCCTCGAGTCCGTGCGCGCGAAGAACGCGAAGCTGCTGGTGCTCGACACCACCGAGCAGATGACGGCGGCCATCGCGTTCTACGAGAAGAACGGCTTCGTGCGAGATGACACTCAGCGGCGGCAGTCGCGGTGCTCGCGGGGCTACCGGCTCGAGCTGCGCTGAGTCCGGCGCCCTGCGGGAATGCTCAGCCCTTCTTCTTCGCCTTCTTCTCGTGGGTCACCGTGACATCCGTCGTGATGCCGCCACGCACCCACCAGTGCGCGTGCACGGTCATCTTGCGCGGGTCACAGGCCTTCACCAGCGCGTCGAGCACGTCGTTGGTCACCTTCTCGTGGAAGGCGCCTTCGTTGCGGAAGCTCCACAGGTAGAGCTTGAGGCTCTTGAGCTCGATGCACTTCTGGTCGGGGGTGTAGGTGATCTTGAAGTGCGCGAAGTCAGGCTGGCCGGTCAGCGGGCACAGACAGGTGAATTCAGGGCAGTCGAAGAGGATCTCGTAGTCGCGAACGGGAGCCGGGTTGGGGAAGGTGTCGAGCTTCTTCGAAGGTTGCGTGGTCGCCATGGCGGGCGAGCTATACCGTTGGCAGGCAGGGAGCAACGGACGTGAGCGACTCCACCAGGGACATCGGGCAGGCGGTCGCGGCGTTGCGGCGCGGGGGGCTCATCGCCCTGCCGACCGAGACCGTCTACGGCCTGGGCGCCGATGCCTCGAACGAGCTGGCGGTGCGGCGCATCTTCGCGGCCAAGGGGCGACCGTCGACCCACCCGCTCATCGTGCACGTGGCCGACGTCGTGGCAGCGCGGACCTGGGCCACCACGCTGGGGCCGATGGGAGAGCAGCTCGCGGCGGCGTTCTGGCCGGGGCCGCTGACGCTCATCGTGAAGCGCAGCGCGCGCGCGTCGGACGCGGTGACCGGCGGGCAGGACACGGTGGGCCTGCGGGTGCCGAATCATCACCTCGCGCTCGAGGTGCTGCGCGCGTTCGGCGGTGGCGTCGCCGCGCCCTCGGCCAACAAGTTCGGGCGCGTCAGCCCCACGACGGCGCAACACGTGCGGGAAGAACTTGGTGGTGAGCTCGAGGTGATTCTCGACGGTGGGCCGTGCGCGGTGGGCGTCGAGAGCACCATCGTCGACGTGACGGGAAGCGTGCCGCGGCTGCTGCGACCTGGCGGGATTTCGCTCGAGGCGTTGAGCACCACGCTGGGGGTCGAGGTGAAGCGCGCCGAGAACGCGACCGATGTCCGCGCGCCGGGAATGCTGGCCTCGCACTACGCGCCGCGGGCGGGCGTGCGGTTGGTCGCGCCGTCGGAGCTGGTCGGCCCCCTGCCCGCTCGGCTGGTCGTCATCGCGCGGGCGTCGATTGCGGTTCCAAGCGGTGTCACGCGCCTGGTGGTGCCCGAGGACGACGCCGGCTTCGCGCAGGTGCTCTACGCGCGGTTGCGTGAGGCCGATGGGTTGGGCGAGGAGATCTGGGTGGTACCGCCAGACGATTCGGGGCTGGGGCGGGCGGTCGCGGATCGACTCCGACGCGCTGCCGCGCCACGACCGCACTGACTGCGCCTGAAGGGAGGGCGGTCTGGTCCCTGTTCGTTCGCCGAGCGCGCAGCAACCAGACCGCCCACCCTTCAGGCGCTTTTCTCAGTGCACTCCAGCGGCCTGCGCGATGGCCTGCCCCAACCGCTCCGGGCTCTGCGCGCCATTGAGCGCCACCCCGCCGACCAGAAAATACGGCACACCGTTGACGCCCTGCTGCGACGCCTCCTGCGCCGAACGCTGCACCGCCAGCAACGCCTGCGAATCGGTCATCACCTTCCGCGCCGCGACCGCCTCGAGCCCGGCCGACGTCGCGATGACCACCAGCACCTCGACATCTCCAATATCGCGCCCCTCGTCGAAGTACGCCCGGTGCAGCCCCTCGAGCACCCTGCCCTTCGCTTCGGCCGGCGCCCAGGTCAGCAGCGCGTGAGACGCCGCGGTGTTCGGCATGCGCCTCACCAGGTCCCACCGGAACGTCACCCCGTACTGGGCGCCCACCTGGGAGACGCGCGAGAACATCTGGTTCACGTCGGTCAGCCCGTACTTCTGAGCCAGGTGCTCGCGCAGGTCGACACCCTGCAATGGCGCGTCGGGCTGCAAGAGGAACGGGTGATGCACCACCTCGACCTTCACGCCCGGCTGCGCCTTCACCGCCGCCTCGAGGTTGTGCAGCCCGATGCGGCACCACGGGCAGACCGTGTCGTGCCACACGTCGACCCGCACCACGGGCAGCGGCTTCGCCTCGGGGACCACTCGGCTCTGGCAGGAGGTCAGCGCGAGGGCGAGCAGCAGCAGCAAACGCATGCGCGCGACAGTACACCTTGCTGCGTTTGAGGTAGAGAGCGTGCACGGGTCCCGCTGACGAGGGCGTGAATGTGAGTCGACTGCAGGAACTGCTCGACGATGGCATCATCGACGAGGTCTACAACCAGCTGAAGACCGGGAAGGAAGCCGAGGTCTGGCTGGTCAGCCACCGCGGCGAGCCCGTGGCAGCGAAGCTGTACAAGGAGCGCGAGTTCCGCAGCTTCAAGAACGACGCCGGCTACAAGGAAGGCCGTCAGGTCCGCAACTCGCGCACCCAGCGCGCGATGGACAAGGGCAGCGCCTTCGGCCGCAAGTCGTCGGAAGAGGCGTGGAAGTCGGCAGAGGCCGATGCGTTGTACGCGCTGCACGCGGCGGGCGTGCGGGTGCCCAAGCCGGTGCTCTATTACGACGGCGTGCTGCTGATGGAGGTGGTGGGTGACGCCGAGGGCCGCGTCGCGCCGCGCCTGGTCGAAGCGGCGATTCCGCTCGAGCAGGGCCTGCCGCTGTACCTGCAGTTGCGGCAGGAGGTCATCAAGATGCTCGCCGCCGACCTCATTCACGGCGACCTCTCGGAGTTCAACATTCTGCTGGGCGCCAACGGGCCGGTGATCATCGACTTCCCACAGGTCGTGACCGCGGCGAAGAACAGCCTGTCCGAAAAATATTTCCGGCGCGATCTGGGCAACCTGCTGCGGTTCTTTTCGGGCATCGACCCGGGCGTGGCGAAGTACGCCACCGACGCCGATGAGATCTGGCGTGCGTACGTGAAGCGCGACCTCTCGCCGGGCTACGTGCCAACCGGTCGGGTGCCGCAGGGACCGCCGCAGCGCGGTGGTGGTGACCGACGGAACGGTCGACCCGACCAGCGCCCCGGGCAGGGGCGGCCTCCCCAACAGCAGCGCACAGGCCCGCGGGTCGAGCAGCGGCCTGGGCAGGTGCCGCGTGGCAATCCGCCGCCTGGCGCAGGTGGCTCGGCCGAGCAACGCTTCGACCGCCCGCCTCAGCAGCGGCCTGCGCAGAACCCGCCGTCCGACCAACGACCGCCGCAGCATCAGCGCGGCGACCAGCACCCGCGCGGTCCGCAGCAGCCTCCACGCGGCGACCAACGTCCTCAGGGCGCTCCAACCACGCAGCCCCCTCGCGGTCCCCATCCTCCACACGGCGACCAACGTCCTCAGGGTGCGCCGCCCGCGCAGCACCCCCGCGGTCCCCAGCAGCCTCCACAACAACGCCCTCAGGGCACTTCGCCGGCGCAGCACCCTCGTGGGCCGCAGCAGCAGCCGCCGCGCGATCAACGACCGCCCCAACAGCCTCGGCGATCGGGCCCGGCGGTGACCTTCAAGGGAAGCCCGCCCCCGGGCGGCGGTGGCGCTCCTTCCGGTGGCGGGAGTGGTGGCGGTGGGCACGCGCAACACCCTCGTCGCCCGCGGCGCCGGTTCTAGGATCGCCATGAGCCGCGTCGCCCGTGTGAGCATCGAGCTCGACCAG
>CAIWFK010000067.1 GCA_903911905.1 uncultured Myxococcales bacterium
GCCATGGTGAAGGGCACGTCACCGGCCAGCTCGTACACCTTGCCGGCCTGGCCCTCGCTGGTCAGCACCTTCACCGCAGCAGCCGCGTAGTCCTTGCGCGCGGCGGCGGCGATGCGACCGGTGCCCGCGGCGCCCGCGAAGCCGTGCTGCAGCGAGGTCGCCAGGTGATCGGTGTAGTTCTCGAAGTACCAGCCGTTGCGCAGCAGCGCGAAGTCGAGACCCGAGGCCGCCAGCGCCTTCTCGGTGGTCACGTGCTCGGCGGCCAGCGCCAGCTTCGAGCGATCGCCGTGCAGAATGCTGGTGTAGGCGATGAACTTCACGCCCGCCGCCTTCGCAGCCGAGATGACGGCCTGGTGCTGGGGCGCGCGCTGCCCGACCTCGCTCGAGGAAATGAGCAGCAGCTTCGTCACGCCCTCGAGCGCATGGGCCAGCGAGCCGGGCTGCGAATAGTCGCCCGCGCGCACCTGCACGCCCTTCGCGGCGAGGTCGGCGGCCTTCGAGGGGGTGCGGACGATGGCGACCAGGTCCTTCGCGGCGACCTTCTCGAGCAGACCGGCGACGACGAGGCGGCCCAGGTGACCAGTAGCTCCAGTGACGGCGATCATGTGTGACTCCAGGGGACTGCGAGGTGGAGTCAGTCTCTAACGCCAAAACTCACTTTACGTAAGTACCTACCTTTTCGTAAGGTACTTACCCATGAAACACGCTCCCGACGTCTTCAACGCGCAGTGCCCGTCTCGCGAGGTGCTCACCCACGTCACCAGCAAGTGGGGGGTGTTGGTGCTGGCCGCGCTGGCCGACCGAACCCACCGCTTCAGTGAGCTGCGCCGCCGCATCGACGGGGTGAGCGAGAAGATGCTGGCCCAGACCCTGGCCGTGCTGGAAACCGACGGGTTCGTGCTGCGCACCGCCTACCCCGAGGTGCCGCCGCGCGTCGAATACCAGCTCACGCCGCTGGGCCGAGAGGTGGCCCGCAAGGTCGGCGGCCTGGTGGAATGGATCGAAGGCAACCTCGCCCGCGTCGAGAAGGTGCGCGCGGCCTGACCGGTTCAGGTCGAGAGAAATGGTGGCCAGCGCGCTCGACGCTCCGCTGACGGAGGTGCCGGTGATGATCGAGGCGCGCGTGGGCTCGAAACACCCTGGCGCGTTCACGCACAGCACGCCGATGGCCTGGGCGCTGCGGTACGCGAGCCCGAGGACGTGGAAGCCGGCCTGCGCGGCGGCGTTGGAGGAGTTGAGCGTGGGGTCGGCGATTTGGCCGGCGGGGCTGCCTCCCGAGCCGTTGAGCTGCAGCAGGTCCCGCGTCGGTGACAAGTCCCGCGTCGGTGGAGACGCCGGCGTCGAAGCCGACGTCCGAATCAACGGCACCTCCTGCGTCCTCATTCGACGGCACCGAGCCACACCCAGCCAGCGCCACCAGCCCCAGCCACACCCTGACGTTCAGGTGCCTGCCAACCCGCGAGGTCCGAAGAAGTTTCCGACTCACCCCAGCAGCGCCTTGAACGCGGCCTCGTCGACGACCTTCACGCCCAGCTCGGTGGCCTTCTTGAGCTTGCTGCCCGCCTCTTCTCCGGCGATCAGCAGGTCGGTCTTCTTCGACACGCTGCCCGACACCTTGCCGCCGCGCGCTTCGACCGCTTCCTTCGCCTCGTCGCGCGACATCGAGCTGAGCGTGCCGGTGATGACCACGGTCTTGCCGGTGAACGCCCCACCCTCGGCGCGCTTCTCGGGGGGCTCGGGGGTGACGCCGGCCGCCAACAAGGCCGCCACCATCGCCCGGTTCTGGGCGTCGTCGAACCAATCGCGAATCGACTTCGCCACCTCGGGGCCCACGTCGCGCGCGCCCTGCAGCTCGTCGAGCGTCGCCGCCTCGAGTCGACCCACGTCGCGGAAGTGTTCGGCCAGCACCTTCGCCGTCTCCTCGCCCACGTCGGGAATGCCCAGCGCGTAGACGAAGCGCTTGAGCGTGGTCTTCTTCGAGGCCGCGATGGCGTCGACCAGGTTCTGCGCGCTCTTCTCGCCCATGCGCTCGAGCCCGGTGAGCGTCTGCACGGTCAGGCCGAACAACGCGTCGACGCTGGTGACCAGCTTCGTCTCGACGAACGCCTCGCACAGCTTGTCGCCGAGGCCTTCGATGTCCATCGCGGTGCGGGTGGCGAAGTGGCGCAGGCGCCCGGCCAACTGCGCGGGGCAGTTGCGGTTCGAGCAGCGCGCCACGGCTTCCCCCTCGCCCTTGACCACCGGCGCCGCGCAAATCGGGCACGTGGTGGGGAAGACGAATTCGCGTTCCTGCCCGGTGCGCTTGCTGGCGATGACCTTGACGATCTCGGGAATGACGTCGCCCGCGCGGCGCACGAAGACCCGGTCGCCGGCCCGCACGTCCTTGCGGCGCAGCTCGCTCTCGTTGTGCAGCGTGACGCGCGACACGGTCACCCCGCCCACGAAGACCGGCTCGAGGTTCGCCACCGGGGTGATGGCGCCGGTGCGGCC
>CAIWFK010000068.1 GCA_903911905.1 uncultured Myxococcales bacterium
CCACCGCCCGTGCCCGTGCCAGGCAGCCCGAAGCACCCCGACAGCATCAGCACCACGAGCAGCGACCTCATTGCGACCTCACCATCGTGCCGACCTCGAGGACCTGGTGCTCGAGGAACAGGTTCAAGTGGAACGTGTTGGGCGTGCCGCCGTCGGCGCGAGGGTCGGCGAAGACGAAGAGCTTGCCCGGCTGACCTGGGCCCAACTGCCCTCCGTCGGCCAGCGGCACCGGCACCGCGCGCCACGTCATCGGCCGGTTGATGCCACCGTCGGGGAAGGTGTTGAGCAGCCCGCCGTCGACCAGCTCGTACTCGGCCACGAAGAGCCCGTTCGAGGCGTACGCCACCGGCCAGCCGCCCAGGTTCTCGTAGTCGAAGACCTGGGGTGCCACGCCGCCGTCACCGGGAATCGCTTCGGTCAACTGGTAGCCGCCCGGCAGGGTGAAGATGAGCCCATCGCGGTAGCCGACCCGGGCGATGGCACCGCGCGGGCGGTCGAACCACACCTCGACCGGCTCGCCGCCACTGAGCACCAGCGGGGTCGCGCTCCAGCGGGGAGGTGTGCCCGCCAACTGCCACGCGTACACGTTGCGCGAGGTGACGAGGTAGCCGCGCGCGCGGTTGACGCCATCGGTGCCCAGCGGCGTGCGCTCGAGCGCGAAGCTGCGAATCGGCGTCGACGGCTCGGGGTTGAGCTGCGGCCCCAACGAGCCGTTGCCCGAGGCCACGTCGCTGAGCGTCGCCGCGGGCCCGGTGAGGGCATACACGCCGTCGTCGGCGGCGATGTAGAGCGCGAGCGTGCCGCCATCGGGGCCGAGGAACGCTTCTCCGCCACCCGAGCGGGTGATGGGTTGATCATTCGAGGTCAGCAGCCGCGGGCCGAACTGCATGCCGCCCACGCCAAGGCCACCGTCGGGCTGGACCGCGGGAGGCGCCACCTTGGTCACCACGCCGTTCGACAACACGCCCCACCCCTGCACGCCGCCGATGGTGCGCAGCGCGGTGACGCCCGCTCCACCGCCGAGGTCGGCGACCACGTCGATGCGGCGGAACCCGTTCGCCGTCGCGCCCGGCAGTTCCTGCACCGCGAAGTAGTCGTCGGTGACGGCCAGCATCACCGGCGTGCCTGCCACGTTCACCGTGCCGACGTCGCTGGGCACGCGGTCGAGGTAGTTGGGAAGCGCCGCCGACAGGGAGGGCCCGGTGATGACCTCGCCATTGCTCCCGCCGGCGAGCACCCCGCCACCGGGGAGCTTGGCGAAGACGAGTGACGAGCCACCGACGAAGCCCGGCACCTTCGGTTCCATCGGAGTCGTCTCGCAGCTCTGGCTCGGGTCAGTCGCGGTGCTGGCGGTCACCCGTACGACGGTGCGCGTCGCGCTCTTCCCTGAACTCTGACAGAGCACCTCGACGCCCAGTCCCTGCGCGGCGGGCAGCGGCGAGACCGCTTCCACGAACTGATGACCGCACGGCGTGCAATCAGGCCAGGCCTGGCTCAGTTGGAGTTGGTCGCTGATTTGCCACGTCGAGAGCACGTCGTGCCGCTGCGAGGGCAGCGCTGGCGAATCGGGCATGGTGACGGTCAACACCGTGTCGGTGGTGTCCACCTCGAGCGTCGAGCCGTCGGGAACGGTGAAGTTCACTGACGTCGGCCCCGCATCAGCCGCGGCATTGAGCAACTGCAGACCGTTGCTGGTGAGGGCCACCTTGACGGACTGCGAGCGCCGCGACACCTGCACGACATCGAGCACGTTGACGCCCAGCCCCAGGGAGTCGATGACCGGTGGCCCGAGCGCCGCTGGCACCACGTGCTCGAGGCTTCCGTCCATTCCGACGACGTAGAGCGCGCTGTCGATGCGCCGAATGTGCCGCGCCAGGGTGGCGATGACGTCCGTCGGCTGACCGTTGGCGTGAACCAGAGACACCGAGCGGTCCTGGTTGAGCACGGCCAGGGCTCCACCGCCGAGGAAGGCCTGGGTCTCGAGCCCCGCATCGACCGCCATGGTGCCGAGGCTGTCGACCACGTGGCGATTGCGCATGGCCCAGGTCGCCGTATCGGTGAGCGCGACGTCTTCGCCGACCACCACGCCCCCGATGCTGATGCCTCCCCGGGCCACGCTGCGCACGGGCGAGGCCAGCAACAACGGGTGCACCACGGGGACCCCGCCATCAGCAGTGCGGTCGAAGGTCGGCAGCGACGGCGGACCCTCGAACCGCGGCCCTTCGTAGATGTAGCGCTGACAGACGTTGCTCACCCCGCACACGTCGCCGGCCACGCAGGCCTGGTCGCGCACGCCGGGCCCTTTCGAGAAGTCGCACGGGTACGCGTTGGGCGTGTCGAACAACACGCGGCCACAGGCGAGGCCCAGGGCCAGCACGGCGAAGACGAGCAACTGGCGTCGCATCAGAAGCTCCCCGCCAGCGACAGGCCGTTGGCGTTGGGCACGAGCACGGCCGAGATTCGGGTGCGCGGGTCGTCGGGCGGCAGCAACCAGAAGCCCAGCCCCGCCAGCACCGCGCCCGCCGCCATCACGCTGATGGAGCTGATTTTCTCGACGGTCAACGCCGCGTCCTGCTGCACGTAGAACGAGCGCGGGCGAAGCGAGGTGCCGTTGCAGCGCCCGTCACTGGTCACCCCACCCGGGCACAGCTCGTCGTTGAGCTGGGACTGCCGGCTGAGCGCCAACACCCCGAACGCGCCGCCCGCCAGCACCGCCGCCCCACCCACCACCATCATCGAGACCTGCCACACGCGCGTCGGCGGTGGAGGCAGGGGGCTGCCCGTCGCCTCGGCGGCCGCCCAGGGAATGACCGCCCGCAACCCCTCGAGGCTCGAGGCCAGCCGGGTGCTGCGCGAGAGCGTCTTCGAGCTCGCCAGGTCGAGCAACTGCAGCGTCAACTGGTAGGCACTGCCCACCTTCGCCAACTGCCCCGTGAGCAGGTAGCGAATCGACATCGTGCTCTGCAGGTCGGCGTTGCCCGAGCAGGCGCCTTCTTCCTGACAGGCCCCCAGCAGCGCGCGCTGGCGCTCGACCCCCAGAATGGTCTGCACGTCACGCGACGAGACCACGTCGAACAGACCGCGGGTGGCCAGCGTCGAGACGATGGCGTCGGCCATGGCGCCGGCTTCCTGCTCGGTGACACCCTGCGCGGTGAGCGTGTTGACCAGCAACCGCGGGCGGGCATCGGGCTTCGCTTCGGCGCTCGTCACCAACGCCAGCAGGGCCAGCAGGGTCATGCCGAGATGATGCTCATTGCGAGGCCAAAGGGGAAGCAAACGACTTCACGCCCGGTAGTAGTCGACCTCGACGTAGCGCCGCGCGTACCAGGCAAAGACCGCTGCGGCCACGAAGGCGAAGGCCGCGAAGAAGGCCATCTGGCTGACCAGCACGCTGTGTCCCTGCGCCTCGATGGCCCGCGTCACCGACGGGTTCTTCACCGTCGCGTTGACCACCAGCACCCAGAGGTTGCCGACCGTCACCGCCAGGCTCCAGAAGGCCGCGACCACGCTCTTCATGCGGGCCGGCGCTTGCGAATAGGCGAACTCGAGGCCCGTGGCCGACACCAGCACCTCACCGAAGGTGAGCAGCGCGTAGGGCGCCAACTGAAAGAGCACCGGCACCTGCTGGCCCGAGTGCCCGAGCGCCTCGACCTGCACCTGCAGCAGCGCCACCAGCACCCACGCCAGCCCCGAGAAGGCGATGCCACTGGCCATCTTCCGCAACGGCGTGACCCGCAGCCCCAGCCGCCCGACCAGGGGGAAGAGCACGCGCTGGTTGAAGGGAATGAGCAGCATCACCAGGAACGGGTTGAACGCCTGCAACTGCGAGGCGGTGGTGAAGAACGACCAGCCCGGCAACGCCATCTGCTCGCCCTGCAACACCCAGGTCGAGGCCTTCTGGTCGAAGAGGCTCCAGAAAGGCGTCACCAACGCGAAGACCATCAGCAGCCGCAGTACCACCCGCGCGCCTTCGACGTCCTCGTCGGGGTGACGGCCCCTGGCCTGGTCCAGGTGCCACCACGCGCCCGCGCCGCCCACGGCCAGCAACACCACCAGCGACAGACACAGCCCCGCCACCGCGCCCAGGGCGGGAATGGTGAAGAGCGCTGCCACGGCACCCGCCACCGCGACCACCAGCACCGCTCGCCCACCGCCGCTGGCGCGCAACGAGGTCAGACACACCGCCAGGAACGAATGGGGGTCGGCCGGTGCCGCGGGCAGCCTCACGTAGCGCTCGCGGCCCAGCCAGAAGACCAGCGTGGCCAGCGCCATCAACAGCCCGGGAATGCCGAAGGCCAGCCGCGGTCGCCAGGCCTCGGTGCCGCCGGTGAGCGCCAGGGGAATGAGCAACGAGGCGAAGAAGCTGCCGAAGTTGATGACCCAATAGAAGGCGTCGAAGACCGTCTTCGCCAGCGCCTTGTTGTGCTGGTCGAACTGGTCGCCGACGAAGGTCGACACGCAGGGCTTGATGCCGCCCGACCCGAGCGCGATGAGGAAGAGCCCGGCGTCGAAGCCCGGCGACCAGGTGGTGCTGGCTGCCAGCAACGCGTAGCCCAGGGTGTAGACCACCGAGAGCCGCAGAATGGTGAGGTAGCGCCCCCAGAGCCGGTCGGCCAACCAGCCGCCGAGCAGGGGAAAGAAGTACACGCCCATCACGAAGGCGTGGAAGGTCTCCTTCGCCGCCGCGTCGCGCTCGCCCACCGGCAGCGAGACCAGCAGCCAGCCCACCAGGAACGTGGTGAGCACGTTGCGCATGCCGTAGAAGCCGAAGCGCTCGCCGGCCTCGTTGCCGATGATGAAGGGCACCTGGCGGGGCAGCGTGGGCGCCGCGATGGTTGGCTGGGGCACGGCGGTGGTCGTAGCAAAGGAGCGCGCCGCAGACTTGCTTTGCCGTGGCCTGCGACCAGACTCCCCGGCCCGTGACGCGAATGCGCTCGTTGCTGCCGTTGCTGGTGCTGGGCTGTGCCACCGCCAGGCACGGCACCGCGCTCGACCGACTCGAGGCCGAGGCCGACGACTGCCAGTCCTTCGAGCGCTTCGCCTCCAGTGCCCGCAGCCAGAGCGACGTGCTGGCCGAGACCGCGCCCGCCGACGAATTGGTGAAGGGCTCGGCGCGACTGTCCCGCGCGCTGCGCACCTGCGCCCGGCACGCGCTCTCGGGGCTGCTCGAGCTGCGCGAGCGCGAGGGCGTGGCTGCAGCCCAGCACGAGCTCGACGCGCTGGCCCGCACCTTCGGTGCGACGGAACTGAGAGACCTGCTGCTCGCCACCCTCGCCGCCGACGTGGGCACGCTCGAGCCCCTGGTCGCCGAGGCGCTGGTGCATTCGCACCTGGCTCCGGCGGCACCTCGCAGCATGGGCCCTGCGCCCGCCGACGAGCCGACGACCTGCCGCGACGAGGACCCGTGCGCGGCCACCTGGTGCCTGGCCGAAAGCGCCGACGAGCGGCCCCGCCTCACCACCAGTGCGCGCGCCTGCATGGACACCCTGCGCCAGCGTTCTTTCGACGAGCAGGCCTCGGGGCTCGCCCGGCTCAGCACGCTGGCCGACGTGACGGCGGCGGTACGAACCGAGGTCCAGGTCTCCCTCGAAACCCTTCGTCGACGACGGTGGCCCGAGGTCGAGGCCGCGTTGCAGGCCCACCGGCCGGCGCTGGCGGCCCGCATCGCCGCACCCTTCGCAGCGCTGCCCCGCGCGAAGGCCGAGGTCGCCGCGGTGATGGACGGCGCGGCGAGCTTCCACCGCACGCTCGCTTCCCAGCGCCCGCCCCACGCAGCCCAGGTGCACCGACGGTTGGCGGCAGTCTTCGCGGGCCAGGCACCTGCGCCACTCGCCGGCCCTCCTGGGACCTGGGAGCGGCCGAAGTGGACCTGCAGTTGGCCCCTGCCCGAGCTGCCGGCGCCCTTCCCCGGCGCGCAGCTTCGGTTGTTGGGGCAGTGCGCGAGCGCGAGCACCACGGCGCCGGCGATGCAGGCGGGCGACGCGATGACCACCTTCGACCTCGAGCGCTCGATGCGCAAGGAGCGGGTCGAGGGCACGCTGGTGGTCAATTGCGCCGGGCGCACCACCTCGGCCCGCTTTTCCATGGACGACGTGTTGACCGATTCGGCGTTGGGCCACGACGACGCGCTGCGCGCCAAACTCTCGCACCTGGTCGAACAGGCGCACGCCACCTGCCGCAGCTTCGCCGAAGCGTCGACCCGCAGCGAATGCACGGTGCTCGACACCACCCCGCCCGACGCACTCGAGGAGCGTTTCACCACGCTCTTCTTCGAGACCGGCACCTGGGCGCCATGCTTTGCGAAGTGGTTCGAGGAGCGCTACGGGGTAGGCCCCGGCCACGGGTAACCCTGCATGCGTCGCACCCTCGTCATCATCGCGCTGGTGGTGCTGTTCGCCGCCGCGCTCGCGCTGCGAAGCTGGCTGCTGCGGGAGGACGGCGTGGCGGCGCTCGCCCCCGAACCCGCCGCGACGGCAGGTCACGACGAGCCGCCGCAGCAGCGGGCCGTCGCGACGCCCTCGTCGCCCGTCGCCGAACTGGTGGACCGAGGCGCGACCAGCTTCCCGGTCGAGGTCGAGGTGTTCGACGGCACCGCGCACGCCGCGGGCTTTGCGGTGAAGGTGTCGGGGGAAGCCGGGGTGATGGTGCAGACCACCAACGCGATGGGCTTCACCTGCTTCGAACTCGCGCCCGGCACGTGGGTGGTCGAAGAGCCTGCGGTGTCGCCTCGTCGCACGCTCGAGGTGCTGGGGCCGATGACGGTGCGGCTCGACGTGGCGCACCTCGCGCGGGTCAGCGGTCGGGTGGCGGGACGCTCGGGCCAGAGCGCCGAGGTGCAGGTGAGCGAGGTGGGCAGCGCGCGGGTGGTGAAGGCCGAGCACGGCGCCTTTTCGCTCACCACCTCGCAGGCCGAGGTCGAGCTGCGGGCCCACAGCGGCAGCCTGTGGAGCGCTCCGGTGAAGGTCAAGACGCCGGCCGAGGGCGTGGACCTGGTGCTCGCGCCCACGGGGGTGCTGCGGGTCGTCACCCGGCCGCAGGTCGACGGCGTGCTGACCGTGGTGCACGACGGTGTCACGGCGCTCGAGGTACCCTTCGCCTCGGGCGGCCAGGTGAACGTGCCACTGGGCTCGCTCGAGCTGACGGTGAAGGCCGGCGAAGGTGCGAGCGCGCTGCGCGGCGAGGCCGGCGCGGTGGTGCGCGGTCAGAAGCCGGTGACCGTCGAAGTGGTGCTCGAGCCCGTCACGCCCTGAAGCGGGGTGAGTCACTCGCGTGGCGTGAATTCATCGCTGGTCGACGAAGGCGCGACGACCGACGGTTCCCAGAGGGCGGAGCTGACGCGACCCCGGCGTGGCGCGAGCCTCACGAGCTGCAACTGAGCGCCGAGCACCCCGGCTTCGAGCGGGCCCATTCAGGCCGCTTCTGCGCGAAGCGCTCGCGCCCAGGCTGCTCGTCGAACGGCCGGCGCATCACGTCGAGCAGCGTGGTGACCTCGCTGGCGTCGCCCTGGTGGGCAGCCTCGATGGCGACCTGCGAGAGCCAGTTGCGCAACACGAACCGGGGGTTCACCCGCCGCAGTTGCGCACCGGTGGTGGCCGCGGCCCTCGTGGCGTGCCACCAGTCGCGCACCCAGCCGAGGCCCTGCTCGAGGTGCGCGTCGGGCGGCTCTCCGTAGAACGCCTGAGCGAGCGCCTGGGGGAACCGGGTCGGCTCGGGCCCTTCGACCACCTCGGCCAGCGCGCGGAAGAACCACGTGAAGTCGGTCTCGTGCGCCGCCAGCCACGGCATCAGGCGCTCGACCAGCCGCGCGGTCTGGTCGGAAACGGGCAGCCCCAGCTTGTCGGCGAAGCGTTGGCGCATCGCCCCACCGAAGGTGCGTTGGTATTCGTCGAGCGCGGCGACCACCGGCGCCTCGTCACCGAGCAGCGGCAGCAGCGCGACCCCGAGCCGTTCGACGTTCCACAGGCCCACCTCGGGCTGGTGGCCGAAGCGGTAGCGGCGAAACTGCGCGTCGGTGGTGTTGGGCGTCCAGTCGGGGTCGAAGTCGTCGACCCAGCCGTAGGGCCCGTAGTCGAGCGTCAGCCCCAGCACCGACATGTTGTCGGTGTTGAGCACGCCGTGCACGAAGCCCACCGCTTGCCAGTGCGCCACGAGCGTGGCCGTGCGGCGGGCGACTTCGAGCAACAGCTCGGCCGCAGACGACACGCCGGGGAAGGAGGTCAGCGTGAAGTCGACCAGGCGTTGCAGCATCGCCACGTCACCGCGCGAGGCCCACAGCTCGAACGAGCCGAAGCGCAGGAAGCTGGGCGCGACGCGGCAGACGATGGCGCCGGGCTCGGGGGCCGCGTTGCCGTCGTAGAAGAGGTCGCGCACCACCTGGTCACCGGTGAGGACCAACGAGAGCGCGCGGGTGGTCGGCACGCCCAGGTGGTGCATCGCTTCGCTGCAGAGGAATTCGCGAATCGACGAGCGGAGGACGGCGCGTCCGTCACCCCGCCGCGAATAGGGCGTCGGCCCGGCACCCTTGAGCTGCAGCTCGAGCCCGTTGAGCTCGCCCAGGCCGATGGCGCGGCCGTCTCCCAATTGACCGGCCCAGTGGCCGAACTGATGGCCACCGTAGTTCGCGGCGAAGGGCACCACGCCAGCGGGCCGCGCGTTGCCGGCGAGCACGGGCAACAACGACTGCAGGTCGCTCAGGCCCAGCAACTGGGCGACCTCGGGGCTCGAGGCGAAGAGCGTAGGCGCCGAGACCGGAGTGGGCAGCACGGGCGACCAGACGGCCCCGGCCACCTGGCGCGGGGTGTTGAGGTCGCTGGGGTCTCCGGGGAGCGCGCGGGTGAAGCGTGACGAGAAGGAAAGCACGTCGATGATCTCCCCCGACGAGCGGGTTTTCGCTCCCCACCGTCGGTGGGGCTTCAGGAAATGACGGCGAGCTTCTCGCCCAGTTCGCCCAGCTCGAGCCGCAGTTGCACGTCGTCGGCGCGGGCCTGTTCGATTTTTCGCACGCTGGTCAGCACGGTCGAATGGTCCTTGTTGAACTTCTTGCCGATTTCCGGGAGCGAGGCCTGGGTCAGCGTGCGGCACAGGTACATCGCCACCTGACGCGCGTGGGCCACGTGCTTGACCCGGCGCTCGCCACGCAGCTCGTCGACCGCAATCTTGTAGTACCGCGCCACCTCGCGCTGAATCTGCTCGGCGTCGAGCGCCTTCGCCGCCGGAATGATGTCGCGCAGCACCTGGGCGCAGAGCTCTTCGGTCAACGGCTGACCGGTCAGGGCGTGCACCGCGGTCACCTTGATGAGCGCGCCCTCGAGCTCCCGAACGTTCTTGACCACGTGCCGGGCGATGAAGTTGGCGACCTTGTCGGTGAGGTTCACGCCGTCGCGCTCGGCTTTCTTGCGCAGAATGGCGATGCGGGCCTCGTAGGTCGGCTCGTGCACGTCGGTGATGAGCCCCATCGCGAAGCGGCTGCGCAGGCGCTCTTCGAGCCCGGGAATTTCGCTGGGCACGGTGTCGCTCGTCATCACCACGGCCTTCGACATCTGGTGCAGGGCGTTGAAGGTGTAGAAGAACTCGTTCTGCGTTTCCTGCTTCTTGCCCAGGAACTGAATGTCGTCGATCAGCAGCACGTCGCATTCCTCGCGGAACCGACGGCGGAACTCGGTCATGCGGTGGTCGCGCACCGACTCGATGAACTGGTTGGTGAACTCTTCGCTCGACAGGTAGAGCACCCGCGCTTCGGGCCGCTTGCCCAGAATGCGGTTGCCGATGGCGTGCAGCAGGTGGGTCTTGCCCAGCCCCGTGCCGCCGTAGATGAAGAGCGGGTTGTAGGCGCGACCGGGCGATTCGCTGACCGCGTAGGCCGCCGCGGCCGGTAGTTGGTTCGAGTCGCTGACCACGTACGACTCGAAGGTGAACTTCTCGTTCAGGCGCGTGGGGTGGCGCAGCTGCGTGACTGGAGGTGCGCTTGGCAAAGCCGCCTGCACCTGGCTGCGGTCGACCTTCTCGTAGCGGACCGTGGGGGCCAGGCCGATCAGCCGCTCGAGCGCGGTGGCCAGCAAATGGCCGTAGTGGTCGTCCACCCAGTCACGGAAAAACAGATCTTCCACGCCCAGGGTCAGCGTGTTGTCGACGTACGTCAGTGGCACCAGTTGCATCAACTGGCTGACCACGTACGCCTGCCCTTCGTCACGAAGGTGCGTGAGTGTTTTTTCCCAGAGGTTACGTGCTGTTGACGATTCGGCCACGCCAACAACGGGCTTGTCGGAGACTGACAAGAACGACCCCAGAAATGCAAAGGTGGAAAAGCGAAAAGGTAAACCCGAGGCTCTTACAGACGGCTTTTCGGGTGATCAAGCGCGAAAGCGAAGGCGTCGGAAGCACACGGCTTTCTGGCACCCGCCGACCCTGTGGGTCCTGATCGCAGAGCGCTTTGGCGATTGTGCGTGAGACGCCTTGAGGAGTTGACTGAGTGTACGTGCAACGCAAACCCGGAATCCCCAGCCTTCCACAGGGTGGTTTTCCACAAGTCCACAGGGGCGTGGAGCCGGTTTCCCACAGTCTCCACAGGGTTTCCCACAGCAGTGTGGATTTCTTCGGCACCGTGACGAACGGTTCGGAAACCGAAAGGTCACCTGGACGCCTTCTTCAGCCTCGACGACTCCTCCGCTCGATTTGACCATTTCCGCTAAAGCGGACAATAGTCCGTCACATGACGGCCCTCGCTTCCACCGGCTTTGCTCCTGCTGAAGACCTGTCCATCGTCGACGCGCGCGCTCCACGGGCCAACCAGACCGTGGTGGCGATTGGCGCGACCATCGCGGTGCTCACCGGCGCCTGGCCACTGCTGACCCTGCTCGGCGCGCAGTTGGTCATCTCGGTGGTCTTCGGCCGCAAGTACTGCCTGCCCTGCGTGGCGTACTTCAAGTTCCTCCAGCCGCGGCTGGGGCCCGGCCCCGTCGAGGACTCCCGCGCGCCGCGTTTCGCGAACCAGATCGGCGCGGTGTTCCTGCTGGGCGCCACGCTCGCCTACGCCACCGGCTTCACGGCGGTGGGCGTGAGCCTGGGGGCCACCGTCGCGGTGCTGGCCACGCTGGCGGCCACCACCGGCCTGTGCGTGGGCTGCGAGGCGTACCGCATTCTGGCCCGGCTGCGCGGCATTCGTGGAGGCAAGGTCGAGCAGGTCGACCTCGACGCGCTCGGCGGCAACGTGAATGACGGCACGGTGGTGCTCTTCACCCACCCGCTGTGCAGCGACTGCCAGACGCTGGGTGCACGCCTGGAGTCGCAGGGTACCCCCGTGGTGAAGGTCGACGTGTCGAAGCAGCGGCCGCTGGCGAAGAAGTACGGGGTCGCCGTGGTGCCGTTCGCGGTGCGGGTCGACGCGAGTGGGCGCGTGCTGGGCAACGTGCACTGAGTCGGTCGAGGAATGGCGAACCTGCGCGGGCACGTCACCTCGCGGTGAGCACCCCGTGCGGTTGCTCCATCATGGCGGACGCCGGAAACACCCTCGCGACGTGGCGCGCCCGACCGCCGCGCGCTAGCACTGTCGGATGATTCGCCTCACCCTCAATGGCCAGCCCACCGAGCTCGACGTCGCTGCTGACACACCCCTGCTGTGGGCCATTCGCGAGACCGCGGGGCTGACCGGTACCAAGTTCGGCTGCGGCATGGCCCTGTGCGGCGCGTGCACCGTGCACCTCGACGGGCAGGCGGTTCGCTCCTGCGTGACGCCGGTCTCGTCGGTCGAGGGCAAGAGCGTCACCACCATCGAAGGGCTGGGCACCCCGGCGCAGCCCCACCCCTGCCAGCGCGCATGGGTCGAACTCAACGTGCCCCAGTGCGGCTACTGCCAGTCGGGCCAGTTGATGAGCGCCTCGGCGCTGCTGGCCACCAACGCGCAGCCCACCGACGACGACATCACCTCGGCCATGTCGGGCAACCTCTGCCGCTGCGGCACCTACCCGCGCATTCGCGCCGCCATTCACCGCGCGGCCGAGCTCAAGAAGGTCACGCCGTGAGCCTGCTGACCCGTCGGCGCGTGTTGACCGTGGGCCTGGGCGCGGGCGGCGCGCTGGTGGTCGGCAGTTGGCTGCGCCACGAACACCGCGGCGCCGGCACGAAGGACTCGTTCGAGCCCAACGCCTTCATTCGCGTGCCCGCCGAGGGGCCGGTGCGCATCGTCGTCGCGCGCACCGACATGGGCCAGGGCACCATCACCGGCACCGCCATGCTCATCGCCGAGGAGCTCGAGGTCGACCCTTCGACGCTGGCCTTCGACTTCGCGCCCGCCGACCGCGCGTACGACAACCCCAAGTCGCTCTTCCAGCTCACCGGCGGCAGCACCAGCACGGCCGGCAGTTGGGAACCTTTGCGGGTCGCCGGTGCCACGGCGCGCGAGCTGCTCAAGGAAGCCGCGGCCAAACGCTGGAGCGTGCCGCGCAGCGAACTGGTCGCCTCGCTGGGCGTCGTCTCACACCCGCCCTCGAAGCGCTCGGCCCGCTATGGCGAACTGGCCGCCGAGGCAGTCGACGCCCGCGTGCACGAGCCCGCGCTCAAGCAGAAGAAGGACTTCACCGTCATCGGCAAGCCGCTGGGTCGACTCGACGCCACGACCAAGACCAACGGCAGTGCCGTCTTCGGCATCGACGTGAAGGTCCCCGGCGCCCTGGTGGCGGTGGTGGTGCGCTGCCCCGTCCCCGGCGGCACGGTGAAGTCGGTGGCCGACGAGCAGGCGCGCGCCATGCCCGGCGTGAAGGCCGTCACCCGCATCTCCAATGGCGTGGCGGTGGTGGCCCAGACCTATTGGCAGGCCCGCAAGGCCGCCGCCGAGCTGAAGGTCGACTGGGACGAAGGGCCCCTCGCCACCTTCGATTCCTCGAGCCTCGCCGCCACGCACCGCGCGCTGGTCGCCTCGCCCACCGCGATGCGCAAGCGGGTGCGGGACGACGGCAAGGTCGACGAGCGCCTCGCGGCAGCTGGCGCGAACGTGCTCGAGGCCGAATACGTGGCGCCCTTCCTCGCGCACGCCACGATGGAGCCGCAGAACGCGACCGCCCACGTCACCGACGACTCGTGCGAGGTGTGGGCGCCGACGCAGTCTCCGGCCATCGCGCTCGACGAAGCGGTGCGGCTGACCGGGCTGGCCCCCTCGGCGATTCGCATTCACCAGACCTTCCTGGGCGGCGGCTTCGGTCGACGCATCAGCCAGGACTACGTGGTCGAAGCCATCGAGGTCTCGAAGGCGGTGCGCGCGCCGGTAAAGGTGGTGTGGAGCCGCGAAGACGACCTGCGCCATTCGTTCTACCGCCCCGCCGCGACGCACGTACTGCGTGGCGTGGTCGACGGCAGCTCGCTGGTCGCGTGGCGTCACCAGGTGGTCAGCCAGTCGATTCTCAAGGCGGTGGCCTCACCCTTCGTGGAGGCCGTCACCGCGGGCGCGCCGGCCGGGCTGACGCGCAGCCTCACTTCGCTGGCCAGCGAGCACCTGCCCGACCGCGACCCCACCAGCTTCGAAGGCACCGAGACCCTGGCGTACGCGGTGCCCAACGTGGCGGTCGAGTTCCTGCACCACGAGAGCGGCGTGCCGACCGGCTTCTGGCGCTCGGTGGGCCATTCCCACACCGCGTTCGCCACCGAGAGCTTCGTCGACGAGTGCGCCCATGCGGCGAAGGTCGACCCGCTCGAGTTCCGCCGCGGCCTGCTGGCGCGTCACCCCAAACGCCTCGCGGTGCTCGAGCAGGTCAAGCAGGCCAGTCGCTGGGGCCAGACGCTGGCGCCCGGCCACGGCCTGGGCGTGGCGGTGCACGAATCGTTCGAGACCACGGCGGCAGCGGTCATCGAAGCGAGCCTCGACGACGACTCGATTCGGGTGCACCGGGTGGTGATGGCGGTCGACTGCGGCACGGTGGTCAACCCCGACATCGTGCGCTCGCAGCTCGAGTCGTCCATCATCTTCGGGCTCTCGGCGGCGCTCTCGCAGCAGATCACCTTCAAGGGCGGCCGCGTGCAGCAGTCGAACTTCCACGAATATGCGCCGCTGCGCCTGAGCGAGTCGCCCGTCATCGAGACCGTGCTGCTGCCCAGTGACGAGCCGCCGACGGGCATCGGTGAGCCGGGCCTGCCGGTGGTCGCTCCGGCCCTGGCCAACGCGGTGTTCGCGGCGACGGGAAAGCGACTGCGCTCGCTGCCATTCTCATTGGAGGGCTGAGGTTCGGGGCTACAGTGCCGACTCGTGCGGCACGCCCTGTCCCTGATGGCCCTGCGCCTGCGGCGCTCCTGGCGGGTGATGTTGCTCATCGCCTCGGTGGCCACCAGCATCGGCTGGGCGTGGTGGCACTTCGACGTGCTGGGCATCACCGGTGACGAGCTCAATTCGTACGACAGTGGGCTCGAGAAGTTCACCAACAAGTCGTGGTTCCCCGCGGGGCGCAGCAAGCGGTCCGACGACATCGTCATCGTCGCCATCGACGACAAGACCTTCATCGACATCAAGACCTTCGCGCCCTGGCGCACCCGCTACGGCTCGTGGCCGTACGACCGGGTGCTGTGGGCCGACGTGTTCGAGTACCTGAAGGCCGCGGGGGCGAAGGAAATCATCTTCGACGCCACGCTCGACGAGCCGAAGTCCGACATCACCGGAGACCTGGCGTTGGGGCAGACGCTGACCGAGCAGGGCATTCCGCTGTACCTGGGGTTCAACGTCATTCCGAAGGTCGACCCGCTGCCGAAGGTCGAGCCGGTCAACCTGCCGCCGATTGCGGCGCGGCCTGCGGCGGTCGAGGCCGACGACGCGGGCGCGACCGAGGTGCCAGACGACGCGTTCGACGAGCCGAAGGTCGAAGACGCGGCAGCGAAGACCGCGCGCCTGGCGAAGGTGGCGCAGGTCTACGCCTTTCCCGTCGAGACGCGCGGGGGGCTCGAGCTGCCGACGTTGCCCGGCGTGACCCAGACCAACGAGCACGGGGTCGAGACTGGTACGCTGCCGACCTTTCCGGTGCCGCCCATCGAGCAACTGGTCGACGCCGTGTCGGGGTGGGGCCTGGTGCTGCTCGAGGCCGACGACGACGGAAAGATGCGGCGCACCAGCTTCGCCTACACCGACGGCGTCAACACCTACGTGACGCTGCCGGTGGCGGCGGCGGCCGACGCGCTCAAGGCGGACAAGCTGATCATCGAGCCGGGGAAGCTGACGCTGGGTGAGAAGCAGTGGACGATCGACCCCGACGGCACGGCGTGGCTCGACTATGGCGGCACCCTCTCGCAGCGCTACGCGAGCATCTCGCTGGTCGACGTGCTGCGGGCTCGCGCGGCCTCGGTCGAAGCGAAGAAGAAGGGCGAGACCTCGGCCATCGACGCCAAGTTCGCGGGCAAGTACGTCTTCGTGGCGGGCTTCGCGTTGGGCACCTCGGACGTGAAGGCCACCCCGCTCGAGCACAGCGCGCCTGGCGTCGCCAAGCAGTTGGCGGCGTTCGAGGGGCTGATGCGACGCGGCTTCATCACCACCGCGCCGATGTGGGTGGTGCTGCTGTTCACCTTCATCGTCTGCCTGTTCTCGACTTCGCTGGTGCTGGTCATTCGCAACGTGTTCGTCGACATCGGCTGGCCGGTGCTGCTGTACACCAGCTTCTTCTTCCTCACCGGCTCGGTGCTGGCGCTGACCCACGTGCACTTGCTCTCAGCGATGCCAGGGTTCGCGGCGACCATCGCCTCGGTCATCTCGACGGTCTGGGAGCGGTTGTTCGCCGACAAGCAGCGCGACCTGATGAAGACCCAGTTCGCCGCCTACATGGAAAGCGACCTGGTCGACCGCATGGTCGAGGGCCACGAGCTGCCCAGGCTCGAAGGCGAGTCGATGGAAATCACCGCCTTCTTCTCGGACATCAAGGGCTTCTCGACCTTCAGCGAGAAGTTCCGAGACGACCCCAGGGGGTTGATGCGGCTGCTCAACCGCTACCTGTCGACGGTGACGCCGGTGCTGACGGCGCAGGGCGCGTGCATCGACAAGTACATCGGCGACGCGGTGGTGGCCCTGTTCGGCGCGCCGGTGCGACACGACGACCATGCGCTGCGGGCCTGCCGGGGCGCGCTGGCGGTGCAGGTGGCGCTCGCGGGGTTGCGCGCCGAGCTCAAGGCCGAAGGGCTGCCCGACGTCTACACCCGCATCGGGCTCAACACCGACACCATGCTGGTGGGCAACATC
>CAIWFK010000069.1 GCA_903911905.1 uncultured Myxococcales bacterium
AATGGCGGCGATGCCGTCGACGCCATCGGTGCCGATGCCGGTCAGAATCACGCCCACCGCGCGCCGCCCGTAGGCGGTGGCCGCGCTCTCGAGCAAGAGCGAGCCCGAGGGCAGGTGCCCGTCCTTCGACGGACCCGCCGCCACGGCGACCCGACCGCGAGAGGGAATGGTGAGGTGCGCATCGGCGGGAGCGATCAACACGACTCCGGGCGTCAGCAGATCGCCATCCTTCGCGACCCGCACCTTCAGCTTCGAGCTGCCCTGCAGCCAGCTGACCAGCGAGTCCGAGAAGGCCTGGTTGATGTGCTGGGCCACCACGATGGGCACCGGCAGCTCGGCCGGCAACTCACCCAGCACCCGCTGCAGCACCTGGGGCCCGCCGGTGCTCGCCGCGATGGCGATCACCCCCACCGCGCTGGGCCCGAACGCCGCTTGCCCCGCCACCGGCACGTTCGACTTCTTCACCCCGCGCAGGTGGCGAATGACCTTCACCGTGGACAGGAGCTTCACCTCGCGCGCCAGGTTCCACGCTTCGGGGCCCGCATCGAGCGCGGGCTTGACCTGCAACGCGAGCGCACCGACCGCCAGGGCCCGGTGGGTCAACGCCGGCGCTTCCTTCCGCGGGTCGGCGGTCAACACCAGAATGGGCACCGGGTTCTCGGCCATGATGCGCTCGGTGGCGGTCAGCCCATCGAGCACCGGCATGTCGACGTCCATGGTGATGACCGCCGGCTTGAGCTCGAGCGCGGCCGCGATGGCCTCCTCGCCGTTCGAGGCCTGACCCACCACTTCGATGTCGGGGTCCTTCGCGAGGGCGTCGACGATCAACTGTCGGCAGAGCGACGAGTCGTCGACCACCAGCACGCCCACCCGCTTGTTCGTCGTCACGTTCGGCCCTTTCCGCTCTCCGGTACCAGCGTCGATACCAGATCGATGAGCTCTCGTCGCACCATGTCACCCTTGGTGACCCACGCCTCGGCGCCGGCTTCCATACCCCGTTGCCGGTCGCTCGCACTCCCGCGGGTGGTGACGATGATCACCGGAAGGTGACGGTGCACCGGGTGGCTCTTGAGCCTGCGAGTCAGCTCGAGCCCGTCGAGCCGCGGCATCTCGAGGTCCGTCACCACCAGGTCGACCGACCGTCGCGAGAGCACCTCGAGGGCGTGGGCGCCGTCGTCGGCCTGCACCACCTCGGCCCCGGCGTGCTCGAGCAACGAGACCAGCAGCTCGCGGGTCAGCGGGCTGTCGTCGACCACCAGCACCTGCCGACGCCGCGCCACGCTCGCCCGGGGCGCCTGCGGAGTGAGGTGGGTCCGGGCGCCGTGCGCCGCAGCCACCAGGTGCGCCGGGCTCACCACCAGGGCCAGGGTGCCGTCGGCCATCGCGGTGGCGCCGGTGAGGTGCTCGAAGGGCGCGAGCACGCCCTTGAGCGGCAGAATGGGCTGCACCCGCTCGTCGAGCACCCGGTCGACCGCGATCACCGCCTGCTGCCCGCGCCCCGAGAGCACGAGGGCAATCTCTCCCGCTCGCGGAGCGCGCGCCGCGCCCAGCCCCAGCGTCGAGGCCATGGTGGCGAACGGCAACACGGCTTCGCCGTCGCCGGTCTCGACCCGCAACGACGGCCGCCCGCCCAGATCGCGCACCTGCGAGTCCTCGACCGCGAAGGCCCGCACCACGCTCGAGGCCGACACGCACAGCCGCTCGTCTTCGACCTGCACGAAGAGCACCGGAGCCACGGTCAGCGACACCGGCACCCGCAACGAGAAGGTGGAGCCCAGCCCGGGCCTCGATTCGATGGTCACCTCACCGCCGATGGCCACCAGGCGGGTGCGCACCACGTCGAGCCCCACGCCTCGCCCCGACAGATCGCTCGCGCTGGCCCGGGTGGTGAAGCCCGGCGCGAAGATG
>CAIWFK010000070.1 GCA_903911905.1 uncultured Myxococcales bacterium
CGGCTTGAGCCGCTCGTGCGAGGCGGGGACGTGTTGGTGATCGACGACGACCCTCGCGGCTACGACGACCTCATCGTCAGCTACTTCTCTGGCTTTCCGTACGAAGGCCAGGCGCGCCGCCGCAGCCCCCTCTTCTCGAAGCGGTTGGCGTGGGGCCCGGTGCGGGCGCTGGTGCATTTCGAGGGCGGCAGCCTCGAGCGCGAAGGCCGGTTCGTCGCCTCACCTCCCAGCTTCGACGGCGTGGCGCTGCGCGAGCTCGACGGGGTTCCGGCCCCGATGCACGTCTACGTTCGCGACTGACGGGTGAAGTTGGTCAGAAAGCGCTTCGCGGTTTCGACCACCGGCAACGAGGCACCGCTCTGTGCCACGGTTCGCGCGGTGCGCTCGGAGGCGACCCGATCACCCAGCTGCCAGAAGGCCAGCGCCAGGTTGTACCTGAGGTCGAGGGCCTCTCTGGGCGGCTTGAGCGCCAGGGCCCGCTCGAGCAGCGCTCGCGCTTCCTTCGCCGCCGACTCGGTCTTCAGTTCGAGCAGCAAGACGGCCAGGTTGTTCCGCGGCTCCCATCGATCGGTGCCGTAGGCGATCGCGGTACGGTAGGCGACCATCGCCGGCGTGCGCAGCCGCAGCGCTTCGTAGATCATGCCCAGCAGGTAATGAGGGCGCCACGAATAGGGAGCGGCCTTGAGCGCGGCCTGGACCCGCCGCTCGGCGTCGTCGAAGTCGAGTGCCGACATCGCCAGTGAGGCCGCGAACAGGCAGGCCTCGGCGTCATCGGGCGTCAGGCGCAGCTGCTGGTCGACCGCGGTTCGCGCCAGCGGCAGGTTGCCCAGGCGAAGGGCGAGCGAGGCGCGCCGCGCGAAGAACACGGCCCGGTTCGGCAGGCGGGCACAGGCGTTGGACAGCACCTCCTGGGCGAGCGCCGGCTGGTCGTTTTCCACCAGCGCGTCGGCCAGGGTCACCAGGGCGTCGACGTGCTCGGGCTCGTTCTCGAGCAGCCCGGTCAGCACCCGAATCGCCTCGGCCGACTGACCCGCGCGCATCAACGCCACCGCGAACATCGGCACCGCGTCGTGCTGCCCCGGCCAGAGCGCCAGCCCCGCGCGGAACTCCTTCACCGCCTCGGGCCAGCGCTGCAGGGCCGAGAGCGTCCTCGCCAGGTTGAGCCGCGCCGGGCCATAGCCACGGTCGGCGCGCACCGCGCGTTCGTACCAGCGCCGGGCTTCGGCCGGGTCGTCGACCGCTTCTTCGATGGCGCCTCGAAGGGTGAGCGCCTGAACCAGCCCTTCGTGCCGCGAGAGCACCCGCTCGACCAGCACCAGCGCCTCGGCCGGTCGGCCGAGCATCAGCGCCACCCGCGCCGCGCCCAGGCTCGGCAACGGCGCCGCCTCGTCGAGCTCGCTGGCACGCGCGTAGAGCGTGGCGGCACGGCCCAGGTCCTGCTGGAGCAGCGCGGCCTCGGCTTCGGACAAGAGTACCGCGAGCGCGCTCACGACGCCTCCTCGGGCTCGGGGGACGGCGTCGGTTCGGGCGTCGGGTTGGCGTATTTCGGGTCGACCTGGTCGAGCCTCTGGCTCGCGTCGGGGTGCTTCGCCAGCCAGTCGTCGAGCACCTGGCCCGCCCCCGTCGTGGTCGACGCGGCGGCTGAATGGCCGCCGAAGAGGTTGCCCAGCGCGCGGCCGATGGCGCCGAAGTCGATCTCGAAGTCGAATTTCAGGAAGCCACCCACGCCGCAGGCCACGCCAATGCCAAAGCTGAACTTGAACTTGCCGTCGCTCATGCCGGCGTGAACGTCGGCCTTCACGCCGACTCCGGCCCACGCTTCTCCCGACACGCCGTACTTCATGCCCGCGACGCCGCCGTTGGCGTGGAACCCGGCTCGCGCGCCCGCGAAAGCGCCGCCCGAGGCATCGACCGCCGCCGTGGGCGGGTCGGCGCTCACGCCCACCTTGGCGTCGGCCTTGGCGCCCGTGCCTGCTTCGGCGACGGCGTCGGCGTGACCGGTCACCAGTCCGTCGGCGGTGACGGCGTCGGCGTTGGCGTGGGCCTCGACGTGCGCGCCGACCTCGGCCGACCCTTCGGCCGTGGCGCCCTTGTCGTTCGCGCAGGCGTAGCCCTGGGCCCGCGCGTAGGCCTCGGCCGAACACCCCGCGGTGCCGCTCAAGGTGCCGAGGCTCGAAGTCACCGTGCCCGACGCGGTCGCCGAGACGCCGACCTGGGCGCTGGCCGAACCCTTGACGCCCACGCCGTCGGCGTTGGCGAAGGTCTGCGAGTTCGAGCTGGTCGTGGCGAAGGCCTTCGCGTCGGCCGTGCCGGCGAAGGTGGTGTCACCCAGGGTGGTCTGCCCCTGGGCGTGCACCGAGGTGCTGGTGCTCGAGCTGCCGTCGCCCTTCGCTTCCGAGGTCGTCGCAGGGTCGGTGGCCGTCGGGCCAGGCGTCGTCGGCTGTGGGCTGGTGGGCTGCCCCACCAGGGCGGCCACGATCTTTCCCAGCAACGCCCCGAAGTCGAAGAGCGCTGGTGCCGGAGGCTGGCCGCCCACGAAGAGCGATGGTGTCCCCGTCGATGGCAGCGCGTGGCTGGCCAGCGAAGGCGCCCAGCTCGAGGCGGTGCTCGACGACGGCGCGCGAAGCGCGGGCGAGGGAAAGGAGCCGGACGGCTCGGGCGGGTCGGTGGCGAAGGCAGGCGCGAAGGCGTGGTCGACGGTCAGGCTTCCCATGATTCCTCCAGAGGGTGAACGGGCCCTCGAGGCCTCAGCAGGAGTGGTGCCAGCATGAACCGGCCAGAATCGTTGGGCCGGCACGGCGACGAGGGGCCGCGGAGTCCGCCCGGCGAGACGGTCAGTCTTCGTCGGGGTTGGTCTGGCGCGTGGCGCCCTGCGCATCCATCCACCCCTGGAGGATGAGGGACGCGGCCAGCTGATCGACCGCAGCCTTTCGCTTGGCGCGCGAGACGTCGGCCGAGAGCAGGGTTCGGTTGGCTTCGACGCTGGTCAACCGTTCGTCCTGGTAGAGCACGGGCAACGACGTGACGGCGGCCAGTTGCTCACCGAAGGCGCGAGTGGCCTGGGCGCGCGGGCCCTCCGAGCCGTCCATGTTCAGCGGCAGCCCGAGCACGAAGCGATCGACGTTCCATTCGGCGGCGAGCGCCTTGAGCGCGTCGAGGTCCTTCCGAGGGCCGCGCCGCTCGAGCGTGGGCAGCCCCTGCGCGGTGAAGCCCAGCTCGTCGCTGACGGCGACGC
>CAIWFK010000071.1 GCA_903911905.1 uncultured Myxococcales bacterium
CGCCACCTTCGCCACCAGCCGCTGCTCGGTGGCCGGCGCATCGGGCGACGGAAACGCCGAGCGCGTGTCGGTGTAGACGACGTACACGAACGAGAGCGGCAGGAATTCCCACGCCAGGCGCGCGTTGAGCACCGACGCATTGCCAGCAGTGTCTCGCTGGTAGCTGCCGATGAGCTGCAGCCGCGGGTTGAGCGCCAGCCGAGACTCGACCAACACCAGGTGCGTGTCGGCATACTCACCGGTCACCCCCACACCCCAGAAGCGGTTGTACGAATACGACGCCGAGACCTGCACGTGGGGAATGGGCTGCAGCGACGCGTGCGCCGAGGCCGACAGGGTCGTGGCCGAATAATAGCCACCCGCCGCCACGTCGAACCCCGCCGAGAACTTGCGCGAGCCCTGTGAAGCGAACCCCACGTCGACGGTCTGGAACTCGTAGGCCCCCGGCGCGAACTGCACCCTGGGCACCGGCTGAAAGCTCGAGGTCAGAATCGACAGCGACTTGCTCACCGACAGCCAGGCGTCGTCGCCCGCCTTGAAGGCCAGCCAGACCGGGGTGACCGACACGTTGTATTCCTGGAAGTCGCGGTGCTCGCTGCCCCAGATGGAAAAGGTGCCCAGGTTCGCGCTGATGCTGCGCAGCCACGGCGGCAGCCAGTCGGGGCGGAAGTCGAGGTTGCCGTTGGTGCCGAAGCCGAAGGTGGCCGGCCGGGCCATGAAGCCCGCCCGAGCGTCGAAGTCAGGCGAGGCCCAGGCGCCGTTGAGGTTGAAGAAGCCCCAGTTGCCCTGCAGCGTCGCGTCGGCGGTCGCCGCGCCGCCGAACTTCGTCACCGCACCGGTGGTGGTCGACGAGCCCATCGCCGTCACGGTCGAGGTCACCGGCCCCAGGCGGAAGAGCCCATCGAGCACCGGCACCACGTTGGTCACCGGGTCGGCGCCGGGCTTGAGCAGGTCGTGCCGCAGCACCAGCATGCCGCCCAGCCGGCTCTCGTCACCCAGGTTGTGCGAATAGCGCAGCACGCCGAACACGCTGCCCTGCGAGGCTGCGGTCGACAGGGTGTCGATGACCAGCGCCCCCGCGCTCGAGTCGAGCGTGCGGTAGACCGCGCGGACGCCGGCCGAAATGGGCACCCGGTCGCCGTCGACCACGCCGATGGTGCGGGTGAAGAAGGGCTGCAGGAAGCCGCCAAAGCCGCTCTGGAAGACGCCCGACGACTCGAGGAAGAACTGGCGACGCTCGGGGTAGAAGACCGAGAAGCGGCTCAGGTTCACCACCAGGTGGTCGACGTCGGTCTCGGCGAAGTCGGTGTTGACGGTCAGGTCGACCACCGTCGACGACGACGGCGTCCAGGTGACTTCGCCGCCGCCGCTGGGCGCGACGGAAATGGGCCCGGCGCCCACCCGGTCGGCGCGGGCGATGACGTAGGGGCGCAGTTGCAGCGAGAGCAGCCGGGCGGCGGGAGGCTCGAGCCCGTCGAGGACCCCGGCGTACGGCACGCGGTAGGGCGAGACGGTGCGGGGGTACGGGCTCCAGGTGCTGTCGACGTTGACCCCGCGTTCGCGGCGGAAGAACTGCACGTGCCACTGGGTCCCGGGCGGCCCGTAGCGAATCGACTTCCAGGGAATCGCCATCTCGAGCGTCCACCCGGCGTCGTCGCGGGCGGTGGCGCTCGACCAGACGGTGTCCCAGTTGTCTTCGGAGAGCTGGTCTTCGAGCACCTGCACGTCGCGCTGCGCGCCCCAGGGGTTGAGAATGAACGAGAGCGAATTGCGGCCATCGCCCAGCGGGTCGAGCACCACCGCGAACAGGTCGCTCTCGTTGGGGCGGAAGTCGCGGCGAAGGTCGCGCTGGTTGAAGGCGCCCAGGCCGCCGGGCTGTTCGAGCCGGGCGCTGACGTAGAGCGCGTCGTCGTCCCAGGCGACCTTCACCACCGACTGGTGCGGCGCGACGCGACCCTGCTCGGGCTCGACCTCGACGAAGCCGGTGGCGGGCCTGGCCGTGGCCCAGACCTCGTCGTCCAGCACCCCGTCGATGTGGGGCGCTTTCTGGGCACGGGCGGCCTTGAGGTGCAGGCGCTTCTCGGCGCTGGGCGGAGGGAAATCGCCCGCAGGCGCACCGTCAGCGGCCCAGACCGCGGGGCTCGCCAACACGACCATCGCTGCCCAGGCACTGGCGCGCAAAACCCCGCTCATGCTCCCGGCAGTGCAAGACACCACGAAACGCGGTTTGTTCGCCCCTTTTCACCACCCGCTCGGGGAGCGTCAGCGCTCCTCATGACGCGTCGCGCGAGCAGCTGAGGCTTGCAATCGACCCACGGTCGGGGCCAAGAGAACGCCATGCCAACGTCGGTCGCCAAGGGCCTGCCCCCCCACCTCAAGCGCTACGTCGTCGAGCAACATTACGAGGCGTACACGCCCCGCGATCAAGCCGTCTGGCGCCACGTGATGGGCCGCCTGCGCGCGCACCTGAGCGACCGCGCCCACCCCATCTACCTCGAGGGTCTGGCGCAGACGGGCATCGAGGGCGAGGTCATTCCCCGCCTCGAGACGATGAACGAGAAGCTGCAGAAGCTGGGCTGGCGCTGCGTGGGCGTGCGCGGCTTCATTCCCCCGGCCGTCTTCACCGAACTGCAGACGCTGGGCATTCTGGCCATCGCCGCCGACATTCGCAGCCACAAGACGTTGCTCTACACGCCGGCGCCCGACATCGTGCACGAGAGCGCTGGCCACGCGCCCATTCTCGCCGACGCCGCCTACGCCTCGTACGTGCGGGCCGCGGGTGAGGTGGGGTTCAAGGCCATCGCTTCGGCCGAAGACCGCGCGCTCTTCGAGGCCATTCGCAACCTCTCGGTGGTGAAGGAAGACCCGCTCGCTTCGGCCGACGACGTGGCCCACGCCGAGCACCGGCTCGACGCCGCCTCGCGCTCGGTGCGCTACGTGTCGGAATCGACCAAGGCCAGCCGCCTGTACTGGTGGACGGCCGAATACGGGCTGGTCGGCACGCTCGACGCGCCGCGGCTGTACGGCGCCGGGCTCTTGAGCTCCATCGGCGAGGCCGAGCACTGCCTGACGCCCGCGGTGCGCAAGGTGCCGCTGTCGGTCGAATGCGTGAACATGGCGTACGACATCACCCGCATGCAGCCGCAGCTCTTCGTGGCGCGCGACTTCTCGCACTTGAACGACGTGCTGGCCGACTTCAAGCAGACCCTGGCGTGGACCCGCGGCGGTGACTACGGGCTCGACGAGGCCCTGCGCAGCCGCGCGGTCAACCACCTGGTGCTGCGCGAGCAGGGCGGCCAGAGCATCGAACTGACGGGCGAAGTGCGAGCGGTGCACCGCGCAGGCCGCGACACCGGCCCCGCGCTCACCGCCTCGGTCATCGAGGTGGCGGGCCCCACCATGATGTCGAAGAACTTCCGCTGCACCGAGCAGCCCAAGCGCATCGACGCGGTGGTGCTGGTGGGCAGCGAGCGGCTGCCGGCGCGCGGCCCGTTCTCGATGCGGCTCAAGTCGGGGCTCGAGGCCTCGGGCTTCGTGGTCGAAGGTCACGAGGTGGTCGACTTCCGCGTGTGGGAACACGGCGTGCGCCTGCCGGTGCCGACCTGGGCCTACGTGGCCATCGCCGAGGCCGTGCCCTCGGTGGCGGGCGGCCCGGCCGACACCGCCAAGTGGGACGAGTACTTCGGCCCGCTCGATTCGTTCCACGCCGGCACCGAAGAAGAAGAAGCCCGCGCGCACAAGGCGGCCGAGCTGCCGGCCCCGCTGGCGGGGCTCTACACCGAGGTGCGGCGCATGCGCGAAGCGCGCTCGCCCGACCCGCGGCGACTGGGGCAGATCGCCGAAGAGGCCCGCCGCTTCGGCGACGAGCAGTTGCTGCTGATGGAAATCGACGAACTGCTCGCCCGGAAGAACTAGCCCATGACGCGGGTGCTCTTCCTGCACGGGCTCGAGGGCAGCCCCCAGGGTGACAAGCCCACCCGCCTGCGCAGCCTCGCGGGCGTCGAGGTCACGGCGCCCGCCCTGCCAACCGGGCCGCTGCAGGTCTTTCGTCAGGCCAACCCGCGCGCCAGCATTCCTCCCGACCTGGTGCAACCCTCGCTCCGACTGGCGCGCGACGCGCTGGGGGCCTGCCGACCCGACGTGGTGGTCGGCTCGTCGTTCGGTGGTGGCGTGGCGCTGTTTCTGGCCTTCACCCGCGCCTGGAGCGGGCCGCTGGTGTTGCTGGCCCCTGCGGGCGCAAAGGTGCTGGCCCCGGGCGGGCTGCCGGCCCGCGACGGTCGGGTGCTGGTGGTGCACGGCAGAAGAGACGAGGTGGTGCCGCTCGACGATTCGCTCGCGCTGGCCCGCGAGTCGGCCTGCGAGGTGGCGGTGTGGTTGGTCGACGACGAGCACCGGCTGAACACCAGCGTCGCGTCGGGGCTGCTCGAGCGGGCGTTGACGGCGGTGCGCTGAAAACACCTCGGGCCGCGACCCCGAAGATGGGAGCGCGGCCCGTGAAGGCTTTCAGGCAGGGGACGACGAGCGGCTTAGAGCTCGCCCGCGGCCTCGAGCTCGCTGACCACGCGCTCGATGCCCCGCTTGTTGATGATGCGCAGGCCGTGCGCCGACACGCGCAACGTCACCCACTGCTTCTTGTTGGCGACCCAGAACCGGTGCTTCTGGAGGTTCGGGAGCGAACGGGTCTTCGACTTGTTGTTGGCGTGGCTGACCTTGTTGCCAACCATCGGGCGCTTGCCCGTCACCTGACATACGCGGCTCATGGAATTCTCTCTTTCCTTCTTACCAGCTGGCCTTGACGACGCCGGTGAGCTCGCCAGCGAGCGCCTTCTCACGGAACTGAATGCGCGAGAGGCCGAACTTGCGCAGGTTGCCGCGGGGGCGACCCGTGACGAGGCAGCGAACCGTGACCCGAATGGGGTTCGAGTCGCGGGGCAACTTCCCCAGCTTCTGCTGAGCGACCGCGCGGTCGTCGGCGCTGGTCGCCGGGTTCTTGATGGTGGCCTTGAGCTCCTGGCGGCGGGTCGCGAACTTCTTGACCAGCTGCTTGCGGTGCTCGTTCTTGTTGATCGACGAAGTCTTCGCCATGGTTTTAAAGTCTTCCTGCCTGAAAGGGACTGTCCCCTTACACGCACCTTGGCCTCGTGATCAAGTTGATCGCGATGGATCATTGCAAAGAACCCGGGTTTCGAGGCATACGGGCCGCCTTTCCACGTTTCTTCCAGACGGGTGTTTTGACATGGGCACGTTCAAGTCGTTCATCGAGTCGAAGGGCATCACCGCGGCGCAGGTCGCCACCACCAGCAAGCGCATCGAGGCCACCGATCACGCCTCGCGCACCCTGCTCGTCAAGCGCGCCGAGAAGCGCCGCGTGAAGGAGACCGCCGACAAGAAGTACGCCGAGCTGAACCTCGAGAAGCCGAAGACCAGCGGCCGCGGCATCAACTCGCAGCAGGTCGAGCTGGCCGTCGCCGACAAGGAAATCAGCCGCAAGTCGCGCGCGAAGATCGTCCGCGCGGTCAACGTCATTCTCGCGGCGAAGAAGCAGCCCGCGGTCGACACCAAGGCGCTCTTCGAGGGCACCAAGGCGCGCGCCGGCAAGAAGCCTGCGGTCGCCGAGAAGAAGTAACTAGCTTCGCGCGCAGGGGAGCTCGACCACGAAGCAGGCTCCGGTCGGCTCCACCGGTTCGATTCGAATCAGACCTCCGTGGGCGTGCACGGCCTGGCGGCAGAACGCCAGGCCCAGCCCATGGCTCACCCGTGCGTGCGCGTCGTGCTCGTCGAGGCGCGCCCACGGGTCGAAGATGCGTTCGCGGTCGACGGCGGGAATGCCCTTCCCCTCGTCCCGCACCATCACCCGAAGGCCTCCATTGGCAGTCAGCCCCGCGGTCACCCGCACGGGCGAGCGCTGGGGCGAGTACTTGAGCGCGTTGTCGACCAGGTTCTGCACCACGCGGGCGAGGAGGTCGGGGTCGAAGGGTGCCGCCACGTCGTCGGCCACCGCCACCAGCCGGCTGGGCGTGTGCCGAAGGTGCAGGCGGGGCAGCTCGAGCACCTCGTCGAGCCACGGCGCCACCGCCACCGCCGACAACCTCGGTTCGAGCGTGCCCTCGCTGCTGCGCGCCACGTCGAGCAGTGAGAGCACCATGCGGTGCAGGTGGGCCGCAGAGAGGTGCACGTCGCGCAGCACGTCGGTGGCTTCGTCGGAGCTGGTGGCTTCGGCCAGCAGCCACTCGGTGTTCTTGAGCAATGGCGTCAGCGGGTTCTTCAGGTCGTGCACCACGGCGGCCAGCATGCGTCGGCGCCCTTCTTCGAGCTTGAGCAGACGCTGGTTGACCCGCTCGAGCTCGGTAGCCCGGTCGACGGCCTGCTGCTGCAGCCGGCGCAGCTCGAGGTGCAGCTCGACACGGGCCATCATCTCGTCCAACTGGAAGGGCTTGGTGACGTAGTCGACGCCCCCCAGTTCGAAGGCGCGCACCTTGTCCTGCGAATCACTGCAGGCGCTCAGGAAGAGCACGGGCATCTGGGGCGCGGTCCACGTCTTGCGCAGCTCGCGGCAGACCTCGAAGCCGCTCAGGTCGGGCATGTGAATGTCGAGCAGCACCAGGTCGGGCGGTTTCGAGCGGGCCTGAACCAGGGCCTCGTGCCCACCATTGGCGACCCGCACCGCGTGGCCGCGCGATTCGAGCATGGCCGAGATGATTTCGAGGTAGTGCGCGGAATCGTCGACCACCAGCACGTCAGCACTCGACATTCGCGCTCTCTCCCTGAAACCTCACCCAAAAGGGTAACAATACCACCGGGCGGTGCCGCTCAAATTTTCCGCTGGCACGCCAAGTGGTTGATCCCCCTCACCTCGGGGCGCGGTACACGTCGATGCCGTCGACCACCGTGAGTCGAACGCTGGCCTCGAGCAAGGCGCGCGGCGGGTCGTCGACCGGGTCCACCGAGAGGATCACGAAGTCGGCCTCGCGCCCGGCGATGAGCTGACCGCGCTGCTGCTCGGCAAACGACGCGAACGCAGCGCCGGTGGTGAAGCCCTCCAGCGCCTCCTGCCCCGTCAGCGGCTGCGACGGGAACCAGCCGCCCTCGGGCTGCCCCTTCTGGTCGGTGCGCGTGCGCGCGGCGTAGAGCCCCCACAGCGGGTTGGGCGACTCGATGGGAAAGTCGCTGCCCAGCGCCAGGTGCCCGCCGGCCTGCAACACCGAATGCCAAGCATACGCCCACTGCACGCGCTCGGGCCCCAGGCGTTCCTGCGCCCACGCCAGGTCGCTGGTCGCGTGGGGAGGCTGCATGCTGGCGATGACCGCCCCTTCGGCCAGCCGCGTGAGGTCGGCGGGCGCGAGCACCTGGGCATGCTCGAGCCGTGGCCTCGAATCGGGGTGGGCGCGCGCGAGGGCCACCAGCGTGTCGAGCGCCAACCTCGCGGCCTCGTCGCCGATGGCGTGTACCGCGACCTGGAACCCCGCGTCGGCGAAGGCCCGGGCCCGCGCGTCAAAGACCTCGGGCGAGAGCAGCGACCACCCCCGCGTCGAAGGCTCGTCGGCAGAGGGCTGACCCAGCAACGCCCCGCGACTCCCCAGCGCGCCGTCGAGCACCAGCTTCACCGCCCGCACCTCGAGCCGTCGGCCCTTCGAGCGCCCCAGCCCCAGGAATTCGTCGGCGTGCGCGGCGTCCTGCCCGTCGACCATGACGTAGACCCGCGTCGGCAAGGCACCCAGCATGTCCCACTGCTGCAGTACCCGCAGGGTCTCGAGGTCCATGCCCGCGTCGTGCACCTGGGTCAGCCCCAGGCGCGCACAGGTCTCGAGCGCCAGCTTGAGCGCCTGCGCTCGCGCCTCGGTGGTCGGTGCGGGCACGTGCACCAGGTCGATGGCGTGGTCGACCAACACCCCGGTCGGCTCGCCCCCGGCGTCGCGAACGATGCGCCCGCCCTCGGGGTCCCTGGTGGCCCGGGTGATGCCCGCTCGCCGCAACGCCTCACCGTTGAGCCACACCGCGTGACCGTCGACCCGGGTCAGCACCACCGGCGTCGAGGGGAAGGACAGGTCGAGCGAGGCCCGGGTTGGAAAGGCATGACCCGGCCACCGGTTCTGGTCCCACCCGCGTCCCACCAACCAGTCGCCTCGCTGGGCGCTCGCCTTCACCAGGGCCACTGCCTCGGCCTCGGTGACGGCGCCCTGCAGGGCGGGCGTGAGCAGCGCCTGCCCCAGGTGCAGCAGGTGACCGTGGGCGTCGACCAGGCCCGGCACGATGGTCGACGAGGGGAACGTCTCGACCACCGCGTCGCTGCCCGCCTGCGCGAGCACCTCGTCGCGCGTACCGACGGCCAGCAGCGTGCCGCCGCGCATGGCCAGGGCCTGGGCGATGGGGTGTCGCGGGTCGAGCGTGCGAATGGTCTTCGCCACGAAGACCACGGTGCGGGTCGACGAGTATTCGTCGACCCGTTTGACGCAACCGAGGGTCGAGAGCGCCAGCGCGAGCAGCCAGCGCGACCAACTCACGGCAGGGTGGGCTCGGTGGTGAAGGTCGACTCACCGGTCAACGACTCGAGGAAGGCCTTGAGCGCCTTGGCTTCCTTCGGCGAGAGCTTCTGGGCCTTGAACTTCGCATCGACCGGGTGGGGGCCGCCGCCGGTGCCCTTCGCCATCAGGGCGATGGCCTCTTCGAGGGTCTTCGCGTGGCCGTCGTGGAAGTACGGCGCGGTCAGGGCCACGTTGCGCAGCGAGGGCGTCTTGAACTTGCCCACGTCGGCGTCGGCCTTGGTGGTGTCCTTGCGGCCGGCGTCGTCACCGATGCCCGCCGAATGGAAGTCGAAGTCGCTGAACAGCGGCGGCACGTGGCACACGATGCAGCCCTTGCTGGTGAAGAGCTTCGAGCCTTCCTGGGCGTCCTTCGAGAGGGCCTTGGCGTCACCGGCCTGCGCCTTGTCCCAGGCGCTGTTGCCACTCTGCAGGGCACGCAGCCACGAGGCCAGCGCGCGCGGCACATTGTCGGCCGACGCGGGCTCGCCGAACGCGCGCACGAAGAGCGCCTTGTAGACCGGCACCTCGTTGAGCGACTTCGCCACGGCGGCGGGGTCGGCCCCCAGTTGGCCCTTCCACGCGGCGTTCGAGACCGCTTCGAGGGTCGGCATGCGGCCGTCCCAGTAGAAGCTGGAGTGGTAGCCCAGGTTCAGCATCGACGGCGCGTTGCGCTTGTTCTGGGCGCCGCCCACCTTGGCGTCGAGCGCCGCGCCCGAGGTGTAGGCCAGTTCGATGTGGTGGCACTGCGCGCAGGCCATCGAGCCGTCCTTCGAGAGGCGCTTGTCGAAGAAGAGCTTCCAGCCCAGGTCGACCTTCTCGGCGGTGGTGGGGTTTTCGATGGGCGCGGCGACTTCACCCAGGCCGAGCGGCGGCTTGAGCAGCGCCGCGGCCAAAGGCAGGTCGATCTTCGGCTCGGGCGGAGCCGGTGGCGGCTCGACCTTGGCCACCGGCGCGGGCTCGGCCTTGACGGGGGCCGGCGCAGGCGTTTCGGCGGTCTTGCAGGAGAGGATGACGACGGCGAGGACGACGGGCAAGGCGCGGAGTCGGCTCATGGGCGGCTTTCTGCACCGGCCCGGCGCGCAACGCACGAAAATGCGCCACGGCAGCCCCGCTCGAGGCTCCAACGACGGCCTGCCCACCGCCACCGGTTCGCCCGACGTCGGGGTCGGTCACCTGCGACGACCCTTCAGTACGTCGGTCGCTTCAGTTCCGCGCTCGGCGCTTCCGCACCGTCGAGGAAGCTGAAGTCGCGCTCCGGCTCGGCCGCGGGAGCCGGAGTGGCCTTGGGCTCCACCGTAGGCGCGGACGCCGACTCCGAGAGCTTCGCCGCCGAGCCACGCGCCTGACGCGTCGGCGTGACGCGCGCAGGCCGCGACGGCAACCGGGTCAAGGGGGCGAGGTCGTCTTCAGGCTCGGCTCGCGGCGCAGGCGCCGCCTGTACGCGCGCGGGCGCGACCACCGCCGGCTTGTGCGCGACGGCCTTGTTCGCCGACGACGCGAACACCACGCCGGTGACCACCAGCAGCACCAGCGCCGCCGTCGCCATCGCCGCCCAGAACATCGGCGAGCGCGCGGGCTTGCGTTCTTCGTCGGCGGTCATCGCCAGGGCGGCCGAGGCCAGCTCGGGCGAGACCGACACGTTCTCGGACACCCGGACCGAGGTCACCGCCACGGGCGCCGGCGCCACGGTCACCGGCAGGGGCGGAGGCAACACCACCGCAGCCGACAGCGGCACGCCGTCGAGCTCACCGGTGGGAATGCGCACCACGTCGACCACCGGCGCCTCGAGGGTCATCGAGGGCCGCGCAGGCGCGCTGGCTTCGACCGCTGCGGCCGCGACCGCGAGCAACTGGGGCGGCAGACGCACCGCGGGGAATTCCGGAACCGTGGGCAGCGAATTGGGCTGGGGGGCTTCGGCGAAGGCCCGGGCGACTTCCCGCGCCGTCGGTCGCTCCGAGGGAACCACCGCGACCATGCGCTGCACGATCGACCGCCACGGGTCGGGCAGCATCGCCGGCACGCGCGGCAACCATTCACCCACCGCGACCTGGTGCACCACGCCCAGCGTGGTCGAGGCAGTCGGCAACGGCGCTCCAGACGCCACACACAACACCACGCCCAGCGAGAACACGTCGGCCGCCTGGCTCGACCCTTCGCCACGCGCTCGCTCAGGCGCGAGGTAGGGGCCGGTCTTGGTCAGGTTCTGCATCAGCCGGTTCTCGCCGCGCCGGTCGGTCAACCGGTTGGCGATGACCAGCGGCATGTCCCACAGGTACGCGCGCGTGCCGGGCACCACCAGCACCGAGTCGGGGCTCAGCTCGCCATGCACCACGCCCTGCTCGTGCACGGTGGCCAGCGCGTCGGACAACTGGGCGGCGATTCGAATGACCTGCTCGACCTCGAGGCGCTCTCCCACGCCGACCATGGTCGACATCAATTGCCCGTCGGGGAAGTCCATGGCCACGAAGGCCGAACCGCCAACCTGGCCGGTCTGCAGAATGCGCGGCAGCGTCGGGTGCTGCGGCAGCTTCTGGCAGGCTCGCGCCGCGGCGTCGCCGTTGGCTTCGAGCGGCAACCAGCGCACGGCCAGGCGGCCACCGGAGTGGACGTCTTCTGCGCAATCAAGTCGACCGATGCCGTCACACCGCAACGGCGCGCGAATACGAATGCGCGGGTCGAGCTCCCCCTGTTGTTCTGCACCTGCGAGCATGATGTCTCCGGCCACGGCGAACGACTTGCTGGAAGGTCAGCGTCCCTCCACGAGCACGCCGCCAGTCCCACCAAATACCACTCTTGCGCCTATTTGCACACCCCCCCCGGCCACTCCGGTGACGGAAGCCAGGGGGTTGGCCGACCAGCGCATTCCGTCGAAGCGGTAAATCGCGCTCGAACCGGGGTTGGTCGACGTGGCGGGAGTCACCAGCACCGACGCGTAGACGTCGGCCGCCGAGCGGGCCACCAGCCCGGTCAGCCCACCCTTGGCGGGCAACTGGGTCCACGCGCCGTTGGCCAGGCTGGCGAAGACGTTGTCCCCGCCCACCAGGGCCACCGAGCCGGCCAGCCGGCAGGCGCTGAGCGTGCGCGAGAGCGGGAAGGCGGGAGTGACCTGGGCCCACGAGCCGTTTGCGAACTTGAGCACCGTGCCACCCGTGCCGCAGGCGATGGCGGAACCGGCGACGCAGTCGACCGAGAGCAGGTCGGCGTTGGTGGTCGACGCGACGGGCGAGGCGCCGGTCGCGCTCACCGAGAGAATGGTGCCCGAGTCGCCCACCGCCCAACCTTCGGTGTCACTGACGCGGCAGACCGCGTTCATCATCACGCCGCTCTGGGTCGCGACGCGGGTGAAGCCGCCAGCCTGGGTCCACCGTTCGACGACGCCGTCGCCCGTGGTGCCGTCCTTGCCGACCATCAGCACCGAGGTGCCGTTGCGGGCCTCGACGCCCAGCACCGAGAGGGCCGGCGCGCGCACGAAGGTCCACGTCGCGGCGCTGGCCTTGCGGAAGGCGAGGTCGCCGAAGATGCTGGCCGCGACCAGCCCGTTGGCGGTGTCGGCCGACACGCCGGCGAAGTCTTCGCCCACGTCGAGCGCGTCGTCCTGCGAACTGGAGTGGCGGAAGACGTTGTTCGCGCCCGCCACGCGGTTGGTTTCGGCGACCAGCACGCCCTGGGTCGAGGCGCTGGGCGAGAGCGCTTCGTTGCCCATGTAGAGGTCGAGCACCGGGTTGGCGCTCACGCTCGTCGAGCTGCGGGTCAGTTGGTACAGGTGGCCCGACAACCCGGTCGACGAGGTCAGGGCGTAGACCGAGCGAATGGTGGGCACCGGCGAGGCCGAGTCGGCCGTCAGGCCCACCACGCCGTCACCCTCGAGCGTGGGCGTCAGCGACAGGTCGCTGAACACGCCCGACTGGGTGTGGCTGGACAGCGTGTTGCTGCTGCGGCCCACCAACACTTCCGACGAGGCGGTGGTGGCGGGAGCGAAGCTGCCGCCCAGCGCGGCGAAGCCCAGGGTGTCGGTGTCGGTGTCGACGATCCACCCCGCGCCGTTGCGGTAGGCCACGCAACTGGTGCCGTTGCAGGTGCCGGCGATGCGCTCGCGCGCCGACTCGTCGATGTAGGCCGCTTTCATCTCGAACGGGCCGTCGCCGTTGGGCAGCGAGCCGTTGCTCCAGCCGTTGGTGCCCAGCTTCCAGTAGTTGCCGGCGGCGTCGGCGACCAGCACGTTGGTCTCGGAGCGACCGTGCACGGCCACCAGGTCGGTCGGCGAGCCGGGCAGGTTCTGCGGGGTCAGGGTGCCGGTGTTGCTGCGCCACGACCACGCCGTGCGGTTGGCGCCGACCACGAAGGCCACCTGCGGCGCGACGAAGCTGACGGCGCTGAGGTCGGCAGCGGTGGAAGGCGTGGTCAGCTCGTTCCAGTCGGTGCCGTTCCAGCGCGCGACGCGACCGGCGTTGCCGACGGCCAGCGCCGTGCCGCCACCGGGCGCGACGTCGAGCGCGTTGATGGCGAAGCGCACGCGCGGGCCGACCTGGGTGAAGGTGAGCGCCGGCATCACGCAGGTACCGCCCTGGCAGCCCTGGGGGCAGACGGTGTCGGTGGGGGCGTAGGCGCACTGCCCGCTGTTCGGGTCGCAGCTACCGGTGGCCGCGAAGGTGCGCGCGGTGTTGCCCATGCACACCGGCGCGGGCGGCGCGTTGCAGGTGACGTTGGCGCAGAGGTTCGCGCCGTGGCACTGCCCGGCCGAACACCCCATGGGGCAGGCCACGTCGGTCGACTGGTAGCTGCACATGCCCGAGGCCGCGTTGCAGGTGCCGGTCTGCGCGAAGGTGCGCAGGGTCATGGGGTCGATGCAGGTGGTCACCGGAGGCGACAGGCAGGTCACGCCCGCGCACGCGTCGACGCACGCCCCGTTGGCGCAGCCCTTCGCGCACGCGGTGTCCACCGCGTCGTAGGTGCAGGTGCCGTTGTCACAGCGGCCCACGAAGACGCGCGAGGTGGTGCCGTTGCACATGGCCGCGGGGGCCAGATCGCACTGCACGCCGGCGCACGCGTCGGCCTGCTTCGCGCACGCGCCGCTGAGGCACTGGTAGCCCGAGGGGCACACGTTGCCGGGGTCGCAGCGGAAGCCCTGCGGGTCGACCTGAATGTTGGTCGCGCAGGCCGCCAGCAGCACCCACGCGGCGAGCGCGCCACGCGAAGCGAACCGGGTCACGGCGCGCCTGCCTTCATGCCGGGCTCGGGCATCGAGAAGACCCACATCACCACGCCGCCGGCGATGGCCGCGCCGCCCACGCCGAAGAGCACGTTGGCGACCACCCCCTTGGTGTTGGCGGTCGCCGCCAGGTCGCGGGCCTGGCTGATGGTGAGGCTGCGGTCGGTCTTGAGCTGGTTCGCGTCGGCCTGCGACGAGGCGCCCATGGCGATGCCACCGATGAGGACGGCGAGCCCGGCCGCGGCGGTGACGTAGCTGCCGACCCGCAGCGTCGAGGGGCCCGTCGAGGGCTCGGTCTTGCCGGCGGCGATCAGCTCGGCCGAGAGCGCGCGCTCGAGCGGAAGCATGGGCGGCTGCGAGGGCTCGAAGGTCACGGTCGCGGTGCGGCCGGTGCGAATCTGCACGCTCATCTTGCGCTTGCCTGCGGGGAAGTCGCCGGTCACCTCGTACTCACCCGGCGCGAGGAAGAGCGCGACCGGCCCCTCGACGAAGAGGTGGCCGGCGACGGTGAGGTTGGTCGCGCGGGGCGCATCGAGTTCGAGGAAGCCTCGACCATCGGCCTCGGCCTTCGCCAGCGCGGTGCCCACGCGCTCGGCGACCTCGAGGGTGTCGGGGGCGTTGGGCGCGCGGCGCATGTACAGGCGGTAATAGAGAATCGAGAACGCCTGGTCGCCCAGCCGCTCGTGACAGCGAGCCAGGTCGTACGCCACCTCGGGCGTCATGCGGGCGTGGTCGGCCTCACGGAAGTTGGCCACGGCCGCGCCGAAGTCACCTTCCTTGAAGAGGGCCTCGCCACGCTCGAAGGCTTCCTTGAAGCGCCTGGCTTCGGCGTCTCCGGGAATGAAGACCGGAATCGGCGCCGGAGCGGCGTTCAACAGAGCAAGCAGGGCGATGGAGAAAACCACGTGAAATCCCCCGGGAAAAACAGGCAACCGGCCGAGGTAGGCGGAAAAAAACGGTCGGACTGGCGCCCATACACCACCGAAGAACCGACATTCAACCACCCTCGTCGACAATGTAGGTCTTCGCGAGCGATGGCAGACTGTCGCGCGATGATCTTCCACGTCGCGCTGGCCACCGAATGGGCGCAGGGCCACCGGCAGGGCCGCTACACCCCCGCCCGCTTCGAGGCCGACGGCTTCGTGCACTGCGCGGGCACGCTCGAAGTCGCCCACGCGGTGCGCGCGGCGTACTTCCCGCCCGAGGCGCGCGTGGTCATCGTCTCCATCGACGAGACGAAACTCGACGTCGAACTGAAGTGGGAACCGCCGGCCCCCCTGGCGCCCGGCAGGCAGCGCCACCACGCGCTGGCCGCGCTCTTTCCCCACGTCTTCGGCTCGATTCCGCTGGGCGCGGTGGTACACGTTTTGGAGTTGTGAGTCGGCGCACTGCAAGCGAAGGTCCGCGCGTTCGTCAGCTCACCTGAACGTTTCACCGGAGAACCTGCGCTCATGCTCGCTCACCTGCTCGCCGCGGCCGTCCTGGCTGCTGCTCCCAAGCCGTTCGTGCCCGGCCCCACCGTCGAGGGCATCACCGAATACAGCCTGCCCAATGGCTTCCGGGTCATTCTGGTGCCGGAACAGGCCGCCTCGACGGTCACCGTGAACCTGACCGTGCTCGTGGGCAGCCGCAGCGAAGGCTACGGCGAGAAGGGCATGGCCCACCTGCTCGAGCACATGCTGTTCAAGGGCAGCCCGAAGTACAAGGACCCCAAGAAGGAACTGGGGCTGCGCGGCGGCCGCTTCAACGGCACCACCAGCGAAGACCGCACCAACTACTTCGAGACCATGCCGGCCACCGACGCCAACCTCGAGTTCGGCATTCGGTTCGAGGCCGAGCGCATGGTCAACAGCTTCGTCGACAAGAAGGACCTCGAGACCGAGATGACGGTGGTGCGCAACGAGTTCGAGCGCAGCGAAAACAGCGGCGGCTTCGTGCTGCGCAGCCGGGTGCGCGCCGCCGCGCTGCCCTGGCACAACTACGGTCGCGCGGTCATCGGCATCAAGGCCGACATCGAGCGAGTGCCGGTCGAGAACC